>CBINGC010000002.1:0-261507 GCA_966250105.1 uncultured Sphingopyxis sp. | reverse complement strand
AGCGGATCACGTTGGGGGATTGAGGACGCCCTGCCCTTCAGGGGAGGGCAGCGAGGCTTACGAACTTGTTCGTTATCGCGGCTTTGCTTTCAATAAGCCACGTCCACCGCGATCCGCAGTGTGCGCGGGCGCAGCGGGGTGAGGAAGCCTTCATTGCCCTCGAGGAACGGGGTTCCCAGCGAAAAGCGGTTGCCGCGCGAATCGAACAAATTGGTGAGAGTCAGCGACAGCCCGCGGCGATTGTTGCCGACCCGCATCGCGAGCCCCGTATCGACATAATCGCCTTGGCTTTCGCCGAGCACCGGCCCGATGCCGAGTCGCGACGGCCCGATATAATTCGCCCAGCCGTTCACGCGGAAATCCTCGTCGCCGATCATCGTCGCATAATTGACCGACCCGCGCACCGCATGGCTCGCGACATTGGGGATCCGGCCGAGCCGCGCGGGCGCCGCGGCGAACACCGGCAGGATTTGCGGCGAAAGATCGTCGACGCGGCTGTGATTGTAGACCGCGCCAAGCTCAAAGGTCAGCGCGGAGGTCGGCCGCATCGCGAGGGCGCCAGACAGGCTGGTGATGCGGCCGTCGCCGATGTTGGCGGTAGTCGGAAAGCCGCTGCTGTCGATGAAATCCGCCTGGATGTTGCGCCAGCGGCTGTGCGAGATCGAAATGCTGGCATCGAGCAGGCTTCGTCCCTTATCGCCGAAACGCATCCCGGCTTCCCAGGTGCGGACCTTGTCGTTGAGGAAGCGCCGCACGAAATTGCCATCGACCGCGAGACCGCCGGGGCGGAAACCCTCCTGATAGCGGGCATAGAGCCTGACATTGTCGAGCGGGGTCGCCAGCAGCGAAACCGACGGCAGCAGGTCGGTTTCGTTGCGCGACGCGGTCGTCGCACGATTCGCCTCTGCCAAGGCAAAGGATACGCCCTCGGCCTCGCCGCCCAGCCGCGCGTGCGACAGGCGCAGGCCGCCCGAGGCGATCAGGTCGGGCATGATTTCGACCGTCGCTTCGGCATAGCCGGTGACCTCGGTGATCCGGTTGGTGACGCCGGGCAGGACCGCGCGCAGCGGACCATAGGCATATTCGCGGTCCTGCCGCGCGCGGTTGTTGACGAAGCTCGCGCCGACGACCCAGCCGAGCCCGTCGTGATAGGGCCGCGAAAGGCGGTTTTCGCTGACGAACATGCGCGTGTCGTTATGCTGGTCGAGCACGCGCGGGACATCGGCCATGGGCGTGATCGCGACCGGGGCGAACAGGCGCTCGACATCGACCGCGCCCATGGCAACGCCGGCACCGTCCCCGTCGCCGCGCCGCGCTTCGGGCAGGCTCGCATCGAACCGTTCGAACAGGCGATGGTCGATGAAGGCGTTGGACGATTGAAAATAGAGGTCGCCCCAATCCTTCATCACGACGATCGTGCCCATGCCGTAACGCGCGGTCGCATTCTGTTCGACCATCGAGGCGCGGGTCAGCGGCGGTGCGTCCTTGTCGGCATATTGCGCGTCGTCGGAGGTGATCGCCTGATAGATGCCGCCCAAATCGACCGTCCAACCGTCGCCGGCCTCAAAGCGGAACGTGCCTCGTCCGCCGCGCACATGGACGCGGTTGACGTCATTCTGTCCGCGCAGCGGATTGTCGATATAGCCGCCGTCGGTGAGCATATAGCCGACGAGGCGCAGCGCATGGCCGTCGTCGCCGACCGGTAAATTGGCGATCGCGGCGATGTCGCCGCCCGGATCGCCATGCTGGGTGACGGACAGGCCGGCGATCGCCTGGATGGTCATCGCGCGCGGATCGGGCGCTTTCGGCACGACGTGGATGATGCCGCCCAGCGAGCCTGCGCCATAGAGCGTGCCCTGCGGCCCTTCGAGGATTTCGACATTGTCGATGTCGTAGAGGCGCAGGTCCGGGTCGGGCGCGTTGTAGCTGAGGCGGATATCGCCGAAATATTGGCCGACGGTCGATTGCGTCGGGCCGGTGAAGCTCGAATCGGCAATGCCGCGGATGAACAGCTTGTTCCGCCCGGAGCCCAGATGGGTCGAGGAAACGGTCGCGGTGCGCGAGAGAATCGAATCCATTCCGCGCTCGCCGCCAAACGCCAAATCGTCGCCATCCAATTGGGTGGCGACGCCGGCGAAATGCGAAAGGGGCAGGTCGGTCTTCGACGCGGTGACGATGATCTCGTCCCGCGCGGCTGCGACCATGTCGTTCGATGGCTCGCGGGCTCGCGGCTGCGACGCCGGTCGCGGCGGTGGAGCGGGCCTCGCGACGCGGGCGGGGCGCCGTTCGATGCGCCAGCTCGTCGCGCTGACGCGGACCGCGCGCGCATCGGAGCCGTCGAGTAAACGCTGAATCGCTTTTTCGACGCTCATCCGTCCGCGCACCGGTTTCACGCGTGCCTGCCAGAGCTTCGCATCGGCGACGCTGATACTGACGCCCGCCTGCCGGCTGATCAGCGGCAGGGCAACGGACAGGCTGCCTTTGGGCACGTGGAACGCGTGTTCCTCCGCCGCCAGCGCCTGCGTGGGCAGGCACAGCGCAATCGACGCGATGGCGAGGGAAAGGCGCGGGTGCATGGTCAGCGGGTCAAAATCCATCCATCGCCTTGCCGCGCGGCCTTCGTCCCCGACAGCGCGGCGAGGTCGGCGATCGTGCGGTCGCGGTTCTTGTCGATGATCAGCGCGCCGCGGAACGACAGGTCGGTCGCCTCCGGCGCGATGCTCACCTGCATCCCGGCGGTGCGTTTCAGATCCTCGGCGACGACGGCGAGCGGCGTGCCGTTATAGACGAGCAAACCGCTGCGCCAGCCGCCCACATTCGCGACATCGACATCCCGGATCACCGGCGGCGTGGGGTCGCCGTCGCGCGCTTCGATGCCCTTACCCGCGACCAGCCGGACATTGTCGCGGTCGGGGTTATAGAGGACGATGCCTTCTGACACCGCCACGCTGGTCTGACGGTCGCGGCGCACGACGTTGAAGGCGGTGCCGAGATCGACGATCCTCGCGCCGCCCGTCTCGACGACAAAGGGGTCTGCATCGCGGTGCACGACATGGAACATCGCCTCGCCCGATTCCAGCCGGGCAAAGCGCGGGCGATCCTTGTCGATTTCAACGACCGAGGCGCCATTGATCTCGATCTTCGACCCGTCGGCGAGGGTGACGGTGCGATGTTCGCCCGCGAGAGTCTCGATCCGGTCGCCGCCACCCAACAGGCCGAGACCCGAGATGCTGACCACCCCGACGATCGCCGCCGCCATGGCGCCGCCGAACCAGGCGCGCCGCGAAGGCCGGCGCGGCGCGTCGGGGATCATCACCACCGACGGGGCGGGGGAAGGCGGCAGTGCGTCGAGGTCGCGGTCGAGGCTCGCGACGGCGTCGTAAATCGCGGCGTGCGCGTCATCTTCGGCGAGCCAATCGGCAAAGCCGTCCCAGTCGGCGAAATCGGGATCGCGCTGGCGGACCAGCCAGTCGATCGCGCGCGCTTCGGCGTCCGCCCGTTCAACCTGCATCGAACTGCCTCCGGATTTCGGCGAGCTTTGCATAGACCTTGCGCAGATCGGCTTCGACGGTGCTCAGGCTGACCCCCATTTCGCCGGCGATATCGCGTTGATGGATGCCATCGACGCGGAAACGTCTGAAAATCCGGGCGGGGCGCTCGCCCGTCGCCGCAATCGCCCTTTCAACGAGCGCCAGCTGCTCGCGCGAAATCAGCGTGCTTTCGCTCGACGGGCTTTGCGTTGCCGACGCCTCACCCCACGCCTTGTCGCGAAGCTCGCGCTGGCGCGCCGACCGGTAACGGTCGAGCATCAGATTGTTCGCGGCGCGCATGATATAGGGAAGGGGGTCCGCAATCGGCCCCATGCGTCGGTCGGTCAGCCGCATCCACAGATCCTGAAACAGATCCTCGGCAATGTCGCCCGCGCCGCGAACCTCGAGGAAACGCACGATACGGTCGCGGTTGGCAAGCAACACGCCTTCGATGCCCTGGGCGGCGTCGGTTCGATCTCGCGGCTCGGTCATGGATTGCTTGCTCTGGAACGCCATCTTCCGTCGGTAAGCGCCGCTTCGCCCTGCGCCATACGCCCCCCTGATGACGCCGTCATATAGCGTCCAGGCTCCACCGCGCAACCGTGGCGCCGGAAAGAGAAGAGGGGACGTCGCTAACATCTGTTCTGCCATTCATTTCTGCCTATGCAAGGGGGAAGCGTGGGTAGGGGATGCGCTTCCCCCTTGCGGGCGGGGTCGGCCCCGGGGGGCTAGAGACCGACCCGCAGACTCGCACGGAACGCCCAGCCGATATGGCTTTGCTGTTCTTCGGCGGATACTTCGCCGGCGACCTGAAAGGCCGAATTGCCGGCGATGCCGCGGAAGCGGCCGACCCAGCCGCTCGTGCGGTCATCCGGAACCAGGGTGAAGGGCGTACCATCCTTGAACGACGCGGTGGTCGCGCCCAGCGCGCCGCTGACGATCTGCCGGCGGCCGCCTTCAAGTTCGAAGCGCGTCCAACCGTCATATTCGTCGGCGCCGCCGAATTCGAGGCCGAGCGTCATCGTGCCCGACACGGCAAGCTCGTCGCTGTCGCGGCTCAGGACCGTGAGGTCGAGCGCGTCGCCGCCGCCCGTTTCCTGATAGCCGTCTTCCTTCAGCTTGAAATAGTCGACCGCGACCATCGGGCGGAGGGTTAGGCCGCCGACGCGCGTGTCGTAGGCGAGCGAGCCCGATGCCGACCAGAGCGTGGCGTCCCACTTGCCCTTCATCGTCTTTTCGATGTCTTCGGCACCGGCCTCGGCGCGGAAGATGCGCGTGCCCTTCAGGCTGATCGGCGCGCCCGAGACGCGTGCGTTCGCCATGAAGCCGTCGGAGCGCAGACGCCAGTGCAGCGCACCTTCGAACTGGCTGGTGCTGACTTCGTTGGCGTTGCTGCCGTTGCCGTCCTTGCCACTGAGATAGCCGATCGAGCCGCCGAAATTGCCGACGTCGCTTTCGATCTCGGCGCCGAGCGAGATGCCCCAGCCGCTGACATCATAGCTCGCGGTATCGCCGACGCTCTTCGACGTGCCCCAGACGGCTTGGTTGACCCAATAACCCCATTTGCCTTCATCCTGGAAAGGCGCGTTGGGATCCTGCAGATAGCGCGACAGGGCGCGCGAGCCCGAAGTGACGGTTTCGAACACGCCGCCTTCATGCTCGGGGAGCATCTGCTGGAGCTGACCGCGGAACTGGTCGCCGTCGGTAATGCCGAGGAAGACGTCCTCGATCTTCTCGTCGGTGACGACGGCGTCGAGCACCGCGTTGAATGCGCCGCCTTCCGAACGGTTTAGGCCAAGCTCGGTCGTGCTCTTGCGCGAAACATCGACGATCAGCTGCGTGGCGTTCGAGGTCAGCGTGCCCTTGTAGAGGAAGGGCAGCAGCGTCTGCGAAGCGGTCAGCTTGTCGGCGCCGGTCAGCGTTCCGGCGGTCAGCACGATATGCTGACCCTCGGCCTGCTCGATGCTCGACAGTCTGAGCGCGAGCTTCGACTCCTCGCCGAAGCTGGCGTTGCCCGTGACCTGAAGCCCCGTTCCGGTCGCGCCGCTATCGAGCAGCACGCCGAGCGTGCCCTTGTCGGTGACCGCCAGCGAGGCGATCGTCGCCTTGCCGCCAATGTCGAAGGTGCCGCCGGCGACCGACACCGCAAGACCCTGCGAATTGGCGAGCGTGCCCGAGAAGATCGAAGTGCCGCCGATCGTCAGCGTGTCGGCGCCGCCGCCGAAATCGGCGAGCCCGGTGAACTTCGAGGTCCCGGCCAAGGTCATCGTGTCGTTGCCGGCGCCAAAGCGCGCATTGCCGGCATAGGTCGCATCGCCCGACAGCGCGAGCTTGTTGTTGCCGGCGCCGAAGAAGCTGTTCCCCTTTACCGAACCGTCGGCGATGTCGAAGGTGTCGTTGCCGCCGCCGAAGCGGACGTCGCCGACGATGCTGGGAGCCGTGACGCCCGAGGCAACCGCGGTCTGCTTCACGGTCGCGCCATTGCCGTTCGCCGACAGGTCGATCGCGATGTTGCGGTCCGACGAGGCGAGCGCGCCGGTCGCGCTGATCGTGCCGCTGTTCTCGACCGTGTCGACATTGCCCGACAGATCGACGATGCCGCGCGCCGTACCGCCGTCGCCGCCGGTCTTGGCGGCGATCGTGCCGCTATTGCGGATCAGCGGAACTTCGCCGCCGGCTTCGACGATGACCGCCGTTGCGACCGCGCCAGCTTCCTTGCCGCCGGTCGTCGCTTCGATCTTGCCCGAGTTGCGGATTTCGGGGGTCGTCGCGCCGCTGCCGATGCGGATTGCCGTTGCGGCCCTGTCTTTCGAATTCGCGGCTACGCTGCCGGTGCTGCCGATGCCGATGCCGCCGGCAATGGCGACCGCGCCGCCGAGGCCCCCGATCTGAATCCCATTGCCGTCCTTGCCCGTATAAAGCCCATCACCCAGCACGGCGCCGTCGATGATGAAACCAAGGCCGGTGCCGGTCCCGGCAACCGCGCCGATTGCGACGTCGCGGTCGGCCGAACCGATGCTGATCGCCGCCGCCGAGCCGTAGGAACGCACGACGGCGTTGCCTTCCTTGGCATCTTCGATTCCGTCCTTATCCTCGTCCTTGTCGTCGGGCTTCGCGTCCTTGGGCGCTACCGCGAGGACGATGCCGCCGGTCACATCACCCTCGACCGACAGGGCATTGCCGCCGATCAGGAGATCGTCGGCGTCGAGTTTCGACGGGTCGGCGGGCGGCGTGGTGACGCGATAGCCGGTGGCGGTGATATTGCCCTGGACGACGAGCGCGCCGGTGACATCGCCCGCGAGGCGGGCGCCGATCGCATCGACACCCGTGGCGGTGATGGTTCCGGCAAGGCGGACATCGCCCGTCACATCCTGCAGACCGACGCCGAGCGCGCGATCGCCGAGGACGCTTATCGTTCCGTCATTGGTGAATTTGCCAGTCAGCGGACCGCCGAGGCGGATGCCCGCCGAGTCATTGCCCTCGATCGCGATCGCACCCGAATTGACGATGTTGCCGGTGAAGGCGCCCGCGGTGGCGATGCCGACGCGATTGCTGCCGATCGCGAACGGGCCGTCGAGATCGCCGTCCTTGTCGATGTCGGTCGCGGCATAGGTTTCGCCGATGGTGATCTTGCCGGTCGCGCTGTTGGTGATGCCGCCCGAGGTTCCGGCGCCGGCCTGAATGCCTGTTGCCCCGTCGACGTTGGTGAATTCGATCGTGCCGTCGTTGACGACCTTATGGTTGCTGTCGATCGTTACGGCAGGTCCGGCGACGGTCGGCTTGATCGACCCCGCCGACGTGATCTTGATATCGTCGGGCGCGCCGGACTTGATCGTCGAGGTGCGCACCGGGGCCGTCGTCGCGGTGGTGATCGTGGTTTCGGCATGGGCGGCGGTCGAAAGGAGGGTGGCCAGGCAGGTGGAGGCCAGCAAGGTCTTGCGCATTGGTTTCCTCTTGAGATCGGGACCGGGACCTCTTCCCGGCGACAATCACAAGACGGAGCGGTGTTCTTGCAGCCTTGGAAAAAATGCGCGGGTCCCTCAAACCGGCGACGGTAGGCCGGCCGCTCCGCAAGACACCGCGCATAGCTATGCCTTGTTGCATCGCTGTCGGCTGTGCGACATTCCCGCAATGGCACCGGCATCGGGACCGGATAGGGAGAGTCATGAGCGAACAGATCGTCACGGTGGACATCGGCGGCACGCACGCGCGCTTTGCGATCGCCGAGGTCGAAGGCGGCCGCGTCGTTTCGCTCGGCGAGGAGACGACGCTACACACCAAGGATCATGCGAGCTTCCAGACCGCATGGCAGGATTTCGAACGGCAGCAAGGCGGTGCGCTGCCGCGCGCCGTTGCGATTGCGATCGCAGGGCCCACGCGGGGCGAGATCATCCGGTTCACGAACAATCCGTGGATCATCCGCCCGGCGCTGATCGGCGAGAAGCTGAACGTCGACCGCTATGTTCTCGTCAATGATTTCGAAGCCGTGGGCCATGCGGTCGCGCAGGCGGACGAGAGTTATTTCGAGCGGCTGGCGGGCCCCGACGAGCCGCTTCCCGGGGTCGGGACGATTACCGTCATCGGCCCCGGCACGGGCCTTGGCGTCGCGCATGTCTGGCGCGACGGCAACGCCTATCGCGTCCAGGCGACCGAGGGCGGGCATATCGACTTCGCGCCGCTCGACAGCATCGAGGACGCAATCCTCGCGCGGCTGCGCAAACGCCACCGGCGCGTCTCGGTCGAGCGCATCGTGTCGGGCCCGGCGATCGTCGATATTTACGAGACGCTGGCGATGCTGGAAGGACGCGCGGTGACCCCGCTCGACGACAAGGCGATTTGGAGCAGGGCGATGGACCGCGAGGACAGCCTCGCCGCGGCCGCGGTCGATCGCTTCTGCCTGTCGCTCGGCAGCGTCGCGGGCGACCTCGCGCTGGCGCAGGGAGCAAGCGGCGTCGTCGTCGCGGGCGGGTTGGGGCTGCGCATTCGCGACAGTCTCGTGCGATCGGGCTTCCCCGAACGCTTCATCGAAAAGGGGCGGTTCGAAGGCTTCATGTCGGCGCTGCCGGTCAAGCTGATCACCCACCCGCAGCCCGGTCTGTTCGGCGCGGCGGCCGCCTTCGCGCGGCAACACGCCTAAGATTCCGCTGGCGCTCCGCCGCTAAAATCGGCAGCGTGGCGCCATGTCGCAACGTCCCGTCCTCGGCATCATCGCCTGTAACCGGCAGGTCGGCGCCGAATATGCGCAAGCGGTTATGAACCGCTATGCGATGGCGGCGATGCGCCATGCCGACTGCGCGGCGCTCCTGATCCCCTCGCTCCCAGACTATATGCGCGCCGACGAGGTGGTCGGACGGCTCGACGGCGTGCTGCTCACCGGATCGCCGTCGAACATCGAGCCGATGCACTATGGCGAAGAGGAGGCCGGGGAGGGGCCGTTCGATCCCGACCGCGACCGTATGATGCGCGACCTCGTCGAAGCCGTTATCGCGGCGCAGCGGCCGTTGTTCGGCATCTGCCGGGGGTTTCAGGACATCAATGTCGCGCTCGGCGGAACGCTGCGCCGCGATGCGGCGACCAATGGCGAATTGCTGCGGCATCATACGCCCGACGGGACATTGTTCGATGCGATGTTCGACCATCGGCATCATGTCGATCTTGTCGCTGACGGCATGCTGGCGTCGGCTTATCGGGCGGAATCGCTCGATGTGAATTCGGTCCATTATCAGGGCATCGGACGGCTCGCCGATGGTCTGTTTGTCGAAGCACGCGCGCCCGACGGGCTGGTCGAGGCATTCAGCGCGCGGCCGAACGGCGCGCCGTTGCTCGCAGTGCAATGGCATCCCGAATGGGCGGTGGACGGCAATGCGGAAAGCCAGACCTATTTCAAGCTGCTTGGACGCGCGTTAAGAGGTGAATTATGAACCGCCGCGTCACCCGTTACGACCGCTATCTCGCGCGGATCAGCTTCTCTCCCTGACATTCAAACCGGAACTCTCGTTTCCGCTCATGTCGAGCGAAGTCGAGACACGATCATGGCAGCGTGAAGCCGAGGGGTATCTCGACTTCGCTCGATGCGAACGGTTTTCAGTTATTCAGGAGTTTTCCATGCCCCGTAACCATGACATCGCCGAACTGCGCCGTCTCGACGTCGCGCACCATCTGCCCGCGCAGGCCGACTGGGCCGAGATCGAGGCGTTGGGTGGCAGCCGCATCATCACCCATGCGGAGGGCTGCACTATCACCGACGGCGACGGCCACCGCATCCTCGACGGGATGGCGGGTCTATGGTGCGTCAATGTCGGCTATGGCCGCGAGGAACTGGTTGACGTCGCGGCGGCACAGATGCGCGAGTTGCCCTTCTACAACACTTTCTTCAAGACGGCGACGCCGCCGACGGTGACGCTGGCGGCGAAGATCGCGAGCCTCACAAAAAATCGCCTGCCGCACATCTTCTTCAACGCTTCGGGCAGCGAAGCGAACGACACCGTCTTCCGCATGGTGCGCCATTATTGGAAGCTGAAGGGCGAACCAAAGCGCACCGTCTTCATCAGCCGCTGGAACGCCTATCATGGCTCGACCGTCGCGGGCGTTTCGCTTGGGGGTATGAAGGCGATGCACGCACAGGGCGACCTCCCGATCCCCGGCGTCGCGCATGTGCGCCAGCCCTATGCCTATGGCGAAGGGCAGGGGATGAGTGAGGACGAGTTTTGCGACGCCTGCGTTCAGGCGATCGAAGACAAGATCATCGAGGTCGGCCCCGAAAATTGCGCCGCCTTCATCGGCGAGCCGGTGCAGGGGGCGGGCGGCGTAATCATCCCGCCCAAGGGCTATTGGCCGAAGGTCGAGGCGGTGGTGCGCAAATATGGCCTGCTCTTGGTGTCCGACGAGGTGATCTGCGGCTTCGGGCGCACGGGCAATATGTGGGGCCATGAGACGATGGGCTTCACCCCCGATCTGATGCCGATGGCGAAGGGCCTGTCGTCGGGTTACCTGCCGATCTCCGCCACCGCGGTCGCGAGCCATGTGGTCGATGTCCTCAAGACGGGAGGCGATTTTGTCCATGGGTTCACCTATTCGGGCCATCCTGTCGCCGCCGCGGTCGCGCTCCGGAATATCGAGATCATCGAGCGCGAAGGCCTGGTCCAGCGTACCGGCAGCGTGACGGGGCCGCATCTCGCCAAGGCGCTCGCGACGCTGGACGACCATCCGCTTGTCGGCGAAACGCGCTCGGTCGGCTTGCTCGGCGCGGTCGAGATCGTCGCCGACAAGGAAAGCCGCACGCGCTTCGGCGGGGCCGAAGGCACCGCCGGCCCGATGGCGCGCGACGCCTGCATCGCGAACGGGCTGATGGTACGCGGCATTCGCGACAGCATCGTCATGTGCCCGCCGCTGATCATTACCACCGAACAGATCGACGAGATGGTTGCCATCATCCGCAAATCCTTGGATGAGGTGATGCCCAAGCTCCGCGCCCTCTGAACAGGAAAGATCAAGACCCTATGCCCTCCGGCCTTTTTGCCCTGCTCGACGACATCGCGACCATCGCCAAGGTCGCCGCGGCGAGCATCGACGATATCGGCGCGGCGGCGTCGAAGGCCGGGGTCAAGGCGGCGGGGGTGGTGGTCGACGATACCGCGGTGACGCCGCGCTACGTCACCGGCTTCACCCCCGATCGCGAGCTGCCGATCATCTGGCGGATCACCAAGGGGTCTTTCCGCAACAAATTGCTCTTCATCGTGCCGGTGCTGCTGCTGCTGTCGGCGGTCGCGCAATGGGCGATCACACCGCTGCTGATGATCGGCGGCGCCTATCTCTGTTTCGAAGGTGCCGAAAAGGTGCTGCATTCGTTGCAGAAGAACAAGACGACGCTCGCCGAGGATGCCGCGATCGTCGCCGACCAGGACCATGAAGAGGCGATGGTGAAGGGCGCGGTGCGCACCGACTTCATCCTGTCGGCCGAAATCATGGTGATTGCCTTGAACGAGGTGCTCGACGAGCATTTCGCGATGCGCGCCGCGACGCTCGCCGTGGTTGCGATCGCGATCACCATCGCGGTCTACGGCGTCGTCGGGCTGATCGTGAAGATGGACGACATCGGACTTCACATGGCGAAGGAGGGCAATAGCGCACGCCGCGCGATCGGGCGCGGGCTGGTTGCTTTCATGCCCAAGCTGCTCGCGGCGCTGGCGCTGATCGGCACCGCGGCGATGCTGTGGGTGGGCGGCCAGATTTTCCTCCACGGGCTCGACGAATATCATATCGGCAATATCGGACACGGACTCCATGATTTTGCCCATTCGGTCGCGGGCGGCCTGCCGGGCGCGGGCTTATGGGAGTGGCTGATCAACGCCGGCGGAGCGGGCATCTTCGGGCTGCTGCTAGGCGGAGCGATCGTTGGCGTGCTGCATCTGCTGCCGGGCAAGAAGGCCCATTGACCCTTTCGTCATTGCGAGCGAAGCGAAGCAATGACGGTGTTGGAAATTACCCCAGCAACACCACGGGACTGTCGGCGCGCCAGTGCATGCTTACCTTGTCGCCCCAGGTGAAATCCTCCTGGTCGCGGCGCGAGAGGTTGGGACGCGAGACGCGAATGCGCGCGCCGGTTTCTAGCTCGATGTCGAACAGGGTGATGTCGCCGAGATAACGCATGCCCTTGATTGTGCCGCGTGCGAAATTGTGGCCTTCGGGCGCGTCCTGTGCCGCGGCCTTAACCGCTTTCCCCACGCCGGGGACGTGAAGATAGATTTTCTCGGGGCGTAGCGCGACCCACACATTGGCGCCATGTGGGCCGGTGACGCCGTGGTTGAGATAAACCTTGCCGAGTCCTGCGCAGTCGATGGCGGCCCTGTCGGGCTCGTCCAGGCCTAGCTTGCCTTCGAAGATGTTCACCGACCCGACGAAATCGGCGACGAAGCGGTTGGCAGGATATTCGTAGAGGTCCGACGGCGTCGCGAGTTGCGCCACGTCGCCCTTGTTGATGACGGCAATGCGACACGCCATCGACAGCGCCTCGTCTTGATCGTGGGTAACGGTGACGAAGGTAATGCCGACCTTTTCCTGCAATTCGCTGAGTTCGAACTGCATTTGCGCGCGCAGCTTCGCATCGAGGGCCGAGAGTGGTTCGTCGAGGAGCAGAACCTTTGGCCGCATCACGAGGCTGCGCGCGAGCGCGACCCGCTGGCGCTGCCCGCCCGACATCTGATCGGGCATGCGGCCCTCGAACCCGCCGAGCTTGACCAGTTCGAGCGCCTCGGCGACGCGGTCGCGGGCATCGCCGCCCTTCACGCCCGCGATCTTGAGGCCGTAGGCGACATTGTCGGCGACGCTCATGTGCGGGAAGACGGCGTAGCTTTGAAACACCATGTTCACGGGCCGCTTGTTCGGCGGAATACCGGCCATATCCTGTCCGTCGATCAGGATTTGACCCTCGCTCGGCAGTTCGAACCCGGCGATCATGCGGAGCAGCGTCGTCTTGCCGCAGCCCGAGGGACCGAGCAGCACGAAGAATTCGCCCGAATTGATGTCGAGGCTGACATTGTCGACCGCGGTCACCCTGCCGAAGCGTTTCGACACGTTGCGGATCTGGATGATCGGGTGGGCGGGGTCGGTCATGGTCAGTGGGTTTCCGCTATCGCTTTCACGCCCTGAAGCTTGAGCGCGACGAAGGTCAGGATGACGGTGATGATGATCAGGAGCGTCGATGCGGCATTAACCTCGGGCGTTACCGAGAAGCGGACCATCGAATAGACCTTCACCGGGAAGGTGATCGTGTCGGGGCCGCTGGTGAAATAGGTGATGACGAAATCATCGAGGCTGAGCGTGAAGGATAGCAGCGCGCCGGCCACGAGCGCGGGCTTGATGTGCGGGATCAGCACGTCGCGGAATACTTGCCATTCGCTCGCGCCCAAATCCTTTGCGGCCTCCTCTTGTTCGCGGTTGAAACTCGCAAGGCGCGAGCGGACGACCATCGTCACGAACGGAAAGCAGAAGGTGATATGCGCGATCGTGATCGCGCCGAGGTTGAATGGCCAGACGAGGTCGGTCGGCCAGCCGATCGCCGCGAAGAACATCAGGAAGGCGACGCCGAGGCAAATCTCCGGGACGATGATCGGCAGCGAGATGGTGCCGTCGACCGCGCCCTTCAGCGGAAAGCGGAAGCGCCAGAGCATCACCGCCGCGACCGCGCCGAGGGCGAGACTGACGATTGTCGCGAGCGCGGCGATGGTCAGCGAATTGAACAGCGCCTCGACGAGTTGGTCATTGCCGAGCGCCTTTTCATAATATCTGGTCGTGAAGCCGCGCCAGACGACGTTGCGCTTGCTGTCGTTGAAGCTGAAGATCACCAGCACGATGAGCGGCGCGTAAAGGAAGAGCATCACCGCGCCGACCCAAAGGCGCATCCACAGCGTGCGGCTATATTCGAGCGGTGCGCGCGAAGGGCGGGCGAAGAGCGCCATCAATGCGCTTCCGGCACTTTGCGGCGCATCGATTGCAGCGCGATCAGGATGAACATCGCATAGATGAGCAGGAAGGAGAGGGCCGCACCGAAGGGCCAGTCGTTTGCTTTCTTGAACTGGCGTTCGATCACATTCGCGATCATCTGGCTGTCGGTCCCGCCCATCAGGTCGGGGGTGAGATAGGCGCCTAGCGCGGGGATCAG
Source organism: uncultured Sphingopyxis sp. (assembly GCA_966250105.1). Taxonomy (GTDB): domain Bacteria; phylum Pseudomonadota; class Alphaproteobacteria; order Sphingomonadales; family Sphingomonadaceae; genus Sphingopyxis. The sequence goes on along the minus strand of CBINGC010000002.1, from coordinate 247,317 downwards.
GGTGATCATCACCCCGGCGACGATGCCCGGTGCCGCGAGCGGGACGACGATCCGCATGATCGTGCGGAAATGTCCAGCGCCGAGGTCGAGGCTCGCCTCGATCAGGCTGCGGTCGAGCCGGTCAAGCGCGGCGTAGAGTGGCAGCACCATGAAGGGCAGGTGGACATAGACGAGCCCGAAGACGACCGCGAAATTGTTGAAGAGAAGTTGCACCGGCTCCCATGTCGGGAGCGGCTGGAGCCCGACGAACGTCTTGAGCCAGCTCGTTCCCTCCCACAAGGCACCAAGTCCTTTGTTCGCGAAGCCCTGCGTACCGAGCAGCATCATCAGCGCGTAGGTGCGGATAAGCAAATTGGTCCAGAAGGGCAGCATGATGCCGAGCAGCAGCCATGGCCGCCACTTCTCGCTCGCGAAGGTGATCGCCATTGCGACCGGGAAACCGACGATCAGGCAGATCAGGGTGACGAGCGCCGCGACGGCGAAACTCTTGGCGAAGATGGTGAGATAGAGCCATTCGGTCGCGCGTTTGTAATTGTCGAGCGTGCCCGAAATTTGGATCTCGGTGAGGCCCCGGTTTTCGCCGAAGCTGTAGAGCCAGACGATCGTCATCGGGACGAGGAAGAAGAGGATGACCCAAAAGAGCGTCGGCAGCGATACCGCCGCGAAACCCCCCTTGTTCGATTTCCAGTCCTGTTCGGCCACCCCCCGAGCCTCCTTCAGGCCGTCAGGCGGCCCGAACCCGCGTGAAAGCTTCTTCGTAGAGCGGCTGAAGCTCCGCATTGAAACGCGCATATTCGCATTTCGCCAGTGCCTCGGCGGATGGGAAAATCACCGGGTTGTTCTGGTAGCTGTCGGGCATCAGCTTTCGCGCCGCCGTGTTGGGCGTGGGATAAAGGATCGTCTCGGTGATATGCTTGTCGACATTGGCGTCGAGAATATAGTTGATGAAGGCATGCGCATTCTTCGGGTGCGGGGCGCCCTTCGGGATGCAGAGATTGTCCGAGTTGAGCTGGCTGCCTTCCTTCGGAATGACGAAATCGATATCCTTGTCCTCGACCATCGCCTGCGCGATGTCGCCATTATATTCGAGCACGACGTCGCAATCGCCCTTGAGCAGCAGGTCCTGCCCGTCGTCCTCGTGGAATTTCTTCACATTGGGCTTTTGCTTGATCATCATTTTTTCGATCGTCGCGATGTCCGCGGCGGTCAGCGCATTGACCGACTTGCCGAGATATTTGCCGTAGAGCCGGAACATGTCGCCCGCCTCCGACAGCCAGGCGATGCGGCCGGCATATTCGGGGCTGTCGAACAGCACCTTCCAACTGTCGGGCGTCGCCGACACCTTCGATTTGCGATAACCGATGCCGAGCGCGAGCCAGGTGTAGGGCATCGAAAATTTGCGCTGGAGATCATATTCGACGTTGATGTAGGCGGGGTCGATATTCTTCTTGTTCGGAATGAGGCTATGGTCGAGCGGCAGCAGCATATCGGCCTTCGACATCCGCTCGACGAAATCGTTCGACGGCACGATCACGTCGTAACCGGGGTTGCCCGCCTTGAACTTGGCGAACAGCACATCGTTGCTGTCGAACAGGTCCATCGTGACGTCGACGCCCGTCGCTTCTTTGAAGTCGTCGAGCGTATTCTCGCCGATATAGGTGTCCCAATTGTAGAAGTTGAGCTTGGCCTCCTCGCCGTTGGCGAGCGTCTTGCCGCCCTGCTTGCTGCAAGCGGCGAGTCCGCCGAAACTGATCCCGACCGCCGCGACGCCGAGCGCCTGAAGGAGCGAGCGACGCCCGCGGGTCTGCTTGATCAGTTCGTTGAAATCCATGGCCAGCCTCCCTGTATGTGGCGTCAAGCTGACTCAATAGGGGCGGCTTGGAAAGAGGATTTTTGCGCTGGTCAGCGAATTTTTGAAACTTTCATGCGTTGCGTAGATACCAGTCGTAATCGAGCGTCGGTACCACGCTGAAATAATTGTCCTGTTCGACGCGCTTCACAATGCTGAACATGTCGACGAACCGTGTTCCGAGATAATCACGCATCAGCTTTGACGCGTGGAAACGATCGACGGCGGTGAACCAGTTGGAAGGCGGCTTATCATCGCCGCTATTGTCGCGGTCGTAGCCGTTGCCGACGACGGCGGGGCCGGGGTCGCTCTGGCTCACCATGCCGTGGTGCATGCCGCCAAGAACGGCTGCGACGGCGAGATAGGGGTTGGCGTCGGCGCCGCACGCGCGATGCTCGACGTGGCGGCTCGGCGGCGGACCGGCGGGGATGCGGAAGGACACGGTGCGGTTGTTGACCCCCCACGTCGGCGCGACCGGAGCATAGCTGTTCGCCTTGAAACGGCGATAGCTGTTCGCGTGCGGCGCGAAGAGCGCGAAACCGTCGCCGAGGCTGCCGATCATCCCGCCGATCGCGTGGCGCAGCGCGGGCGTACCTTGGGGATCGTCGCAGGCGAAGATATTTTTCCCGGCCGCGTCGTCCACCGAGACGTGGATGTGCATGCCGCTGCCCGCCTGATCGGCAAAGGGTTTGGCCATGAAGGTCGCCTCGAGGCCCTGTTGCTGGGCGATCGCCTTTACGAGCCGCTTGTACATGACCGCGTCGTCGCACGCACGCAGCGCATCGGGCTTGTGGCGCAGGGTCAGCTCGAACTGGCCGGGAGCGAATTCGGAGATCGCGCTTTCGAGCGGCAGACCCTGCACGTCGGTCGCGGCGTAGAGCGCGTCGAAGAAGGGCCGGAAGTCGTCGAGTTCGCGCAGACCGTAGACCTCGACGTTGCGCGGGGTGTCGCGGCTATAGCCGGGGCGGGCGGGGCGGATCGACCCGTCGCGTGCGCGGCGCGGGTCGACGAGGTAGAATTCGAGTTCGACCGCGAGAACGGGGGTGAGGCCGTCGGCGGCGAAACGATCAACGACGCGGCCGAGAACATGGCGCGGGTCGAGGTCGTGCGGCGTCCCGTCGAGTTCGTAGAAATCGACGAGAAATTGCGCGGCATGATCGCCGCCCCACGGTGTGCGGACGAGCGTACCGGGGATCGGCTTCATCGAGCGGTCGGCGTCGCCATCCTCCCAGACGAGGCCGGTTTCGACCGTATCCTGCCCGGTGATGTCGACGACGGTGATCGACCCCGGCATCATGCGGCCGCTTTCATAGACGGCGAGCACCTCGTGCTGGCGCAGCCGCTTGCCGCGCGGCACACCGCCCATGTCGGTGTAGATCATCTCGATCGAGTCGATGTCGGGATTGGCGCTGAAGAAGGCCTCGGCCTCCGACCGGGGCGCGACGACCCCCGACGATTTCGACATGGATAACGCTCCTTCACCCCAACCGGTCGCGCAGCGCATACCAGAGCAGCCCCAGCGTGGCGAGCGGGCGGCGGAGCCATTTTCCGCCGGGAAAGGGGTTCGACGGCAGATTCGCTAGAATATCGAAGCGTTCGGCGGTTCCCGCCATCGCCTCGGCGATCAACTCGCCTGCAAGCGTGGTCACCAGCGCGCCGTGCCCCGAAAAACCGTGGGCGAAAAAGAGGTTCCCGCGCCGTCCGATATGCGGCAGCCGGTTCCGCGTGACCGCGACCGCGCCGCCCCAACCGTAGTCGATCCGCGCATTGCCGATCTGCGGGAAAACCTGGGCCATGAAAGGACGGACGAAGGCCGCGATGTCGCGCGGCGGGGTTTGTGAGTAACGCTCGCCGCCGCCGAAGATCAGCCGCTTGTCGGCCGACAGCCGGAAATAGTTGAGCACGAAGCGGCTGTCGGCGACTGCGGCATCGCCCGGCAGCAGCGCGTCCGCATTCGCGAGCGGTTCGGTCGCGATATTATAGTTCATGATCGGGACGGTGTAGCGGCCGAGGTCGGGCTCCACCTCGCCGATCCAGCTATCGGTGGCATCGATGACATAGCGCGCCCCGACAATCGCTCTTTCGGTGACGAGTTCGCTCGACCCGTCGCTGAATTCAACGATCCGGCGGACGGCTTCGCCTTCCCAAATCCGGACCCCTGCCGCCTCAGCCGCCTTGGCCATCCCGAGCGCATAGTTCAGCGGATGAAAATGTCCGGCATGCAGGTCGTGGACGCCGCCATGATAAAGCGGGCTTGCGATATGCTGGGCCATCTCCTTCTTTTCGACAATTTCGGTGCGATAGTCGAAGCGGTTGGCGAGATAGTCGGCCTCGCGGCGCATCGCTCCGAAATCCGTCGGCGTCCAGGCCGCCTCAAGATGCCCGGCCTTCAGGTCGCAATCGATGCCATGTTTCGCGATCCGCGCCTTCACGCGATTGTCGCGCCAACAGAGGTCGAACAGCGCGTCGGCGCGCTCGCGGCCGAATTCCGCCTCCAATTCGGATGCCGTCCAGCGAAGGCCCGGAATTAGCTGTCCGCCATTGCGCCCCGATGCACCGAAACCGACATGCTCGCGCTCGATCAGGATTACCGAAAAGCCGCGCTCGGCACAGGCGAGGGCGGCGCTGAGGCCGGTGAAACCGCCGCCGATCACGGCCACGTCGCATTCGAGGTCGCCTTCGAAGGCGCGGGCCTGCCACGGATGCGCGGTGGCGGCATAATAGCTATTGGCGAGCGGGTCGGTCATGGCCGGCGCGCGGATCAGACCCGCATCAGCAGATGTTCGCGTTCCCAGCTCGACACCACCGACTGATAGTTGAACAGCTCATAATCCTTCACCGCGAAGAAGATTTCGAAGAAATCGTCGCCGAGGAGGTTGCGGACCTTCTTGCACGAGGCGAAGCGGTCGAGCGCGGCCTCGAGCGTGCGCGGCAGCGTGCGCGCGCGGTTGTAGGCGCTGCCGGCGATCGGCTTCGGCGGCACCATGCGGTCGACCATGCCGATATAGCCGCACACCAGCGACGCCGCGATCGCCAGATAGGGATTGCTATCGGCGCCCGGCAGGCGGTTTTCGACGCGGCGGTTGTGCTTGTCGGCGATCGGAACGCGAATGCCGCAACTACGGTTATCCTCGCCCCACTGGACGTTGATCGGCGCCGAGCTGTCGGGACGCATGCGGCGGAAGCTGTTCACATTGGGGGCCCACATCGGCGAGATTTGCGGCATGAAGCGGATAAGGCCCGCGATATAGCTGCGGAACGCCGCGCTGTCGCGGCCGTTTGCGGTCGCGAACAGGTTGCGCCCTGTCTCGGCATCGACGACCGACTGGTGGACGTGCATGGCGCTGCCCGGCTGGCCCGCCATCGGATTGGCCATGAAGGTGGCGTAGACATCATGCTGCTTTGCGACGTTGCGCACGACGCGCTTGAACAGGAATACCTCGTCGGCGAGGCGCAGCGGATCGCCGTGTATGAAGTTCACCTCGAGCTGCGCGGCGCCCATTTCGTGGATCATCGTGTCGATATCGAGCCCCATCAGCTCGCAATCGTCATAGATATGATCGATGATATCCTCATATTCGTTCATCGCCTCGAGCCCGTAGGGCTGACTGGCGCTCTCGCTGCGCCCCGACTGGCCCGTCGGCGGGGTCAGCGGGAAATCGGGGTCGGTGTTCTGCGAAACGAGATAAAATTCGACCTCGGGCGCGATGATCGGTTTCCAGCCCTTGTCGGCGTAGAGGCCGAGCACTTTCTTGAGGATCGTTCGCGGCGCGATGTCGACCTCGGTCCCGTCGCGGTTGAACGCGTCGGCGATCACGAAGGCGGTGGGCGAAGTGAAGCCCGGCGCGACGCAGATTGTGTCCGGGTCCGCGATCAATATCTTGTCGGGGTCCTTGTCCCAGATATCGTCGATGTCTTCGGGGTAATGGCCGTCGATAGTGCAGATGAAGACGCTGCCCGGAATGCGCAGCGACTTGTCCTTGACCGACGAGAGGAACTTCTTCGCCGGCAGCACCTTGCCGCGCTGCACCCCATTGATGTCGGGGACGATACATTCGACTTCGTCGATATTATGGTCGCTGATCCATTGTTCCAGATTGACTGACATGCGCCCCCGATAGGGCCGAGGAGCCGGCCCGTTTGTGGAAAGGCCAGCCTATCGTGAAGTGGCGCCAAGCGCCAGAGGGGCGGTCAACGGTCCGGTTTGGCACTGCCAGCCTTCAGTCATGGCTTCAGGCAATTATCTTCGTCATTGCGAGCGGCGGAGCCGCGTGGCAATCCAGAGTGGCGTAAACCGCCCTGGATTGCTTCGCTTCGCTCGCGATGACGGGTGGATGGAGGAGATGGTTCGCGATGCGCGGTGACAACGACCGACTTTCCGCCTTCTGGATGCCCTTTACCGCGAACCGCGCGTTCAAGAGCCAGCCGCGCCAGCTCGTCTCGGCAAGCGGCATGCACTATCGGGCAAGCGACGGGCGGACGATCCTCGACGGGACTTCGGGCCTCTGGTGCAGCAACGCCGGCCATTGCCGCCCCGAGATCAGCGAGGCGATCGCAAAGGCGGCCGCGACGCTCGACTTCGCGCCGACCTTTCAGCTCGGCCATCCGCTGCCGTTCGAACTTGCGCAGCGGCTCGCCGACCTGATGCCCGAGGGACTAGACCGTATATTCTTTACCAATAGCGGCTCCGAATCGGTTGATACGGCGCTGAAAATCGTACTCGCGATCCAGCGCGCGAAGGGACAGGGGACGCGGACGCGGCTGATCGGGCGCGAGCGCGGCTATCACGGCACCGGTTTCGGTGGGATCAGCGTTGGCGGGCTCGTCAACAACCGCCGCGCGTTCGGCGGCGGGCTGCCCGGCGTCGACCATCTGCGCCATACGCACGACATCGAACGCAATGCCTTCACGCGCGGCTTCCCGCAGCATGGCGCCGAGCTAGCCGACGATCTTCAGCGCCTCGTCGATCTGCACGGCGCGGAGACGATCGCTGCCGTGATCGTCGAGCCGATGGCGGGCTCCACCGGCGTGCTGGTGCCGCCGGTCGGCTATCTCCAGCGTTTGCGGGAGATTTGCGACAAGCATGACATCATCCTGATCTTCGACGAGGTGATCACCGCCTTCGGCCGCGTCGGCGGCGCGACGGCATCCGGAGCGTGGGGCGTGACGCCCGATATCATCACGATGGCGAAGGGGCTCACCAATGCCGCGGTGCCTATGGGCGCGGTCGCGGTAAAGCGCGAGCTGCACGATGCGGTGCTGGACAGCGTAGCCGGAGGAATCGAGCTGTTCCACGGCTATACCTATTCGGGTCACCCTCTGGCGAGCGCGACAGGGCTCGCGACGCTCGACATTTATGCGCGCGAGGGTCTGTTCGGCCGCGCGAACGAACTGGCGGCTTATTGGGAGGACGCTGCGCACGGGCTGAAGGGGCGGCGGCACGTCATCGACATCCGCACCATCGGGCTCGTCGCCGGTATCGAGCTCGAACCGCGCCCGGGCGCGCCGACCGCGCGCGCGATGGAGCTGTTCCACGCCTGTTTCGACAATGGCCTGCTGGTCCGTGCGACCGGCGACATCATCGCGCTGTCGCCGCCGCTGATCGTCGAAAAGCCGCAGATTGACGAGATGTTCGGGCAGATTGCCGAGCTGCTCGGCACAATCGATTAGCCGGCGAGCGGGAAGGTCACCGATACGCGCGTGCCTTTGCCCAGTTCGCTTTCGATGTCGAGCTGGCCTTGGTGGCGCTCGCTGATATGCTTGACGATCGCAAGGCCGAGGCCGGTGCCGCCGACCGAACGGCTGCGCGCCTCATCGACGCGATAGAAACGTTCGGTCAGGCGCGGCAGATGATCGGGCGCGATGCCGTCGCCCTCGTCGCTGACCGAGAGCCGCACGCGGTTTCCTTCGCGTGCCAGCTCGACTGTGACCGGCGTTCCCGGATGGCCATATTTCATCGCATTGGAGATGATATTGTGCGCAAGCTGCCCGAGCTGCGCGCCGTCTCCGAGCATCGGTTGCGGCGCGTCGCCGAGAATCGCGACGATGTCCTTGGCGCGCGGCTGCTCGCTGTCGCGAAGCTGCGCGACCGACGTCTGGACGATCGCACCCAGATCGACCGGCGTCGTCGGGCGACGAAAACGGTCGGCCTCGACGCGCGAGATCGAGAGCAGGTCGATGACGAGCTGTTGCATCCGCCCGGCCTCGCGGTGGATGATCGACAGGAAGCGGCCGCGTGTCGGCGCGTCGGCGTCGCCGTTCAGGTCCTGCAGCGTTTCGACATAGCCGAGGATCGCCGCGAGGGGCGTGCGCAACTCGTGGCTCGCATTGGCGACGAAATCCGATCGCATCCGGTCGGCGGCGTCGATCGCCGAATGGTCCGAAAGCATGACGATGCGCTGTCCGCCCGACAGCGTCGCGATGCGCATCGTCCAGCGCTGCCCGGGCCGCGGAAAGTCGACGAGATTGATCGTTTCGAGCGGGGCGTCGCCGTTGATGCGCGAGAGCCATTCGGCTGCCGCCGGGTGGCGGATCGCGGTACGTATGTCGGCGCCGACGATATGGCGGCCGAGGAGGCGGATCGCCGCATCGTTGGCGATCGCGACGATATTGTCGGCCACGCCGAGCAGCGGATCCTTTTCCTGATCGACCCAGCGGGCGAAATCGGGGTGGCGAAGAAGCGACACGGGCGGTGCTTCGGCCGCCGGCGCCGCGCCCTGCGCGTCTGGGAGGGAAGCTGGAAGGGCGCTGTAAACCGTGCCGGCAGCAACGAAGCCCGCCACCGCCATCAGCGCGATCGACAGGGGATCGCCCCCCGTCAGCGCGGCAAAGATCGCCGCGATGACAACGAGCGTCAGGGCGATGACGAGGCTGGAGAGACGATCGAACATACGCCGCCCGCGTCGCACGAAGCGGGGGATCGGCGCAAGCGGCTTTGCGGCTGTTAACGCTTTGGGAGAGGCTGTGCCAAAGCGGGAAGCCGACAGGCGCCGGCGGTCTTTCGCTTTTCCTTGATGCTTCGTTGCGTTATGCGCCGGCCATGGAAAACAGCGACATTCCCGCCGGCCCGCCCGAGATGGATGACGAAATGAAGGACGAGGCCGTCCCGTCGCGCCGCAAGATGCTGGCACTTGGCGCCGTCGGCGTGTCGGCGGCGCTGACGATCCGGCCGGCCTTCGCGCAGACCGCCGTATCGGTGATGAATTGCGAGATTCCCGTTCCGGGTGCGACGGCGGCGGGCCAATATATCGACCGCGCGGGCAAGCTGGTGCCGGCGGGGACGAAGGGCGCGTTTCCGGGATCGCCGCGGCCGTTTACCGGCGAGGAGGTGAAGCGCGCGTTTCGCGGCCAGACACTGCCCGGAACGACCTACAATCAGTCGCAGGCCTATCTTCAGTATATCCGGCGCTTGCAGGCGGGCCAGAGCGGCTTTACCTGTTTCGCATCGATCACGACGTCGCGCTGATTATCGCTTCCCGACAGGCGATGACGGTTTCAGCCGCATCGTCAGACAAGGGAGTTTTCGTGAAACTAGCTTCGCTCAAAAAGGGCCGCGACGGCCGTCTGGTCGTCGTTTCGGACGACCTTGCCTGGTATGCCGACGCCGGCCAGATCGCGGCGACGATGCAGGCGGCGCTCGACAATTGGGCCTATGCCGCGCCGCGCCTCGCCGCGCTAGCCGAAGACCTCAACCATGATGCGATCCCGAAGGAGCGGTTCCACGAACGCGACGCGGCGTCGCCGCTGCCGCGCGCCTATCAATGGGCCGACGGCAGCGCCTATGTGAACCATGTCGCGCTGGTCCGGCAGGCTCGCGGCGCCGAAATGCCCGACAGCTTCTGGCACGATCCGCTGATGTACCAAGGCGGCAGCGACGCCTTTCTGGCCCCGCGCGATCCGATTCCGCTCGGCGACCCCGCCTGGGGCTGCGACATGGAGGCCGAGGTGATCGTCGTGACGGGCGACGTGCCGGCGGGGATCGACGCGGTCGCGGCGCGCGAGAAGATTCTTCTCGTAGGGCTCACCAACGATGTGTCGCTGCGCGGGCTGATCCCGGCCGAACTCGCCAAGGGTTTCGGCTTTTTCCAGTCTAAACCGTCGAGTGCGATGTCGCCGGTGTTCGTGACGCCCGAGGCGCTCGGCGATCGCTGGAAGGACGGCAAGCTACACGGGACGCTGTCGGTCGACCTGAACGGCGAACCGTTGGGCCGCGCCGATGCGGGGGTCGACATGACCTTCGATTTCGGCGCGCTGATCGCGCACGCCGCCAAGACACGCGACTTGGGCGCGGGCACGATCATCGGGTCGGGCACCGTGTCGAACCGCGATGCCGACGGCGGTCCCGGCAAGCCGATCAGCGAAGGCGGGCTGGGCTATTGCTGCCTCGCCGAAGTGCGGACGGTCGAGACGATCCGGCTGGGCGAGCCCAAGACGCCGTTCATGCAAAAGGGCGATACGGTCCGCATCTGGATGGACGACGAGCGCCACCACAGCATCTTCGGTGCGATCGAACAGAGCGTGGCCTGACAGCAAAGAGGGCGGAAGGTTGCTTCCGCCCTCTTTCTTTGGTCGGCGCGTGAGCTTGGTTCAGCCCTTGCCGCCGAAGGTGCCGCCTGACATCGCGTCGCTCAGCGAACAGGCCGCCGGACCCAGAATGACGATGAACAGCACCGGCAGGATGAACAGGATCAGCGGCACCGTCATGATCGCCGGCAGGCGCGCGGCCTTTTCTTCGGCGCGCATCATACGTTCGTTGCGGAATTCGGCCGACAGCACGCGAAGCGCAGAGGCGAGCGGCGTGCCGTATTTTTCGGTCTGGATCATGGTCGTGACCACGCCCTTCACCGATTCCAGATTCACGCGATAGGCGAAATTCTCGAACGCCTGCCGGCGCTCGGTCAGAAAGCCGAGCTCGATCGACGTTAGAGCGAATTCCTCGCCCAGTTCAGGATAAGCGCGACCCAGTTCCTTCGACACGCGCGCAAAAGCGGAGTCGACGGTCAGGCCGGCCTCTGCGCAGATGACAAGCAGATCGAGCGCGTCGGGAAGACCCTTGCGGATCGCATCAGTGCGCTTCTGACGCATATTGTTGACGAAAAGATCGGGCGCCTTGTAGCCGAGGATCAGGGCGCCCATCGTATAGGCCGAACGTTTGAACGAGGTCAGGTCGGGCCACATGTCGACCCAATAGATCAGGAAGAGGGCGAGGCCGCCGAACAGGATCGGCAGCACCATGCGGCCGAAGATCACAGCGACGGCGAGATCCTTCGACCGGATGCCCGCCTGCGCGAGCTTCTGCTGAACTTCCTTGATCTGGCTATCCTGAAGAACCTGCAGCTTGCCTAGGAAGGATCGCATCTTGTCGGCGGTCTGATTCTTGCGGACCAGCCGGGCGCGGCGCTTCGCGGTCGAGGCGGTGATGCCGGCTTTCAGCTGTTCGCGGCGGTCGTTGAGCGCCTTGACGCGCTTCGTCATCGGATTGCGCACGGTCAGCGCGTTGTAGATCGCGAACAATACGGCGAAGACGCCGACCGCTGCCAGCATGGTGCCGACCCATACGACATCGACGCCGAGCAGGGTCGGGCCGCTTTGCGCACCCGAGAAGGCCGACGAGAGAAGGAGGCTGCTATTCACTGTCTATGCCCCCGTCAGATTTCGAAGCTGATCATCTTGGCCATGATCCCGGCGCCGATGCTCATCCAGATCAGGCCGCCGATACCCGCGATGATAAGCCGTTCTTCGACGAAAAAGCCCGCAAGATAGCTGGGGTTCACCGTCCAGACGACGCCGAACACGAAGAAGGGCAGCGCGCCCACGATATAGGCGGACGCCTTGGCTTCCGACGACATCGCGCGGATTTTGAGTTTCATCTGCGCCCGCTTGCGCAGGACGTCCGACAGGTTGGCCAGCGTTTCGGCCAGATTGCCGCCGGTCTCGCGCTGAATCTGGATCGTGATGCAGAAGAACTGGAATTCGGGCGTACCCAGCATCTCGGCCGTCTCCTGCAACGCCGCTTCCATGGTGTTGCCGATGCGGATGCGTTCGACGATGCCCCGGAACTCCTCGCCGACCGGGCCGGGAAGTTCGTGGCTCACCACCTGGAAGGTTTCGGTGACGGGCAGACCCGATTTGAGGCCGCGCACGAGCAGATCGATCGCGTCGGGAAAGCGGCTGTTGAAAGCGGCGACGCGCTTTTTGATCGTCATGCCGACGACGAGATAGGGAAGCCCGAGGCTGAGCAGCAACCCTACGAGTCCCGCCATCAGGACCGGCGTACGAACGATGAGCATCGCGCCGGTGGCGACGACGAACACGATCATCGTCGCGAACATATATTGCGTCAGCGTCCAGTTCTTGCCGGTCCGGCGAATTCTTTTCTCGAGCTCTTCGCGGCGCGGCAGCAGTTGGGTCAGCGACGAGTCGCCCGCGCGGCCCGACTGGATCGTCTTGCGCATCTGCGCCGCGACAACCGCTTCGGTCGAGGCCGCATGGCGATCCTTGACCATCGCCAGCCGCCGCGTCTTCGCCTTGCTCGCCGACGGCCCGCCAACCAGAATGACGAGGAGGGCGAAGGCCAGGATGGCCCCGGCAATGATAAGGATGACTGGCAGGTTCATGATCAGCTGTTGTCCGCTTCTATCACTGAGGATCGCGACGGCGCGTCAGGCGCGCCCTCACGCCGCCTGTTTCGTGCCCTTCTTGACCAGACCGAGCTTGCCGAGCAGCGAGCCTCTGGATTTGCCTTTCGCGGCGGCGACCGGCGCATCCTCGGCATCGATGTCGGCGCCGTCGAGGACGAGACGCATCAGATTGTTCCAGACCTGCGCCGACTTGGTGCCCTTGCAGGTTTCGGCGTAGGATTTCCCGAGCTTCGCCGCCTGGGCGACGAGTTTCGGATCGAACGGGATGACGATGTCGATCGGTCGTTCGATCGACGATTCGAACTCCTTGCGCGACAGTTCGCCGATCGCGCTCTGAAATTTGTTGGCGACGAGGACGACGCGCGCGCCGGGGATATTCTGCTTGAACCACGACAAAAGGCGGATCGTGTCGCGCGCCGCGGCGAGCGTCACGTCGCTGACCAGCAGGATCGTTCCCATTTCCGACACAAGGTGCGGGAAGGGGATCAGGACTTGGCGCGGGATGTCGACGATCGTCATCTCGAAAGCGCCGCGCAGTTCTTCCTCCAGCTGGAAGAAGGCCGAGCCGTCGGTCATCACCGGCTGATGGATCGGGGCTTCGGCGGACAGCAGACTGAGCTTGTCCGATGCCCGTACCATCGCGCGCTCGATGAACAGGCCGTCGATGCGGCTCGGATTGTCGATCGCATCGATCAGACCGCGCCCGGGTTCGAGGTCGAGCGTGAGCGCGCCCGTTCCGAAATGGACGTCGAGATCGAGCAGCGCCGTCTGACGGTCGCCCTGTTCGCTTATCGCCCAGGCGAGCGACGTCGCGACCAGCGAGGCGCCGACGCCGCCGCGAACGCCGACGACGCCCAGCATATGGTGCGGTTTGTCATCATGCATGTCCGCATGTTTCGGGGCCGACAGCATCGCCTGCGCCATGGTCAGCGATTCGCGGACCTGCTCAAGCGACAGCGGCTTCAGAAGATAGTCCTGGATGCCGCTCGACAAGAGGTCGCGGTACAGGCGCACGTCGTTGACCTGGCCCGCCGCGATCACGACCGTTCCGGGTTCGCAGACTTCGGCCAGCGCGTTGATATCGTTGATCGGATCGCCCGATTCGGACATGTCGACGAACAAGATGTTCGGGCTGGCCGACACCGACAGCGACTGCACCGCATTGCGAAGGCCGCCCTTGTTGCACTTTTCGACGGGCCAGCCCATGTCATTGGCCGCCGCGCGGATCAGCTCCAGCGTATCGTCGTCGCAGACGAAGGCGTTGAAAGGATCACGCAGTCCTGCTGATTTGAAAGGAGCGTTCACTGGCCGCCTCCGCTGGTAGGTGTTTTGGTCAATGCGCCGGCACCGGTCTGGGGTTTCGTCCGATAGGTCTGGATCGCGCGCGTCGCCGCGAGCGGGTCATGCCCCGTGTCGCGCGTGCCCTTGATAAGGTCATTGGGGTCGGCGACCATCGCGGCGAGATTGCTGTTGGTCGCGCAGCCATAATTGGACGAGGTCGCGTTGACCGGATTCAACGACGATTTGCTGTCCCAATTTGGGCATCCGGGAACCGAGGCCGACGCGCGCGTTACGACGACGCGCAGATATCCGTCGGGAACTGCGCCCGTCGTCACCGGCACGTCGCGGCTCAGCAACAGGCCGCGGCGCTCGACCATCGCGCGGACGGTCGCCTGCGCCGAGGTCGCCCCATATGTCGAAGGGTCTTCGACCGCGATGCGGTCGCCGTAGCGAACCCCCATCGCGTCGAACCAGCCTTGCAGGCGGCCCTGCTCGCTGGGGGGGAGCTCGCCATTGGCGGTCGCGACGTCGAATTGATAGAGGTTGTTGCGGACCACCGGCTGATGCACCGATTCCAGGCTGCGGTTGCTATATGCGGCGCCGGTGCAGCCGGCGAGCGACGTCGCGCATGCCAGGATCGTCCAAGTTGCGATTTTCTTCATCACTTTGCTCCTGAAATCCAGCGCTTCACTTGATGTTGAAACCGGGGGCGGCGTTGCCGCCGCCTGTGCGCGGCCGGTCGGCGTCGCCGACATTGGTATCGAGCCGCGGTTTGGGGCGGTCGCCGCCGGTCACGCCGTCACTTGTCTGATTGAGCAGCAGCCGTTGCAGATCGTGGGTATCCTGGAACGCATCGGTGGGTAGCTTGATGTCGTTCGCCGACACCGGCTGGACTAGATAGGGCGTCACGACGATGACGAGTTCGGTTTCGCCGCGGCGGAAGCTGTCCGATTTGAACAGCGTTCCGAGCAGCGGGACATCGCCGAGCCCGGGCATCTTGTCGATCGCCCCGATCGAGCGGTTGTTCAGCAGTCCCGCGATCATGAAGCTTTCGCCTGAGCCGAGTTCGACCGTCGTTTCGGCGCGGCGGATCGTCAGCGCGGGAACCTGGAAACCCTGCATTTCGATCGCGCCTTCGGTCGATAGTTCGGACACTTCGGGGCGGACGCGCAGGCTGATGCGCCCGTTCGACAGCACGGTCGGCGTGTAGGCGAGGCTGACGCCATATTTGCGATATTCGATCGTAGTACCCGCGAAGTTACCGGGGATCGGGACCGGGAATTCACCGCCAGCGAGGAAGTCTGCCGTCTCGCCCGAAATGGCGGTCAGATTGGGCTGCGCCAGCGTAGCGACCAGGCCCGACCGCTCGCCGATGTCGAGCGAGGCGATCAGGTCTAGACCGAACAGGCGGCCGGCGCCGGCGAGGCTACGCGTTCCCGCGGGGGTGTTGATCGTATAGGTGGTGTTGCCATTGGCATCGGTCGTGATCGTGCCCGCCTGACGGCCACCGAAAACCCCACCCAGAAAGCCATTGCCGAGCGGACCGTCGGTGTCGCGGGTCAAAAGGTTGCCGCTGATTTCCTTGACCAGCGACCGGTTCACTTCGGCGATGCGGACCTGCAGGTTGACCTGCAGGGGCGTCGCGGTGCGCAGGCGCGAGAGGACCTTGGTTTCCTCGCCGACAAAAGCCTGGACCAGCCGCTCGGCTTCGGCGGCATCGTCGGGCGACCGGACCGTCCCGGTGAGCAGGACGAAGCCGTTCATCGGGCTCGCCACGATGCTGGCTTCGGGCATCGCGAGCGACAGCATCTGGTCGATCGTCTCGATATTGTTGCCGACCCGAGCGATGGTCGAATAGACGACCCGGCCGCTGGAGTCGGTCGCATAGATGCTGGTTTCGCCGGGCTTTTTGCCAAAGACATAGAGCTGGCGGCCCGAGCGGACCTGGACGTCGGCGACCTCGTCGTTGGCGACGAAGATGTCGGACATCGTGGCGGGAAGGCTGACCAGGCGGCCGCGCCCCACCGACAGTTCGAGACTGCCGCTGGCGTTCTGGACGGCCTGGGCGATGGCGGGCTGCGAAGGCGCCGCGACCAGCGTGGCTGCCACCAGGCCGATGGCCAGGGTGCGTGCCAGAGCCGCCGCCTGGAAGTTGGCTTTGATGTTCATCTTACTTACCCCCAACCGGAACTTCGGTCATCTTGTCGCCCCGGGTCACGCGCACGACCGGACCGGTCGGCGCGGCCGCCGGGCGGCCCTCGCTCGATGGCGAATAACCACCCATGCTATCGGACTGCGGGCGCGACGACGCGACGCGGCCACGCACCGGGACCCAGAAACGCGAGACGTCGCCGCCGGTCGTTGCCGACGAGCGGTTCGCCGTCGGACGCGCGGCGGCTTCGGCCAGCATCTTCTTCTCGGCGGCGGCATCGGTGCCGGCGGGGACGTCGATCGCACCCGAGGCGATCGCGGCCTCGAGTTCGCCGACGCTTTCTGCCAGCGGACGCAGCGCGAGCGACAATTTGCCCATGTCCTGCGCGACGGCGATCTTCTCGGCGATCTCCGGCGTCGCTTCCAGCGTCACCGAGCCGAAGGTGCGTACCGGCGTCTTGCCCGTCTCATCCTCGGCATTGTAGCGCTGGTCGGTCGCCAGGACACGGACGTTGCGGATGATCGTTTCGGCTGTGTACAATTCATCGTCCGGGTAGGAAGAATTTTCGGCATCGACCGACAGCTTCTGCGCGAGCATGACATCGACGCGGTCGCCCGGGAATACGAAGCCTGCAACGCCCTCTTCGCGCGAAACCTTGACCGTGATCGCGCGCATTCCCGGCCCAAGCGCCGCAGCGAGGAAGCCGCGGTCGTCGGGATGAACCAGGGCGCCCTGCGTGAGCGGCTGCCCGGCGGTGATCGCATGGCGCACGACCGTACCGACCAACGTATTCACGTCGGTCTTGTCCTTCATGAAATAGGCTTGCTCGACCAGTTCCTTGGGCCACGGCTGAAATCGGAAGCTGTCGGGGCCGATGATCGTGCCGACCGGCAGTTGCCGTGTCGCAACGAGGATCATCGGGCCGGTGATTTCCGGCGCCGCGGCGGCACGCGCCGACGGAGCGGCCGCGCCGCGCATCATCTGGTTGACCCCGAACGCCGCGCCGATGGCAATCACCAGCGCGCCGACGATCAGCATAATCTTTCGCGTATCCATGACGAGTTGTCGCCCTCCTGCACCCACCAGAGACGGTCGTGCTTTTCCCTCAGGTCATCCGATAACCTGAAACTGGTTAAGATAGTGTTGGTGAAGCGCCCAGAGGCCCGCAGCGGCGATGGCGACCCCATAGGGCACCTCGACTGCCTTGTCCGAAGGGCGCAATTTCATATGGATAAGCATCACGGCGGACAGGATGCCGCCTCCGATGGCCATGATCATCAGCATCGGCAGGAACAACGGCAGCGGGATCCACAGCATCACCGCACCAATCATTTTCACATCGCCGCCGCCCATTGCACCGACCGCGAACAGACCCGCGAAGAGCAGGAATACCAGGAAGGCCGATCCGAACTGGATCGGGATGTCGGGCCAGAGCGCGAGACCGGAGGCGATCCAGAACGGAATGGCGAGCAGCGCCATCGCGGCGTTGAGTTCGTTGGAAATCGTTCGCGACCGCACGTCGCTGATTGCCGCGGCAATCATCAGCAGCCCGAGAATGACCATGAGGCCGAGCGAGATTGCGCCGCTATCCATCGGCCCCCCTTACGCAACATGGCTTACCAAAGAGTAACCATGTTCCGCGTGGCGCCGCGGCTTGCATTCCGTGGCCCAGCGGATATGCGGCGGGCCATGACCGACCGGCCTCCCTCCGTCACCGATGTGCTGATTGTCGGCGCCGGGATCGCCGGCGCGAGCCTGGCGGCCGCGCTTGCGCCCTGGCGCCGCGTCATGCTGGTCGAGGCCGAGGATGCGCCCGGCTATCATGCGACGGGGCGGTCCGCCGCGTTCTGGCACGAGAGCTATGGCGGGGCGCGGGTACAGCCGCTGACGCGGGCTTCGCTGGGGACGTTGCTGAACCCTGATCCCGAATTTTCGGATCATGCTTTCCTGTCGCCGCGCACGGCGCTGACGCTCGGGCAGGCTTCCGATGCGGCTGCGGTCGACGCGTTCGTGGCCGAGTTCCGGGCGAAGGGCGTCGATGTCGAGCGCATGTCGGGGTTGGCCGTCGCCGCGAAAATTCCCGGCCTGCGCCCCGAATGGAGCGAAGCGGCGTATGAGGCCGCGTGCCGGGACATCGACGTCGGCGGCCTCCACGCGGCCTATCTTCGCGCCGCGAAACGCGCAGGGGCCGCGCTGGTCACACGCGCTCCATTACGCAGCGCTCGCCGGGTCGACGACGGGTGGAGGGTCCAGCTAGGCACGGAGGAGATCGGCGCGGCGGTGATCGTCAACGCCGCAGGTGCATGGGCGGACGAGGTCGCGGCCGCTTGCGGCGTCGCGCCGCTCGGGATCCAGCCGTATCGGAGGACGGTTCTTCAGCTGCGCCTCGGCGTGGCAGTCCCTGCCGAACTGCCGCTGGTGATCGACGTCGGGGGTGCGTTCTATTTCAAGGGCGAAAGCGTCGGGCGTGTCTGGCTGAGCCCCCACGACGAGACTCTCACGACGGCGCATGACGTCGCGCCCGAGGATCTGGATGTCGCCATCGCGATCGAAAGGCTGCAATCGGTCGTCGACTGGCCGGTGGCGGCGGTCGAGCGGAAATGGGCGGGCCTGCGCAGCTTCGCGCCTGATCGCATTCCCGTGTTCGGCCTCGATCGCGATGAAGACCGGTTCGTCTGGTGTGCCGGGCAGGGGGGCTTCGGCATACAGACCGCGCCGGCGATTTCCGGGCTGCTGGCGGCGCAACTGGGCGCGCCGCCGCCGGCGGGCGCGATCGGACGGATCGATCCATTGCCCTTCTCTCCCGCACGCTTCCCCTGAACCGATCTGGTCTTGCGCGGCGAGACGAGAAAATTAACATATGTTTGGCCCGCCACCCCCGGCGCGGCGCGACTGTGGAGGATGGCATGGCCCATTATTTCGAGATCAAGAAGAACAAGGCCGGCGAATTTGTCGCCTATTTCAAATATAATAGCGAACCGATCTTCTGGACCGAAGGCTATAGCAGCAAGGCATCCGCGCAAAACGCCATCGACTCGATCCTGAAGAACGGTCCCGGCGCCGAAGTGCGCGAAGGCGAGTGACTTAAAGCCTAGCGCGCGGGCGCCCTGCGCGCCCGCGCGACTTCCAAGGCTGCGTCGCTAGCCAGCGTATCGGCGAGTTCATTGTCGCCGTGGCCCGCATGGCCCTTGACCCAGATCCATTCGACCTTGTGCCGCGCGTTTTCCTTGATCAACCGTTGCCACAGGTCGGCGTTGGCGACGGGCTTTTTGGCGGCCGTTTTCCAGCCATTCTTTTGCCAGCCGAAAATCCATTTGGTAATGCCGTCGCGAACATAGACGCTGTCGGTCGACAATTCGACGTTGCAGCTACGCTTGAGCGCGGCGAGCGCCTCGATCGCGGCCATCAGCTCCATACGGTTGTTCGTCGTGTCGGGCTCGCCCCCCGACAAGGTCTTCACGACGTCGCCCCAGCGCAGCACGGCGCCCCAGCCGCCAGGGCCGGGATTGCCCTTGCACGCGCCGTCGGTCGCGACGATCACGGTCTTGCCGGTGCTTGTCGTCATGCGAGCGCGAACAGGTTGGCGGCGTCGGCGGCGCGATAGCGTTGCAGGCGGGCGAGGAACGGCGAGGGATCCTTACGCGTGACGAGCGCGTCCGCGGGCGTGTGCACCCAGTCATGCGCGCGCGTCAGCAGGAAGCGAAGCGAAGCGCCGCGAGCGAGCAGGGGCAGGGCGGCGATCTCTGCCTCGGTCAAAGATATTTCGCGTGCATAGCCGTGCATCAGCGCACGGGCGCGCGCCGGATCGCACTCGCTGCCGTCGGCGGAAAAAGTCCATGACGCATGAGTGATGACAAGGTCATAGGCGCGAAAGTCGCTTGCGGCGAAATAGAAGTCGATCAGCCCGGTGACGCGGTCGCCGAGCATCAGCACATTGTCGGGGAACAGGTCGGCATGGATGACATGCGCGGGCAAATCGTCCGGCCAGTGCGCGTCGAGATGGCGAAGCTCGTCATCGACGATCGCCTGGAGCCCGGGGAGGACGGCATCGAGATTGCCCGCGCCCTCCGCCACGGCGCGCCAATGACGGCGGCCCATGCTGTTCTCGCGCGCACCGGCATAGGTTTCGAGCGCGCGGTGCATTGCGCCGAGCGCCGCGCCGGCGGCTTCGCACTGGCCCGCCGTCGGCTGGGTCAGCGAAATGCCCTGAAGAAACTGGATGACGCAGGCCGAACGTCCCGAAACCTGCTGAATGGCGCCGCCCTCGCGATCGCGGATCATCGCCGGAACCGGGCAGTTCCGGCTCGCGAGATGGTCGAGCAGGTCGACGAAAAACGGGAGGTCGCTTTCGCTGACGCGCTTTTCATAAAGCGTCAGGATGAAGCGACCGCCGGTGGTTTCGAGGAGGAAGTTGCTGTTCTCGACCCCCTCGGCAATGCCCTTGCACGATACGACGGTGCCGATGTCGTAACGGGCCACAAGCGCCGCAAGATCGTCGGGTTCGACGTGGGTATAGACGGCCATCAGGCGGCTTCGAGCCCGCGCGGCAGTTTGAAAATCATATGCTCTTCGGCGGTGACGACGACGTCTTCGACGACCGTCCGAACCGCTGCAACGGCGTCGATCACTTCGCGAACCAGCGTCTCCGGCGCGCTCGCGCCGGCCGTGATGCCGAGCGTCGCGATGTCGTCGAGCCAGGCCGGGTCGATGTCGCTTCCGCGCTGGACAAGATGGGCGGGGGTGCCGAGCCGTTCGGCGACCTCGACAAGGCGCAGGCTGTTCGAGCTGTTGGGCGCGCCGATCACGATCATGCGGTCGCACTCGCCGGCGATCGCCTTTACCGCGTCCTGACGGTTCGAGGTGGCATAGCAGATGTCCTCGCCGCGCGGCCCGTTGATCGCGGGGAACCGGTGTTGCAGCGCCGCTATGATGTCGCGCGTGTCGTCGACCGACAACGTCGTCTGGGTCAGATAGGACAGCATTTCGGGATCCGACGGTGCGAGCGCCGCGACGTCGTCGACCGACTCCACCAGCGTCATTGCGCCAGCCGGCAGCTGTCCCAGCGTGCCGACGACTTCGGGATGTCCCGCGTGTCCGATGAAGACGATATGCCGCCCCGCCTCATGCGCGCGTTCGGCCTGACGATGTACTTTCGACACCAACGGACAGGTGGCGTCGATATAGTCGAGCCCGCGCATTTCGGCTTTTGCCGGAACCGCCTTGGGCACCCCATGCGCGCTGAATACGACCGGCACGCCGTCGGGGACCTGGTCGAGCGATTCGACGAAAATGGCGCCCATCGCCTTTAGCGAGTCAACGACATAGCGGTTGTGCACGATCTCGTGCCGGACATAGACCGGCGCGCCATATTTCTGCAGCGCGAGTTCGACGATACGGATCGCGCGATCGACGCCGGCGCAGAAACCGCGCGGCGCGGCGATCAAAACCTTGAGTTCTGCCGCTTCGCGGCCTTGCGCCGGGGGGCTCGGGTGGGGAGCGTTCATGATGCGCGCGCTCTAGCGCAGCAAGTCCCATGGGGTAAAGCCGCTTCGTCCCCATTCCCTGCCGCTTGCTTTTGACGTTCTCTTTGTTGCGCCGCGTTCATCGCACCGATAAGAAGCGGCGCGCATGAAGCGGGATCAATCGTCCCGGCACCTGTCCGTGCGCCTGTTTGGAAAGCCCGATTATCATGATGTCCACTTCGTTCCCGTCGCGTAAGTTCCTGACCCTGCTGTGCGGCACGGCAGCCATGGCGACGGCGGCGGGCTGTGCGAAGGACAATGAAATCGCCATTGCGGGCGGCGTCGGCATCACCGCGACGCGCAGCGCCTGTCCGGCGGTCGCCGTGCCGCTGCACACCGGCGATATCACGCTGTTCGACCCCGCGACGAGCCGCGACGCGAGCGCGGTCGACGTCGTCGCCGCGATCACCAACGTAACGCCACAGTGCAACGACACTGGCGAGAAAGTCTATCAGCTTGCGAGCTTCGATGTCATCGCGACGCGGCGCGAGGCCGGACCGGCGCGCACCGTAACGCTGCCCTATTATGCCACGGTGCTGCAGGGCGGCACCGCGGTGGTCGCGAAGCGGCTCGGCAATGTCGCGGTGACCTTTGCCGAGGGGCAGGTGCGCGGCACGGGGCGCGGGCAGGCTTCGGCCTATGTCGACCGCGCCGCTGCGACGCTTCCCGCCGATATTCAGGAACGCATCACCCGCAAGCGCAAGCCGGGGGATCAGGACGCGGCGATCGATCCACTGAGCCTGCCCGAAGTGCGCGCCGCGGTGCAGCGCGCCAGTTTCGAACTGCTCGTCGGCTTCCAGCTGACGCAGGACCAGCTCGAATATAACGTCCGACGATAAGCATCGCGGCGGCGCAGCGAAGCCGTTCGCCTCTTCACGCCCTGCGCGCCGCCCGGTGACGCAGGGCTTTTCGCGTGCCCCAAGCTGCGTTAGGGCGCGCAAGACTTCTCCGACCCAAGATAGGCCAAGCCCTGTGACCCTGTTCAGCCGTTTTTCCGATCATATCGGCGCCGCGCTCGACGCGCTTGCCGCCCGCAATGCCTTGCCGCACGGCCTCGATCGCAGTGCGATCAGCGTCGAGCCGCCGCGCGACCCGGCGCATGGCGACGTCGCGACCAACGCTGCCATGGTGCTCGCGAAGCCCGCGGGAATGAACCCGCGCGCGCTCGCCGAGCTGCTCGTCGCCGAACTAGGCAAGCTCGACGAGGTAACCGAGGCGAGCGTCGCCGGCCCAGGCTTCATCAACCTGCGCCTCGCGGCCGACAGCTGGCGCGACGAGCTGGCGCTGATCTTCAGCGAAGGCGGCGATTACGGGCGATCGACAATGGGGCAGGGGCGGCGCGTCAACGTCGAATATGTCTCCGCGAATCCCACGGGCCCGATGCACGTCGGCCATTGCCGTGGTGCGGTGGTCGGCGACGCGCTCTCCGCGCTCCTCGAATATGCGGGGCACGAGGTGATCCGCGAATATTATGTCAACGATGCCGGCGCGCAGGTCGACGTGCTCGCGCGCTCGGTTCATATGCGCTACCGCGAGGCGCTCGGCGAAGACATCGGCGCGATCCCCGAGGGACTTTATCCCGGCGATTATCTGAAACCGGTCGCTGAAAAGCTTGCGGCCGAACATGGCGAACGCTTCGTCGGGGCGCCCGAAAGCGCGTGGCTCGGCCTGTTCCGTGCCGAGGCGGTCAGCGCGATGATGGACATGATCCGCGAGGATCTCGCCAAGCTTGGCATCCATCACGACCTCTTCTCCTCGGAGGCCGAACTGCAGGCGGAAGGCAAGCCGGCTGCGGCCGAAAAGTGGCTGCGCGACCATGATCTCGTCTACGATGGGCTGCTCGAAGCGCCAAAGGGCGAAACCCCCGAAGATTGGGAGCCGGTCGAACTGCCGCTGTTCCGCTCGACGCGGTTCGGCGACGATCAGGACCGTCCGATCAAGAAGTCGGACGGCAGCTGGACCTATTTCGGCGCCGACCTCGCCTATCACTTTCAGAAAAGCCAGAACGCCGACGAGCTGATCGACATCTGGGGCGCCGACCATGCCGGCACCGTCAAGCGGATCAAGGCCGCGGTCGCGGCGCTGACGGACGGCAAGACCCGTTTTGACGTCAAGCTGGTGCAGATGGTCCGCCTGCTCAAGAATGGCGAGCCGTTCAAGATGTCCAAGCGCGCGGGCAACTTCGTGACGCTGGCCGACGTCGTCGAGGAAGTCGGCAAGGATGCGGTGCGCTTCACGATGCTGACGCGCAAGGCCGATGCGCAGATGGATTTCGACTTTGCCAAGGTGGTCGAGGCCTCGCGCGACAATCCCGTCTGGTATCTGCAATATGCCAACGCCCGGATTGCGCGCCTGCGCAAGAAAGCCGCCGATGCCGGGATCGACCTGCCTTCGCCGGCCCCGGCGCGGTTGGGCGCGCATGAATTGGGGTTGATCAAGCTGCTCGCGCAATTTCCGCGCACCGTCGAAGCGGCGGCGTCGGCGCGCGAGCCGCACCGGATCGCCTTCTATCTGGCCGATGTCGCCGCGGCGTTCCATGCCTGGTATAATCTCGGCAACGACGACCCGGCGGCGCGGATCGTGCTCGACAATGACCCCGAACTGACCGCGACGCGCCTTTATTTGGCCGACGGAATCGGGCAGGTTATCCGCAACGGGCTTTTCCTGATGGGGGTTGAGGCGCTCGAGGAGATGAATTGATGGCCGAGGGCAAGGATGCGGGGCAGGGCGATACAGGACTTGGTCTCGAGGACGAGGACCGGCTCCCCTGGCTCGAGGCGGCCGACGGGTTCGAAGAAGAGGGCGAGGTTTCGCCCGTGCGCCTGCTCGTCATGGTTCTCGGCGGGTTATTATTGATCGGCGCGGTGCTCGGCGGCCTGTGGTGGATCCAGAATGGCGGCGCGCGCGGCAACGGCGAGTTGATCGCCGCGCAGCAGGGCGATTACAAGGTTGCACCGGCGAATGACGGCGCGAGGACATTTGAGGGCGAGGGCGATGTCGCCTTTTCCGCCAGCGAAGGCGCCGAGCCCGCAGGCAAGGTCGATCCCGCCCGAATGCCCGAGGAACCCGCCGTGACGCTGGCTGAACGCGAAGCCGCGGCGAAGAAGGCAGCCGGAAAGGCGGCCCCGGCGAAGGCTGCTCCCCAGGAAAAGTCGAAGCCGGCCGCGCCGGTCAAGACGGCCGACACCAAGCCCGAGCCACCTGCGTCGGGTACGGCGATGATCCAGCTCGGCGCCTTCAGCAGCGAAGGGGCGGCGGCGAAGGCATGGACCAACTTGTCGAAGCGTTTCGCCTATCTGGCCGAGCTAAACAGATCGATTTCGCCGGCCAAGGTCGGCGACGGCACCGTCTATCGCTTGCGCGTGTCGACAGGAACGGCCGCCAATGCTTCGAATTTGTGCGGAAAATTGCGCGTAGCCGGTGAAAATTGCGTCGTCGTCCGCTAATTCGGCCCGCTTGGCCGCAGACTCCGTTGGTGCGATCCTGTCGCTGTGGCATGTTGATGCCCTGGACGCTGCCTGAGGGGGCGGCGGCCGAGGAGGTTGATCGACGATGATACCCGCTGTTTTCGGCCTGTCGGGCCTGACCCTCACCGACGACGAGCGCGCCTTTTTTCGCGACAGCGACCCGGCGGGCTATATATTGTTCGGGCGCAATATCGAGAACCGCGAACAGTTGCGGCGCCTCACCGACGAACTTCGCGCCCTCGACGGCCGCACCAACCTGCCGATCCTGATCGATCAGGAGGGCGGGCGTGTGGCGCGCATGAAATCGCCCGAGTGGCCGCTTTTCCCGAGCGGCGCGGCATTCGACGCGCTGTATGATCGCGCGCCGGCCAGCGCGATCGAAGCGGCACGGCTCAACGCGATGGCGCTCGCTATCATGCTCGCCGAGGTGGGTATCACCGTCGACTGCCTGCCGCTGCTCGACGTCCGCCAGCCGGGTGCGAGCGACGTCATCGGCGACCGTGCGCTCGGCAGCGAGCCGATGCGCGTCGCGGCGCTGGGCCGTGCGATCCTCGGCGGATTGCAGGCGGGCGGCGTCGTCGGCATCGTCAAGCATATCCCCGGCCACGGTCGCGCCCTGCTCGACACGCATGAGGCGCTGCCCACGGTAACCGCGGCGGACCGCGAATTGCAGACCGATCTCGCACCCTTTGCGGCGCTGCGCGACGCGGCGATGGCGATGACCTGCCATGTCATTTTCGAAGCATGGGACCCCGACCGGCCCGCGACGCTGTCGCCGGTCGTCATCGACAATGTCATTCGCCAGCGCATCGGTTTCCATGGCTTGCTGATGACCGACGACCTCGACATGAAGGCGCTGTCGGGCGACGTGCCGTCGCGCGCCGCCGACGCGATCGCCGCCGGCTGCGACATCGCGCTCAATTGCTGGGGAAAGATGGACGATATGATCGGTATCGCGAACGCGCTCGACCCTATCAGCACCGTATCGCGCGCGCGGCTGGAGGGCGCGATGGACCGGATTGCGGGCGACAGCGACGGCCGCGAGTTCGCGACGCTGGTCGATCAGCGCGACGCGCTGCTCGCGACGGCCTGATCCGCCGATGGAGGCGCTGCCGCTCGATTTCGAGATCGTGCCGGCGGCGCCGGAGCGCGACGATGCGTTGCAGCTGACGCTCGAAAGCTGGGAGGGCCCGCTTGATCTGCTGCTGACGCTCGCGCGCAACCAGAAGGTCGACCTCAAGCAGATTTCGATCCTTGCGCTCGTCGAGCAATATCTGACCTTCATCGCCGAGGCGCGCGAGTTGAAGCTGGAGGTCGCGGCCGATTATCTCGTGATGGCGGCGTGGCTCGCCTATCTCAAATCAGCGCTGCTGCTGCCGAAGGATCCGCTTGAGGATCCGTCGCCCGACGAACTGGCGCTGCGGCTGCAACTGCGCCTCCAGCGGCTTGCGGCGATGCGTGATGCGGCCGCGCGCCTGCTCGGCCGCGATCGCATCGGCCGCGACGTCTTCCTACGTCCGAAGCCCGAGGGGCTCCGCGATATCAAGGTGCGGCGTTGGGACGCGAGCCTGTACGACCTTCTTGCCGCCTATGGGCAGGTCAAGCTGCGCTCCGAACCCGTCGTGCATATGGTGTCGCGCCGCCCGGTGATCACGCTCGACGCCGCGCTGCATCACCTCCAGCGGATGCTGGGGGTGAAGCTCGACTGGGCCGAACTCGCCGATTTCCTGCCGGGCGACTATGACGGCCCGCTGCGCCGCTCGGCCATCGCGTCGAGTTTCGTCGCCGCGCTCGAACTGGCGCGGCAGGGACGCGTCGAGCTGAAACAAGAGGGCGCCTTCGAGCCACTCTATTTGAAAGCCGCAGGGGCATGATCGACGATCTGGAACGCGCGATAGAGGCGATGCTGTTCGCCAGCGACGAGCCGCTCGACGCGCGGCAAGTCGCCGGGCGGCTTGGCGACGAAATGACGCCCGGACAGGTGAAAGCGATCATCGAGAGCATTGCGCGGCGCCATGCGGGCAGCGGGATCGAACTCGTCGAGCGCGGCGGGCATTGGCATTTCCAGACGCCCGCCGACCTCGCGCATCTTTTGCGCCGCGAACGCGACGACCCGCGCAAATTGTCGCGTGCCGCCGCCGAGGTGCTGGCGATCATCGCCTATCACGAGCCCGTCAGCCGCGCCGAAATCGAGGCGATCCGGGGCGTCCAGACGTCGAAGGGAACGCTCGACGTGCTGATGGAGGCCGAATGGGTCATGCCCGCGGGACGCCGCGAAGTGCCGGGCCGCCCGCTGATCTACAAGACGACCGACGCTTTCCTGCAACATTTCGGCCTCAACAGCCGCAAGGACCTGCCGGGAATCGAGGATTTGCGTGCGGCAGGGCTGCTCGACCCGGTCGATCTCGCTTTCGAGGAAGCGATGGGCGAACTGGACCTAGTAAAAGACGGCGAAGAGGCCTAGATGAGCCCTTCAAGGAGAATTTGAGATGGGTAGCTTCAGCATCTGGCACTGGCTCGTGGTCGGGATTCTTGTCCTGCTGCTGTTCGGCAAGGGCCGCTTTTCCGACATGATGGGCGATGTCGCCAAGGGCATAAAAAGCTTCAAGAAGGGCATGTCGGAAGACGATGCGCCGACCCCCGCGCCGAAGCAGATCGAGGGCCAGCGCGCGCCCGATCTGACCGCGACGCCGACCCCGACCGCGGAAACCGAAAACCGCTGATTTTCAGCCGCCTGCGGGGATTGGGCTCTTAAATGTTCGATGTTGCGCCCACCGAGTTGCTGCTCGTCGTGGTGGTGGCCCTGGTCGTTATTGGCCCGAAGGACCTCCCCAAGGCGATGCGCTTCGTCGGCAAATGGATGGGTAAAGCGCGCGGAATGGCGCGCCATTTCCGCGCGGGGCTCGACACGATGATGCGCGAGGCCGAACTCGAGGAACTCGAGAAGCAGTGGCGCGAGCAGAATGACGCGATCATGCGCGAGTTTCCGCGCATCGACGATGTCGGCACTTCGCAGCCGGCCACATCGGAATCGGCGACGAAGGGCGAAGACGCATCTTCGCCAACGGACACCGAGGTCGATCAGGCGGCCGCCGCCAGTCCGGCCGAAACCCATGCGGTGCCGCCAAAAGACGGGCCGCTGCCATGACCGATGCACCCGCAACGACCGAAGAAGAGGATGGCGGCGGCGGCAAGATGCCGCTTCTCGATCATCTGATCGAGCTGCGCTCGCGCCTTTTGAAGTCGCTGCTCGCGATCGGCCTCGCCTTCGGGATCTGCCTCTATTATGCGAAGCCGATCTTCGGCATTCTCGTCCAGCCGCTCGTCCGGGCGGGGCAGGGGAAGCTGATCTATACCCAGCTCTTCGAGGCGTTTTTCGTCGAGATCAAGGTGGCCTTGTTCGCGGCGATGATGATCGCCTTTCCGGTAATCGCCAACCAGCTGTGGAAATTTGTCGCGCCAGGCCTGTTCAAACAGGAGAAACGCGCGCTGCTGCCATTCCTGCTTGCGACACCGGTGCTGTTCGCGATCGGCGCGAGCTTCGCCTATTTCATCACCATCCCGATCGCGCTCAAATTCCTGCTCGGATATCAGGGCGACATCGGCGGCATAACGCAGGAAGCCCTGCCATCGGTCGGCAATTATCTGAGCTTCACGATGCAGTTCATCATGGCGTTCGGCATCGCGTTCCTGCTGCCGATCCTGTTGATGCTGATCGAACGGTCGGGGCTGGTGACGCGTGAGCAACTGGTGTCGGCGCGCCGCTATATGATCGTCGCCGCCTTTGCCATCGCCGCGGTCTTCACGCCGCCTGACATTCTCAGCCAGCTGCTGCTCGCCGTGCCGCTCGTGTTCCTGTACGAAATGTCGCTCCTGGCGATCTGGTTCACTCAGCGCCGACGCAAAACAGGCGCCGGAGAGGCGCCTGTCGAGCCTCTCGAAGAGGCTTAGGGTAAGCGGGCAAAGCCCGATTAATCGATCGCGTCGCTACCAGCCTGGCCAACGGACTCGATGTCGCGGCCGGCGCCCTTGACCGTGTTGCAGCCTGTCACCAGGACGCTTGCCAATAGGGCGAGTATGATTGCGCGGAAATTCGTCATATATTTTACCTCCCTGAATGTGGCGCAAAATGGCCCGGCACGCTTCGAGGGGGGGGAGGGAATGCGGGCCGGGCCAATGTTGCTGAGCAGCGCTGCGGGGGGGCGATGACCGCTGCTCGAATGGGAAACGACCGATACGGAGGATAAGTTCCCAAAAAAAATTCGTACGCGAGAAATTTTTTTCCTCGCTTTTGAATCGCTTGGATTCCAGCGGTTTGCGGTCAGAGCGTGGTGAGCCCGCTCAGCACCGCGAGGCCCAAGAAGGCAAGGAAACCCATGGAATCGGTCGTCATCGTGACGAATATCGAGCTTGCGACCGCAGGATCCTGATCGAGCCGGTCGAGGAGTAGCGGGATCGCGACCCCCGAGACCCCGGCGACGAAGATGTTCACGATCATCGCCGCGGCGATGACCCCGCCGAGCATCGGGTTGGCGAACCACAGCGCGGTGGCCGTGCCCGCGATTAGCGCGATCGTCCCGCCGTTGAGCAGCGCGATCTTCATCTCGCGCCAGATCGCACGCCAGCTGTTCGAATCGGTGAGCTGATTCATCGCCAGCGCGCGCACCGTCACCGCCAGCGTCTGCGTCCCCGCGTTGCCGCCGACCCCCGCGACGATCGGCATCAGCGCCGCGAGCGCGACCATATGCTCGATCGCGCCTCCGAACAGGCCGACGATCGTCGAGGCGACGAGCGCGGTGCCGAGATTGGCGATCAGCCAGCGCACGCGCGCGCTGTAAGTCTCGCGGATCGGCTCGTTGATGTCGCCGTCGCCGGCGCCCGACAGGCGGAGAATATCCTCGCCGGCCTCTTCCTGGATGATATGCACGACGTCGTCGACCGTGATCATGCCGACGAGCCGCCCGCCCTTGTCGATGACGGCGGCCGAAATCAGCGCATATTTCTGGAAACGCAGCGCGACCTCTTCCTGGTCCATATCGACCGGGATCAGCGTCTGTTCGCGCTTCATCACATCGCCGATCGCAATGTCGCGCGGGGTACGGAGAATCCAGCTCAGCTGGCAGGTGCCGACCGGGCGGTGCATCGGGTCGACGACGAAGATTTCCCAGAAATCGCTGGTGAGTTCGGTGTCTTCGCGCAGCCGGTCGATGACATCGCCGACCGTGACATGTTCGGGCACCGCGACCAAGTCGCGCTGCATCAGGCGGCCCGCCGATTCCTCGGGGAAGGAAAGCGCGTCCTCGATCGCGGCGCGATCCTCGGGCTCCATCGCCTGAAGGACGGCCTGCTGCTCATCCTCCTCCATATCCTCGATGATCGCGACGGCATCGTCGGTATCGAGTTCGGAGGCTATCTCCGCCACTTGCTCCGGCGCGAGGAGATCGATCAGCTCTTCGCGAACATAATCGTTCATTTCCGCAAGCACGTCGGCGGAGAGCATGTCGCCGAGCACCGCGGCGAGCATCGGCCGCTCGTCGGTACGCGCGAGTTCGAACAGGTCGGCGATGTCGGCGGGGTGGAGGCGGCCGACGCGCTCGCGCGCCGCCTCGCCTTCGCCGGCCTCGGCGAGTTCGATCACGTCGCGGACGAATTCGGGCTTCAGCCGGTCGTCCTCGTCGAGTTCGGTTTCTGGTTCGCGGTCTTGCTGGTCGCGATCGAGTTCGCGGTCGTCTGTTTGGACAACATCTTCGTGCGGCAGGGATTCTTCGCGTTTGTCCATCGCGGTCCTCCCTGGGTCGTGCGGCGTCCTTGCTTTCCCCTAGTCCCGCCGGCGCGTGAAGGCAACGCCGCGGCGTCCATTTGCGTATTTAGTGCGTGCATTGCCACGCGGCCCCGCTATGGCACCGCCAAATCCCCAACCAAGGAGCTTTTTCATGTCCGACCAGACGCTCACGCTTTCGCTGTCGACCGGCGACGTCGTCATCCGCTTGCGCCCCGATCTCGCCCCGCTGCACGTCGAGCGCATCTCGTCGCTCGCCAAGGAAGGCTTTTACGACGGCGTCGTGTTTCACCGCGTGATCCCCGGCTTCATGGCGCAGGGCGGCGATCCGACGGGCACCGGCATGGGCGGCAGCCAGCTTCCCGACCTGCCGCAGGAATTCAACAGCGAGCCGCATGTCCGCGGCGTCTGCTCGATGGCGCGGGCGCAGAACCCGAATAGCGCGAACAGCCAGTTCTTCATCTGCTTCGACGACGCACGTTTCCTCGACAATCAGTACACCGTCTGGGGCGAAGTGATCGAAGGCATGGAAAATGTCGACGCACTGCCCAAGGGTGAGCCGCCGCGCGAGCCGGGCAAGATCGTGAAAGCTACGGTGGCGTAATATCATCGTCGCCCCCGCGAAGGCGGGGGCCGCTATCGGCCTTACACAAGGTTGCCAGCGGCCCCCGTCTTCGCGGGGGCGACGGGTTTTCAATCCCCCACGAACCCGTTCAATCTCTCGCACGCGGCAATCCAGTCTTCCTTGAACGCCTGCACGACTTGTCCGGCGCCCATCGCCTCGTTCATCAGGCCGACGCCCTGACCGACCCAATAGGTCGCGAGCGCCTTGGCGCCTTCGTGGCCGCCTTCGGATAATTTATCGACCTTGCGCAGCGCGGGTTCGGTGACCAGCGACTGGAGCGGCATCGGCAGCGGCTTCGGCGCGCCTTCCGCCTCCCACGCGTCGGTCCATGGCGAGCGGAGCTGGCGCGACGGTTTGCCGGTACGACTCTTCGACCGCACCGTGTCGCGGGCCGAGGCGGCGAGCATCTTTTCCTTCACCACCGGGTTGGTTTCGGCCTCGGCGGTGGTCAGCCATACCGACCCGCACCAGGCGCCATGCGCGCCCATCGCCATTGCGGCGGCCATCTGGCGTCCGGTGACGATACCGCCCGCAGCGAGTATCGGCGTGTTCGCGCCGATCGCCTCGACCGCCGCGGCGACTTCGGGCACAAGCACCATCGTCGCGACCTCGCCGCAATGCCCACCCGCTTCGCCGCCCGCTACGACGAGGATGTCGACGCCCGCGCGGACCTGCGCGAGCGCGTGGTCGCGCGTGCCGACGAGCGCGGCGACGGGGACGTCGTGGCGTTTGCCGAGTTCGAGCATCAGCGGCGGCGGGACGCCGAGCGCGTTGGCGATCAGCTTGATCGGGTGACGGAAGGCGACTTCGAGCAGCTTCGCCGCGCCGTCCGCGTGCATATTGTCCCCAAAGCTTTGCCGCGTCTCCATCGCGGCTTCCAGACCCGCGGCATCGACATCGAATTTACCGAGCAGGTCGGCGGCGAATTGCAGATGTGTTTCGGGCACTTTTGCGGCGCCGGGCGAGGGCGCGTCGCCCTTGCCGGCGAAACTGTTGGGAACGATCAGGTCGACGCCATAGGGACGGCCGCCGATATGGTCGTCGATCCATGCGAGTTCTTCTTCAAGCCGATCGGGCGGCAGCGCAGCCGCGCCAAAGACGCCCATGCCGCCGGCTTTCGAGACGGCGACGACGACGTCGCGGCAGTGTGAAAAGGCGAGCAAGGGGAATTCGATGCCGAGCATCGCGCAGATGGGGGATTGCATGGGCCTCTCCGATTTTGTCGATTTTAGTGTATACCGCCTATGTCAGCGCCAGTTGACGTAAACGTCAAGTTGATTTGCTGGGCGGGCGGATTATCGCGGGGGACATGACCCAGTTCACGCTCCCTGATTTCGACCTCGATGCCTTTGTTCGCGCCACCTTGGCCGAGGATCTGGGCGGGGGGGGCGACATCACCTCGATGGCGACGATCCCTGCCGAGGCGCGTTTCGGCGGGGTGATGGATAGCCGCGATGCGATCATCGTCGCGGGGCTGCCGATCGCCGAGCGATTCTTTCGTGCGCTCGACCCCGGCATGGAGATCGAGATATTGGTCGAAGAGGGGGCCGAAGTCGCCGCGGGCAGCGACCTGATGCGCCTGTCGGGCAATGCGCGCGCAATGCTGACCGCTGAGCGGTCGGCGCTCAACACGGTGCAGCATCTGTCGGGCATCGCGACGATGACGCGCCAATATGTCGATGCGCTCGCGGGCACCGGCGCGACCTTGCTCGACACGCGCAAGACGATCCCGGGCCTGCGGGTGCTGGAGAAATATGCCACGCGCATGGGCGGCGCGAAGAACCACCGCATGGGGCTGTGGGACGCGGCAATGATCAAGGACAATCATGTCGCGGTCGCGGGATCGGTCGAGGAAGCGGTGCGGCGCGCGGTCGCGGCGGGAATCGCCGACATCATCGTCGAAGTCGATCGCGTGGCGCAGGTCGAGCCCGCGCTGAACGCGGGCGCGACACATTTGCTACTCGACAATATGGACCTCGACGAACTCCGCCAATGCGTCGCGCTCGTCGGCGGCAAGGTGCCGACCGAAGCGTCGGGCGGGGTGCGGCTCGACACGATCGGCGACATCGGCGCGACGGGGGTGACCTATGTTTCGGTCGGGCGGCTGACGCAGTCGGCGCCGGCGGCGGACATCGGGCTCGACTTTGCGCTGGCTTAGCGCTGCCGCGCTGGCGCTGATGCCGGTCGCGGCGCAGGCGCAGGCGCTGTCCTGCTCGTCGCCCGACCGCATCCCCGTCCCGCGCCTTGAAAAGCCGAAGCGCGGCGAGCCGGTGCGCAAGCCCCCGATTACCGGCTATCTGCTGGCCATGAGTTGGTCGCCGCAGCATTGCGCCGATGTCCGCAATCCGAAAGGCATGCGCGACCGCTTTCAATGCTCGGGCGAGAACGGCCGTTTCGGCTGGGTGCTCCATGGCCTGTGGCCCGAGACCGACGGGCCCGGCTATCCGCAATGGTGCCGTCCGGCGAAGATCGTGCCGCAACCGGTGCTGAAAAAGCATCTGTGCATGACGCCGTCGGCGCAGCTGCTCCAGCATGAATGGGCCAAGCACGGGACGTGCATGAGCCCGCATCCCGCCGCTTATTTCCGCGCGGCCGAAATATTGTTCGGCGCGGTGCGCTTCCCCGACATGAAGGCACTGGCCGCGAAGCCACAGACCGCAGGCAGCATCCGCCGCGCCTTTGCCGCCGCCAATCTTGGGGTGACGGCGCCGATGATCGCGGTGTCGATCGATCGCAAGGGCTGGCTCGACGAAGTGCGCTTTTGCCTGGGGCCGCGAATGAAGCCGGCGCGGTGCAAGCCGTTTCAGGCGGGGGCGAAGGATAGCCGCAGGCTCCGCGTCAGACCGATGCCTTCGGGTTAAGCGGAAGACCGGAAAGCGTCCCGTCGCGGGACGACGGGCGCGTTAACACTCTTTTAACCTTATCGACTCGTTAACATCGCCCTAGCTTCGGGCGCATGGACTCGGACGATCATATCGACATTCGCGAGCGCGTCCGCGCGTATGGTGCACGGCAACTGGCGATCGCACGGCTGAACGCGCCCGAGGACTGGCAGCGCGAACTGCGCGCGGCGATCGCGGCGCACCGCGAGCCGGTCACGATCTGGTCGAATAATGATTTTCGGCTATTTTTGCAGAGTTTCGCGATATTCTTTACCGCGGCGATGATGTTTTTGATTTGAGGGTGGGTGTCGATCGGTAGGCGATGTCTCTATCATCGTCACCCCGGGCTTGATCCGGGGTCCCGCTTGATGCCGAAACCAGCCGATCCCTCAAAAAGCGGGATCCCGGATCAAGTCCGGGATGACGAGGAGGGATGGAGCGACATCTGCTCCCGACCGCACCCTAATCGCAGGCGCGATGCAGCTTCACCGCGAGCCAGGCGGAGATCAGGCACATGGCGGCGCTCATCAGCAACTGGTCGACGGTACCGACCCCGACGAAACCGAGCCCCATCGCGAGCAACGAACCCGCGACCATTGCGCCCGAATTGACGATATTGTTCGCGGCGACGGTGCGCGCTGTCTGGTCCTTGGGAACGGTGGTCGTCAAGAACGCATAGAGCGGCACGACGAACATGCCGCCGCTGATCGCGATGCCGAGCAGACTGAGCAGCAACGGGACGACCGAGGGATGGCCGAGGAAGCCGCCAATGTCGTAGAGCGTGCCCGCCGGCTCGGCGCCCCAGTTGCGGCACACCCAATAAAAGGCGACGACGAACAAGCCCATGACGATGACGCTGGCGGGGCTGTAGCGCGCCGAGACCTGCCCCTTGAGCAGGCGGTTAACCGCCACCGAGCCGATCGCGATGCCGACCGAGAAGATCGCGAGGAACAGGCTGGCGACGCTTTTGTCGGCGTGGAGGATATTCTTGGCGAGCGGCGGGAACTGGATGAACAGCACCGCGCCAATCGTCCAGAAGAAGCTGATCGAAAGGATCGCGAGATAGAGGCGCGGGATGTGCATCGTGCCGCGGACGAGCGTGATCGACGAGCGGATGATGTGCCAGTCGATCCCCGTTTCCTCATGCTCGGGCGGCGCGGGGGGCACTTTGCGCCCGGTCCAGTAGCCGAGGCCGGCGACGAGGACGACGCCGAGCGCCGCCCATTCAACGTCGATCACGCCGGCAAGGATCGTGCCCGCGAGGATCGCGATATAGGTGCCCGCCTCGACGAGCCCGGTGCCCGCGAGCACCTCGTCGCTTTCGAGATGCTGCGGCAGGATCGCATATTTGATCGGGCCGAAGAAGGTCGAGTGGATGCCCATGGCAAAGAGCGCGAGCATCATCAGCGGGATCGCGATCAGATGTACCGCGAAGC
The DNA here is from genome assembly GCA_966250105.1 of uncultured Sphingopyxis sp. GTDB lineage: Bacteria > Pseudomonadota > Alphaproteobacteria > Sphingomonadales > Sphingomonadaceae > Sphingopyxis. Next base: position 211,684 of record CBINGC010000002.1, on the reverse strand, counting down.
CCATCCAGGCGAGGACGAGCCCTAACCCGCCGACGAGCATGATGATGATTTCGCAGAATTTGACGATGCGGATGATCCGCGCCTTGTCGCGCGTATCGGCGAGCTGGCCCGCGAGCGCCGACAGGAGGAAGAAGGGCAGGATGAACAGGCCGGTCGCGACCGCGCTGAACAAGGTTTCCTGCTCTTCGCTGTTGAACACGCCGTAAACGACGAAGAGCACCATGGCGTTCTTGAACAGATTGTCGTTGAACGCGCCGAGGAGCTGAGTGACGAAGAGCGGAAAGAACCGGCGATGCTTCAACAACGCGAAAGAGCCGGTCATGCGTGATCCATTCTTTTGAGCATCCTTGGTTGTCGCCCGGGGGGCTTATCGGCTAGGGGAAGCGGGGTCAAAGCCGATTTTCTCCAACATTCAGGCGATCAGGGGTCATGCTGAGTCTTCCCAATATCCTGACCCTTTCGCGGATCCTCGCGGTTCCCATCCTGCTTTTCCTCCTGTGGCCGGGCGTGATCGAGGGATCGCACCAGCCCAAGCCGATCGACTATGCACTGGCGTTCGGCCTTTACTGCCTGATGGGCATTACCGACTATTTTGACGGCTATGTTGCACGGTCGCGCGGGATCGTATCGCGGCTCGGCGCCTTCCTCGACCCGATCGCCGACAAGATCATGATTGCCGCGGTGATTCTGCTGCTCGTCTTCACGCGCGACATCACCGGATATCACGTCATCGCGGCGCTGATGATCCTGCTCCGCGAGATCATCGTGTCGGGGTTGCGCGAATTCCTCGCGACGCTTCAGGTGTCGATGCCGGTGACGCAGCTCGCCAAATGGAAGACGACCTTCCAGCTCGTCGCGTTCGGCGCGCTGATCCTGGCGGGCGCGCTGCCGGGTCAGGAATGGATCAAGGCCGTGGGATTGATATCGCTGTGGGGGGCCGCGGTGCTGACGCTGATCACCGGCTGGGATTATCTGCGCGTCGGCTTGAAGCATATGGATTGATGGCGCTGGAGATCGCCTATTTCGCCTGGGTGCGCGAACGGATGGGCGTCGCGAGCGAGACCGTCGAGTTGCCGGGCGAGGTTGCGGACGTTTCCGAACTGCTCGCGTGGCTCGGGGCGCGCGACGAACGCGGAGCGTCCGCCTTTGCGGAGCCGCACCGCATTCGTGCCGCGATCGACGGGGCGATGATGGGCCCTGATGCGCTGCTGTCAGGTGCGCGTGAGGTGGCGCTGTTCCCGCCGGTCACCGGCGGATGATCCGCGTCCTCGTCCAATCGGCCGCGATCGACGTCGCCGCCGAGTTCGACCTGCACGATGCGGGTGGGCATGGCGCGAGTGCGAGCTTCGTCGGGCGAGTGCGCGGCGACGATGGGCTGACCGAGCTGTTCCTTGAGCATCATCCGGCGATGACCGAAGCGGGGCTCGCCGACCTGGCGCATGCCGCATCCGATCGCTGGAAGCTGGCCGCGCTGACGTTGATCCACCGTGTCAGCGCGATGGCGCCCGGCGAAACGATCGTGCTCGTGCTCGCGAGCAGCGCACACCGTGCCGAGGCGCTGGCGGCGTGCGAGTTTCTGATCGACCGGCTGAAGACCGACGTGATGCTGTGGAAGCGCGAGACGTTCGGCGACGGGCGGGTGCAATGGGTCGAGGAGCGCAAGGGGGATCAGGCGCGGGCGGAGCGGTGGGAATAGATTATGAAAGCCAACCGCGGCTTGTGGGGTGATGAGCGGATGTTGCTTTCCCCACTTCGTCATCCCGAACTTGATCCGGGATCCCGCTTTTTGACGCACTCACTGGCTTCGACCGCGAGCGGGACCCCGGATCAAGTCCGGGGTGACGAGGATTGATGGGTCCGCTACCGGCCGTTATCTGACGATTATTCGGGACCCTAATTCACCTGATGCTTTCGGAAAATATCCGCGAGCATGCGGAATTCGTCGGCGCGCGGGCTGCCCTTGCGCCACACCAGCGCGATCGTGCGCCAGTCATGCTCCGAATCCAGCGGGCGCGTGTCGATGTCGGTGTGGTCGAGGATGCCCGCTTCGATCGCCATCTGCGGCAGCATCGTGATGCCGAGGCCGTTGTCGACCATCTGCACCAGCGTATGCAGCGAGGTGCCCATCATCCGCGCCCCCGCGCGCAGTTCGGGGCGGTTGCAAGCGGCGAGGACATGATCCTTCAGGCAATGCCCATCCTCAAGCATCAGCATCTGCGCCGGATCGAGCTGGTCGGCGCTGACCATCGCGGGCAGATCGTCGGACTGGTCGCCGGGGAATGCGACGAACAGCGCGTCGTCGAACAGATTTTCGGCTTCAACGTCGCCGCACGCATAGGGGAGCGCGAGCAGGACGCAGTCGACGGTGCCGTGATGGAGCGATTCGCACGCCTGCGCGCTCGGCTCTTCGCGCAGGAAGAGTTTGAGCGACGGGCGTTCCTTGCGCAGCCGCGGCAGCAGACCGGGGAGCAGGAAGGGCGCGATCGTGGGGATGACGCTCATCCGCAGTTCGCCGACGAGCGGTGCGGCGGCGGCAGCAGCCATGTCGGCGAGTTCCTCGGCCTCGCGCAGCACGCGATGCGCCTTTTCGACGATCGCGTTGCCAAGCATGGTGAAGCGCACGACGCGGCGGGTGCGCTCGACGAGGGTCTGGCCGAGCAGCGTTTCGAGCTCGCGGATGCCCGCCGAAAGCGTCGACTGCGTGACGTTGCAAGCGTCGGCAGCGCGGCCAAAATGGCCATGCTCGTGCAGCGCGACGAGATATTGCATCTGTTTGAGCGAGGGGAGGTAGTTGTGCATTGATCGGATATAGCAATTACCCGTTGGATTTTGAACAGGTTAGTCGATTAAATTCGCGACCAAAATGGGCCGCATCGGTTGCCGTTTTCCGCTCTCTCGTGATAGCTAGTCCGTTCAACGGGTGCGGAGGGGCGGATGGCGATTTCCCGATTTCTGATCGGCGGCGTGGCGAGCGCGCTGCTTCTGACCGGCGGCCTTTTCATGTGGAAGGGCTATACGCAGATCGCCGAGGAAGAGGTGCTGCCCGATCCGCCGCCCGCCTTGCCCGCGATTCCGATCGCGGCGGCGAATGCGCCGAAGCGCGGCCCGGCACCCCCGGCGCTGCCCGCCGCGAAGGAGGCGTCGCGCGAGGAGCGGCGCTTCAACCGCTTCGACCGCGACCGCAACGACAGGATCAGCCGCGTCGAGCTGATGTCGTCGCGCACCGCGGCGTTTCGCAAGCTCGACAAGGACGGCAATAATCTGCTGACCTTCGAGGAATGGGCGGTGACGACAGGCTCACGCTTTGCGGGGGCGGATGCGGACAAGTCGGGGGATTTGACGCGCACCGAGTTCGCGACGACCGCGCCGAAACGGGCGGCGAAGCCGAAATGTAGTTGTTAGTCGAAAATCCTCCTCATCGCGAAGCGTTGGGGAGGGGGACCGTCGCCGCAGGCGATGGTGGAGGGGACGACGGCAGCGCCATTACCCCTCCGTCAGCGCTTCGCGCTGCCACCTCCCCTTGGCTTCGCCATGGGGAGGATCTCAAGCGGCGACGCCGTCGGCCTGCTTCATCCACTCCGCGAGCTTCGCGCCCGCGCGCTGCGTGTAACCGAGCTTGCGGTCCTTCTTGCGCACATCCTCGGCGAGCGGCGGGAAGAGGCCGAAATTGACGTTCATCGGCTGATAGCTCGCGGCATCGGCGCCGCCGGTGATATGCCCGAGCAGCGCGCCGAGCGCGGTCTCGGGTGGCGGCGGCGGCAGGGTGCGGCCCGCCAGCTCGGCGACGGCGAAGCGCGCGGCGGCGAGGCCGATCGCGGCGCTTTCGACATAGCCTTCGCAGCCGGTGATCTGCCCCGCGAAGCGGATATGCGGCGCCGATTTGAGGCGGAGCTGGCCGTCGAGCAGTTCGGGCGAGCGGATGAAGCTGTTGCGGTGGAGGCCGCCGAGGCGCGCGAATTCGGCCTTTTCGAGCCCGGGGATCGTGCGGAACAGTTCGACCTGCGCGGCATGTTTGAGCTTGGTCTGAAAGCCGACCATGTTCCACAGCGTGCCGAGCGCATTGTCCTGGCGTAGCTGGACCACCGCATAGGGCCAGCGTCCGGTGCGCGGATTGTCGAGACCGACGCCCTTCATCGGACCGAAGCGCAGCGTTTCGGGGCCGCGCTCGGCCATCACCTCGATTGGCATGCAGCCCTCAAAGTAAGGCGTGTCCTTTTCCCAATCCTTGAACTCGGTCTTGTCGCCGTCGACGAGTCCCTGGACGAAGGCGTGATACTGATCCTTGTCCATCGGGCAGTTGATATAATCCTTGCCGTCGCCGATCGGCCCGACCTTGTCCCAACGGCTTGCCATCCATGCGACATCCATGTCGATGCTGTCGCGGTAGACGATGGGGGCGATGGCGTCGAAGAAGGCGAGCGCGTCCTTGCCCGTCGCGGTGCCGATGCTGGAGGCGAGGCCCGCAGCGGTGAGTGGGCCGGTGGCGACGATGGTGAGGCCCTCGGTGGGCAGCGTGTCGATGCGTTCGCGGACGATGGTGACATTGGGGTGCTCGGCGAGCGCCTTCGTCACACCGCTCGAGAAGAGGTCGCGATCGACGGCGAGGGCCGAGCCCGCAGGCACTTTCGTCGCATCGGCCTCGCGCATGATGATCGAGCCAAGCGTGCGCATTTCGCGGTGGAGCAGCCCGACGGCGTTGCTGTCGCCATCGTCGCTGCGGAAGCTGTTCGAGCACACCATCTCGGCAAGCGTGTCGCCCTGATGCGCGGGCGTCATGTCGCCGCCCCCGCGCATTTCGGAGAGGCGCACGCGATAGCCCGCCTCGGCGAGCTGCCATGCCGCCTCGGAGCCCGCGAGGCCGCCGCCGATGATGTGAATGTCGTAGTTCATTTACGCGCTTCCCGAATTACCTTGGCCGTTGACTTGCGCTTGCCGAGCCGCGCACTAGGCCGGTTGGGAGCAAGATGCAAAGGGGGGGGTTATGACGGCACAGAAGGATTGGGACCGCGCGCGCTGGCTGTGGCTTCTGGCGTTGGTCGGCGGCGTCAGTTTCATGATTGCGGTGGTTCAGCGGCTGGACGGGCCGATGATCTGGGCGTGGAAGACAACGGGCGTCGGCTTTCTGGCGTTGTGGGCGGCGGCGAATGCGCGCGAGAGAAACGGTTGGCTGATCGCGGCGGCGCTTGGCTTCGGCGCGCTTGGCGACTGGCTGCTCGATACGAAGGGGCTTGAGATCGGCGCGGTGGCCTTCGTTGTGGGGCATGTCATCGCGATAACCTTTTACCTGACCAACCGGCGCGCCCGGATGACGCCCTCGCAGCGCCTGCTCGGCTGGCTGACGATGCCCGCGACGCTGGCTATCGTCTGGGGCATGCTGAGCCCCGCGCCGGGATGGTGGCACGCCGCCGTCTATTCGCTGTTCGTCGCCGCGATGGCAGCCGCCGCATGGACCAGCCGCTTTCCCCGCTATCGCACCGGCATCGGCGCGATGCTGTTCCTCGCGAGCGATCTGTTTATTTTTGCCGGCGAGGGTGCGGTGCTGGGCAAGGACGTGACCATGTGGATGGTCTGGCCGCTCTATTTTGCCGGACAGGCGCTGATCGCGTGGGGCGTGGTGAGCACGCTCGCCAGGGAAACGCGCGCCTGATATCAGGAAGGCGGGGCGGCTTCGCCGACCAGCAGCGCCTCGATGTCGGGGATGGGGCGGTCGGTCATTTCCTTGACATGCTCGCCGAGAATCCGCGCGCTGACCTCCTTGTGCCAGAGCTGGCGAAGCTCGCCCATCGTCCGCGCCGGGGCGACGACGACGAGTGCGTCGAACTCTCCCGCAAGCGCCATTGCGTTGATCTTGTCGGCGAGGTCGCGCGCGAAGCGGTCCTCCTCCTGCTGGTGAAAATCGGGTTCGTCCATCGTTCCGCCAGGAAGCCCGCTGCCGCCGGGGGCCGGTGACTGGCCCGCGGCGTCGGTCTTGATGTCGCTGTCTTTGCGATCTTCGCGAGTCTGGTGCGAGGCGGTGCGCAAGTCGATCTGCTGCTCATCGCCCTGATTGCGCAGGAACAGCGCCTTGCGGCCGTCGGCGACGAGGATGAGGGCGTTGTTGGGGAGGGTCATGATCTTTGCTCCTTCTGGCGGGAGCAACGCATGGGAAGGGGGCGAGGTTTCGGCGAAGCGCCGGGATAGCGAGGCGTCTGAGCGGGTTTTCGACGAAAACGCCTGGTATCCCAATGACGATGTTGCGATTGGTAGCTCTCCGGTCATTCCGATCGCGAAATGGTTTTACCGCCCTGGTCAAGCCTTGGAAGTGGGGACGGACCGGGGTCTCGTTTCAGCCGCGCTTTTGCAGGCTCACCACCGCATGGATCGGCAGTTCCGCATAGATATGCGGGAAGAGGTCGCCGCCGCGCGCCGGCTCCCAACGGATCGCGTCGCCGAGGAGTACCAGGTCCACCTCGGCGATCATGAGCCCGGTCTGGTCGGCGAAATATTTGGCGATCGTCGTCTCAAGCTGATCGGCGGTCGACAGGTGGATATAGCCATCGGCGATATCCACCGGTGCGCCGCGGAACACGCGTTCGCGCTCGAAATCGGCCCACTGCTGCTGGGTCAGCACCTTGAAGGCCGTCGCGGGGGTCATTCCGAAGGGGTTTCGGTCGCAGGGGCTTCGGTTTCGGCTTCTTCCGCGCCTTCCACCGCTTCCTCGTCGCCTTCCTCGATCAGCGCCGCCGAGACGACATGCTCGTCCTTGGCGACATCGAACAGACGAACGCCCGCGCTGCCGCGGCCAATGACGCGCATCGAATCGAGGCCCATGCGGATCAGCTTCGCCTGATCGGTGACGAGCATCAGCTGATGCGCCTTGGTGGCGGGGAAACTCGCGACGACGGGGCCGTTGCGGCCGATATTGTCGATATTGGTGATCCCCTGACCGCCGCGTCCGGTGCGGCGATATTCATAGGCCGATGACAGCTTGCCATAGCCGTTGGCGCAGACGGTGAGGATGAACTGTTCGCTTGCGGCGAGTTCGGCCATGCGCTCGCCGGGCAGTGTCGGTTCGTTCTCATTGTCCTTCCACGGCGCGGCGCGAAGATAGGCTTCGCGCTCATCCATGGTCGTGCCGACGCGGTGGAGGATCGAGAGCGAGATGACTGCATCGCCGTCGGCGAGGCGCATTCCGCGCACACCGGTCGAATTGCGGCTCTGGAACTCGCGGACGTCGTCGCCAGCGAAGCGGATCGCCTTGCCCTGCCGCGTCGCGAGCAGCACATCGTCGCTTTCGTCGAGCAGCGCGACGCCGATCAGCCGATCGTCCTCGTCTTCACCCTCGAACTTCATCGCGATCTTGCCGTTAGAGGGCACGTTGGTGAATGCGTCCATGCTGTTACGACGCACGCTGCCCTTTGCGGTTGCGAACATGACGTGCAGCTTGCCCCATTCGGCCTCGTCCTCGGGCAGCGGGAGCACGGTCGAGATCGTTTCGCCCTGCGCGAGCGGCAGGAGGTTGATCATCGGACGGCCGCGCGTCGCGGGCCCGCCCTCGGGCAGGCGCCATACCTTCATGCGGTATACCTTGCCCGCGGTCGAGAAGAAGAGCACGGGCGTATGCGTCGAGGTAACGAACAGCTCGGTGACGACATCCTCGTCCTTGGTCGCCATGCCGGCGCGGCCCTTGCCGCCGCGGCGCTGCGCGCGGAACGTGTCGAGCGGGGTGCGTTTGATATAGCCGTCGAGGGTGACGGTGACGACCATCTCTTCGCGCTCGATCAGGTCCTCGTCGTCGATACCGTCGGCGGCGGGGGCGACGAGTGTCCTGCGGGGGGTGGCGAATTCGTCGCGCACCGCGACCAGCTCTTCGCGCATCACACCATAGAGTTTGACGCGATCGGCGAGGATCGAAAGCAGTTCCTCAATCTCAGTCGCCAACTCACCGAGTTCCTTACCGATTTCATCGCGGCCGAGCGCGGTGAGACGGTGGAGGCGGAGGTCGAGGATCGCCTTTACCTGGATTTCGGAGAGGCGATAGGTGGCGCTTTCCTCCATCTCGCCCTCGATCGCCTCGACAAGGCGAATATAAGGAGCGATTTCGCCGATCGGCCATTCGCGCGCGAGCAGCGCTTCGCGGGCGGCGGCAGGGCTGTTGGATCCGCGGATGATGCGGACGACTTCATCGAGATTGCTGACTGCGACGACCAGGCCGAGCAAGATATGCGCGCGGTCGCGCGCCTTGGCGAGTTCGAACTTGCAGCGGCGCGTGATCACTTCCTCGCGGAAGGTGATGAAGGCGGACAGAATGTCCTGCAGCCCGAGCATCTCGGGGCGGCCGCCACGGATCGCGAGCATGTTGGCGGGGAAGCTCGACTGCGCAGGAGTGTGGCGCCAGAGCTGGTTGAGCACAACCTCCGCCGTGGCGTCGCGCTTGAGCTCGATGACGACGCGCACGCCCTCGCGGTTCGATTCGTCACGGATGTCGGCGACACCCTCGATGCGCTTGTCGCGTGCGGCCTCGGCGATCTTCTCGACGAGGCCCGATTTGCCGACTTGGAAAGGAATCGACGTCAATACAATCGACTGGCGGTCGTTCCGTCCTTCTTCGATGATATGCGTAGCACGCATCATGATCGAGCCGCGGCCCGTCGCGTAGGCGTTGCGGGCGCCGCCCTGGCCGAGCATCATCGCGCCGGTCGGGAAATCGGGACCGGGGACGATCGCCATCAATTCCTCGAGCGTGACCGGCGCGCCGCCTTCGAGTTGGCGGTCGATCATCGCGAGCGTGGCGTCGATCACTTCGCCGAGGTTGTGCGGCGGGATGTTGGTCGCCATGCCGACCGCGATGCCGCCGGCGCCGTTGACGAGCAGGTTCGGGAAGCGCGCCGGGAGCACCGTCGGCTCGTCGCGGCTCGCGTCATAATTGGGCTGGAAGTCGACAGTGTCCTTGTCGAGATCGTTCAGCAGCACCATTGCGGTCTTCGCAAGGCGCGCCTCGGTATATCGCATCGAGGCTGGCGGATCGGGATCCATCGAGCCGAAATTGCCCTGACCGTCGATCAGCGGGACGCGCAGCGACCAGTCCTGTGTCATGCGCGCGAGCGCGTCATAGATCGCGCTGTCGCCATGCGGGTGATAATTGCCCATCACGTCGCCGACGATCTTCGCCGATTTCTTGTACGGACGGCCCGGGACGAAGCCGCCCTCCTGCGCCGCGTAAAGAATGCGGCGGTGTACCGGTTTCAACCCGTCGCGCACGTCGGGGAGCGCGCGGCTGACGATCACGCTCATCGCGTAATCGAGGTAGCTTGTCTTCATTTCGTCGACGATGTTGATCGGCGAAACGCCGTCCGGCGACGGCTGCATAGGCGTATTTTCTTCGGTCAAGACCCGGCCTTTTTCTGCTCTTTCGGGAGATGGATTTCGTCTAGCCCATGGGGCCGGCAAAGGCCAGCGATTCGGTCCTTTTGCCGGGATTTTTTTGCGGGCGAAAAAGGCAGGGAAAGCGCGATAAACCAAGGTGAAGGCGTGACGTCATCGCGGCGCATCGCGGGGCTTGCCAATCGCTTCATCGGCCCTAAAGCTTCACCGCGATGACCGCTGCCGAGAAATGCTGGCGCCGATGGCCCTGATCGCGCTGGTCGGCGCTTCCGAAACGCTGCCCGACGGGTCGCTGCGTGCGCTCGTCACCGTCGCCGGTGAGACGCTGATCGAGCGCCAGGCGGCGCGCCTTGCCGATGTCGGGGTGACGCATATTGCGGTCGCGGTCGGCGCGATGCCGGGCGAATTGCTCGCGGCGTGCGACCGCATCCGCCGCCGGGGGATGAAGGTAACACCGGTGCGCACGGCGAGCGACCTCGTCCCGCTGGTCGAGGGCGACGACCGGATCATCCTTGTCGCCGACGGGCTGCGCGCGGGCGGTACCCATTATGCGGCGATCGCAAAGCCCGGTTCGCCCGCGATCCTCGTGACCGGCGATACGATGCTGACGCAGGGGTTCGAGCGGATCGACGCGACGCGGCGCTGGGGCGGGCTTGCCTCGATCTCGCAGCCGATGGTCGCCGAACTCGCAGGCATGCCTGGCGAGTGGGACATGATGTTGACGCTGCTGCGCCTCGCGGTGCAGGCGGGTGCGCGGCGACTCTATTGTGAGCCCGCCCTGTTCGAACAGGGTGAGATCGCGATCGTCGCCGATCGCCCGACCGCGGCGCTGATCGAGCAATCGAGCCTGCAGCAAGTCGAATATGGCGGCATGGGGCTGGGGCGCTCGGCGATCATGATGCCGATCATCCGGCTGGCAGGGCCGCTGCTCGTCAAGTCGCCGGCGACCGCGCGCTATCTGCCGCATGTGACCGCGCTGTTGTGGGTGGCGGTCGCTTTGGTCGCGGCGAGCGGCCTCGCGGCGGCGGGCGCGCTTGTCGCGATCTTCGGCGGGCTGGGGCTTGCCGCGATGCGCTTCCTGTCGGCGTTCCGCGCCGAAAGCGCGGCGCAGGACCGGGCGCGCGACGTGATCCGGACCTTTGCCTGGGTGCTGCTCGCCATTTTTCCGTGGCTGCTGTCGCTCGCCGGGCCGGGGCACAGTATGCCGCCCTTTTCGGAAGCCGCGCTCGCGCCGTGCCTCGCCGCGACGATCTTGCTCGCGCGCGCGCTTTACGAGGATTCGGGGGAGCGGCGGCGCTTTCACTGGCTGCTGCCCGATGCCGACGAAGCGTGGATTTTTCTCGCGCCCGCGCTTCTGTTCGGCTTCGCACCGCTGATGTTCGCGGTTCTGCCGCTGCTCGCGCTGTTCCAGATCCTGCTCTGGCTTCGCCTCGCGCGGCGTCCGGAGGCGCGGTAAAACAAAGACCTTCAAGGTTTAAGGCCTATTAACGTCATGCTGATATTGGCGGACGCGCATGAGTGAATCGGTCTTCTCCCCCGACATCGACCCGCCGTCGCCGACGCTGGCGGCGCGCCTGCGCGAGTTGGCGGATTATTTCGCCGCGCCCGCCGCGGGCCGGCTGACCGAGGAGCAGCGCGCGCTGTCGCTGGGGATCGCGCGGCGGATGGTCGTGGAGGTCGCGGCGCGGCTCGACGCCGCTATCGACCCGGCCGCCTTGTGGCACGAGTGGCTGGACGGCGGACTGCCCTCCGCCACCCGGCTGGCCGGCGTCTGCTTCGCACGCGCCGAGGAACATCGCTGGCGCGAACAGTCGGCGCAGCGCACGAGCCCGCCGCCGCTGCTTTCCGAACCCGAAGCGGCGAATGACGAAGCGGCCGCGGTCGGTGAAACATCCGATCTCGATCGCGCCTATTTGGCGGTGCAGATCGCCGACCGTCGGCGGTTCGATGCGCTCGGCAATCCGGCGGTCGCGATCGCCGACCTTGATAACGAGACTTTCCGGACGCTGTTGTTCGACATTGCCGCGTGGCGGCTTGCCGAGGTGAGCAGGGACGCAAAGCGCGCCGCCGAACTGGGCGACGCGGTGCGCGCCGAGACCGAGCGGCAAGCGGCGGAAAGCGGGATCGCCGACGCGGGCCGCGCCTATTACGCCGCGCTGGGCCCAGATGCGGGCAAGGCCGCGGCGGCGGCGATCGCGCGGCACGATTGGCCCACGTTGATCGCACTCGCCGCGGCGGCGCACGGCCGCGGCTATGACGCTATGGCGCTCGCGCTGCTGACCGCCGAAAGCGCGGCGCTGCCTGCCCTATTCGCGCCGCTGCGGCTCGATAACATCGCGATTGCGCCGATCGAGGCGGCGCTGGCGATGCTGCCGGCGCGCGCGGTGAACGGTGCCGATCATTCCGATTTTCGAAGCGCGGAGCGTGCACGGTGAACGAGCGCGTCATCCGCGGCCGCATCGACCGGTCGGGCGCGCTGGTGAGCGCCGATGCGCCGTTGCTGCGCCTGCAACAGCGCGCGGGTGCCGGGCTCGACAAGCCGCTCGCGCTGCCGCATCTCGCGCGCCTCGTCACACTCGCGCAGCGGCTGCACCGCGGCATCAGCCGGCCGCTCTATGCCGCCGACGATCATAGCGACATTCACGCGCTCGTCCGCATCACGCCCGACGCCGATGGCGCGAGCCTTGAGATCACCGACTGGCGCACGCGGCCGCTGGTCCAGCCGCAAATGCCGCCGATTGCCGAAAGCGCAATCATTCCGCAAAGCTGGGCGTGGGAATGCGACCAGCAGCTGCGCATCGTCGCGCTGCGCGCCGCGCTCGACGCGCCGCCGGTTCCGGAAGGCTGGGAAGGACGCTCTCTGTCCGAATTGTTCGAGCTGCAACCGGACGATGAGGGGCGCTTTCCTGTGCTGCGCGCGCTGGCGCGGCAGGCGCGTTTCGACGGGCAGCGGGTTCGCGCGGCGAAAATGGCGATGACGCTCGCCGGCGAGGCCCTGTTCGATGCGACCGGGCGCTTCACCGGCTTTCGCGGCAGCGCGGTCGCGGCGGAACCGCAATCGGGGGCCGGGCAAAAGGCGGGCGGCGCGCTCGTCGATCCCGCGTTCGGATCGCTGCCGCTTTCGGACCCGCAGTTCGGCCGCCGCATCGACGGCGCGCTGCGCGGGCCGCTCAGCCGCATCATCGCGACGGCGGAGACGATTTCAGGGCAATTCGACGGGCCGATCCGCGCGGATTATGCGCGCTATGCGGGCGACATCGCGCATGCGGGGCGCCATTTGCTCGGGCTTGTCGACGACCTTGCCGACCTGCAAAATATCGAGCGTCCGGGTTTCAAGGCGGCGCGCGACGAAATCGACCTCGGCGACCTCGCCCGCCGCGCGGTAGGCCTGCTCGGCATGAAGGCCGAAGAAAAGGGCATCCGCATCGACGCGCCGCGCGGCGACGACCGCGCGCCGGCCTATGGCGAATTCCGCCGGGTGTTGCAGGTATTGCTTAACCTGCTCGGCAACGCGATCCGCTATTCGCCTGAAAATTCGCAAATATGGATTCGCGTCGACCGCGAAGGGGACCGCGCGACGGTGACCGTCGCCGATCAAGGGCAGGGGATCGACGCCGAACAGCAAGCGGTGGTGTTCGAGAAATTCGAACGGCTCGGGCGCACCGATAGCGGGGGGTCCGGTCTGGGGCTTTACATCGCCCGCCGGCTGGCGCGCGCGATGGACGGTGAACTGGCCGTCGATAGTGCGCCAGGGCAGGGCGCGCGGTTTACGTTGAGCCTGCCGGCGCGGGATGGTGGTTGAGGAGCGTCGGGTTAAGAGTGGAGAGCGGACGTTAATTCGCCGCACTTCCGTCATCCCGGGCTTGACCCAGGATTCCGCTTTTAGGATGCGAGGGCCGGCTTCGACTTCCAGCGGGACCCCGGATCAAGTCCGGGGTGACGATGAAAGTGATGTCCGCAGCCGGCCGTTAGCCGCCATCCTGCCGATCGACGTATCTAGGCCTGCCGCCTATTGCCCATATCCCGGCGTGCCCGCCAGTCGCACGGCCTCGCGCGCGGCCGCGAAGAGAGCTCCGGCTTTCGCCTCGCACTCGCGCTGCTCATAGGCGGGGTCGCTGTCGGCGACGATGCCCGCGCCGGCCTGGACGTGCATTTCGCCATCCTTGACGATCGCGGTGCGCAGCACGATGCAGCTGTCCATATTGCCGTCGGGCGCGAAATAGCCGACGCCGCCGGCATAGGCGCCGCGCGCGTCGGCTTCGAGCTCGGCGATGATCTGGCACGCGCGGACCTTGGGCGCGCCGCTGACCGTGCCCGCGGGGAAGCCCGCGAACAGCGCGTCGATCGCATCCTTGCCCGGCGCGATGCGGCCGACGACGTTCGAGACGATGTGCATGACGTGGCTGTAGAACTCGACCGTATAGCTGTCGGTAACGCTCACGCTGCCGCCGACGGCCGCGCGGCCGACGTCGTTGCGGCCGAGGTCGAGCAGCATCAGATGTTCGGCCCGCTCCTTGGGATCGGCGAGCAGGCTGTCGCGATTCTCGACATCCTCCGCGCTGGTGCGGCCGCGCGGGCGGGTGCCGGCGATCGGGCGGATCGTGATCTCGCCGTCGCGAACCCGAACGAGGATTTCGGGCGACGAGCCGATCAGCGCGAAGCCCGGCAGGTCGAGGAAATAGAGGAAGGGCGAGGGGTTGATGCGGCGGAGCGCGCGATAGAGGTCGAAGGGCGGCAGATCGAACGGAGCCCGGAACCGCTGCGACAGCACGACCTGAAAAATATCGCCCGCCGCGATATAGTCCTTCGCCGCGGCCACCATTTCGGCGAAGCGCGCGGGCGTGGTGGCGGGGTTCGCCGTGATGTCCGCCGGCTGTGCGTCGGTTACCGCGCGGTCGGCATGCGCGCTGGCGCTCGACAGGCGCGCGGCGATGTCGTCGAGGCGATCCTGCGCGGCGTCGATCATCCGGTCGATCGGCGCCGCGGCGTCGGGCCAGATCGGCGCGATCAGGAACAGCTCGTCGGCGAGGCGGTCGAAGACGAGGATCACTGTCGGGCGCACAAAGATCATGTCGGGCAGGCCGAGCCCCGCGCCCGGCGCGCGCGGGATGCGCTCGACAAGGCCGATCGTTTCGTAAGCGAAGAAGCCCACGAGCGTCGCAAGTGCTTTCGGCAACCCTTCGGGCACGTCGAAGCGGCATTCGGCGACGAGGTCGCGAAGCGCCTGGAGTGAGCCGGCTTCGAGCGGCGCGAAGGCGCTGCGGTCGCGTCGCCATTCGCGGTTGATGCGCGCGGCGTCGCCGGTGACCTCGAACATCAGGTCGGGGTCGAGCCCGATCAGGCTGTAGCGCCCGCGCGTTTCGCCGCTTTCGACCGATTCGAGCACCCAGTCGCCGCGCCCCGGCTCGATGAGCTTGAGCGCCGCCGAAACCGGGGTTTCGATGTCGGCGATCAGCCGCTGCCAGACGACCGCGCCGCGGCCCTGCGCCAGCGCCTCGAGCGCGGCGGCTCTTCCTTCCAGACTCACCCTTATTCGGCGACCGGCGCGTTGCCGGTGAGTTCGGCGCGCAGCTGGGCGACGAGGTCCTTGTTGATCGTCACGCCGACGCGGCGCTTCGCTTCGGCGGCGAGCTGTTCGATCAGTTCGTTGCCAAAGGCAGAGGCGAGCGGCTGGGCGATCGAGGCGACGCGTTGCGGCTCGATCGCTTTCGGATCGGGGCGCTGGACGTCGTTAAGCGCAATCACCATCCAGCCGCGATTGCCGGGGATTTCGAGCGTTTTGACGCTGTCTTTCGCCATCGAGAAGAGCAGCGCGAGTTCGGGCGGAACGGGCTTGCCGTCGGCGCCGAGTTCGGCGCGGCGGCCGCCGATCGGCTGCACGCTGCCGATGTTCGGGCCCGCGGCGGCGACGGCTTCGTTCAGGCTCTTGCCGCCGTCGACGGCCTTCACGATCGCGCGCGCCTTGTCGCGAGCGACCTTCTGTCCCTCGGCAAAGCGCCATTCGCTGAGCAGGTCGGCGCGGATTTGCGCGAAGGGCGGCGGAGCCGCGGCGACGATCGATTTCACCGCAT
Organism: uncultured Sphingopyxis sp.; assembly: GCA_966250105.1. Taxonomy (GTDB): domain Bacteria; phylum Pseudomonadota; class Alphaproteobacteria; order Sphingomonadales; family Sphingomonadaceae; genus Sphingopyxis. The sequence continues at coordinate 196,250 of CBINGC010000002.1, read as the reverse complement.
AGACGGCGAATTTCTCGTTCTCGACGATCGTCGCGATATGGCCTTCGCCTTCGCCCGCAGCTTGAAAGGCCTGCGCGACGAGCGGCGCGAGTTCGGGCGCGGGCACGAAAGCGGGCTGGGCGGGCGCTTGGCCGCTCGGCAGCAGCGCGGGAGTCTCGACGAGCTGGAGCTTGCGGTCGGCGGCAATTTCCTCGACCGACGCGCCGCCGTTCACGGCGTCCTGGATCGCGTTATAATAATCGACGATGGCTTCGTTCGCCTTGTTCTTGGCCAGTTCGGTGCGGATTTCTTCGCTCGCTTGGGCGAGGCTGCGCGCGGGCTTCGCGGTCACATCTTCGACACGCGCGACGGTCCAGCCGAGACCGGTCTGCGTCGGGCCGATCAGAGCGCCCCGCTCGGCCGCAAAGGCGGCCTTTGCGGCGGCGGCGGTGGTCGTTGCGGCGTAGGCAGATTCTGTCAGGTCGCCGGTGGTTGAGGCTGAAAGGCCCGCCGCCTGCGCCGCCGCGGCAAGCGAAGTGCCGCCGCGGACCTTGGCGGCGAGCGCATTCGCTGCGGCTTGATCGGGAAGGATCACCTGCGCGAAACGGCGCGTTTCGCTCGCGGCATATTGCGCGGCGTTATCCTTGTAGACCTTGGCGATCTCGGCATCGGTGACCGCGGGAACGGGCACCGCGGCGCTGTCGAACAGCGCATATTGGATGACGCGGCGCTCGGGCACGGTGAATTTCGCCTTGTTCTGCGACAGGAAGGTCTGCAGCGCGGCGTCGCCGGGATCGGCGGTCGGCGCGAAGGGGCTCGACGGGATGAAGGTTGCCTGACCGCGGCGCTGCTCGAGGAGCAGGGCGGCATAGGGCTGCGCCATGCCGAGCGCGATGCGGGGCATCCGGGCGATCGGCGCGGCCAGCTGTTCGACGAGGAGCTGCTGGCGCAGGTCTTGGCGCAGCTGCGCTTCGCTGATGCCGTTCTGGCGCAGGAAATTCTCGAACACCGTCTGGTCGAACTTGCCCGACACGCCGGCAAAAGCGGGCAGGTCGGCGATGCGGCCGTCGATCAGCCGCTTGCTGACGCCGAAACCCAGCTCGGTCGCAAACTGGTCGAAGGCCGATCCTTCGACGAGCTGGTCGAGCACCTGATCGAGCCCGCCCGATTCGACGAAGGCGGCCATCGTCAGCCCGGGCTGGTCCTGCCGCGCCTGATTATAGGTCTGACGGACGCGCTCGCGCAGTTCGCCGACCCCGATATTCTCGCCGCCGACTTTCGCGACATTGGCGCCGCCGATGCCGCCGAAGGTCGAGTTGCCGGTGACGTCGCTCAGGGCGAAGGCAACCCCGACGAGCACGACGAAGCCGAGGGCGAGAAATTTGCCGATCGTCGAGGAAAACATGGCGCGGATGGCGGTGATCATGAAGCGGGCAGTCTTTCCGGCAGGGCGCGGGTTAGGCGCGATTGCGCGCTGCTTTAGGCGGGAGGCGGAGCGGTATCAAGGCTGGAAGGGGTTTTCATGCGCAGTGCGACACGCCTTGCCTATGCCGCCTGCGCGCCGCTAGGGCCGGGGGCAAGGTTCGAACAGCTGGAGAGGCGGGAAATGACGCGGCGCAAATATGTGGTCGGCAACTGGAAGATGAACGGTTTGACGGATGCCATTGCCGAAGCGCGGGCGATCTTTGGCGCCGCGGCGGATCATGCGGGCGTCGATGTCGCCATTTGTCCGCCTTTCACGCTGATCGGTCCGCTGGTCGCCGCCGCGCCGGGCGTGGCGGTGGGCGGGCAGGATTGCCATAGCGCGGCCTCGGGCGCCTTTACCGGGTCGGTCGCGGCACCGATGCTGGCCGACATCGGCGCGAGCGTCGTGATCGTCGGACATAGCGAGCGGCGCGAAGGCTGCGGCGAAAGCGACGGCGACGTGCGTGCCAAGGCCGAAGCGGGGCTGGCCGCCGGATTGGGGGTCATCCTTTGCGTCGGGGAACCGCGCGAAGTGCGCGAATCGGGTGGGGCGATCGAATATGTGCTGGCGCAGGTCGCGGGCTCGGTGCCGGGCGAGTTCGATCCGCAGCGCCTTGCCATCGCCTATGAGCCGATCTGGGCGATCGGGACGGGGCTGGTGCCGACGGCGGCCGACGTCGCGGCGATGCACGGCGCGATCCGCGGCGCGCTGTCGGCGCGGTTCGGCGACGCGGCTGAGGAAATGCGCATTCTCTATGGCGGATCGGTCAATGGCGACAATGCGGCCGAGCTGCTTGGCGCGGGCGACGTGGACGGGGCGCTGGTCGGCGGTGCAAGCCTGACGGCGGCGAAGTTCGTGCCGATCATCGCGGCGGCGGCCGAATTATAATCGTCGCCCCCGCGAAGGCGGGGCCTCAGGAGAGAAGCGCAAGGCCGATTGCAGCCTCGCCTTCGTGGGGTGACATTACCTTCCGGGTTGAAGCGAAGCCGCTTCATCTCTATGTGCCCCGCGGGCGCGGTCCGTGTGAGGCTGCGCGAGTTCGGGAAATCATGATGTCCAGCCTTTTCACCTTCATCCTCGTCCTGCAGGCGCTCGTCGCCGCGGTGATGATCGGCGTCATCCTGATGCAGAAGTCCGAAGGTGGCGGCCTGGGCGTCGGCGGCAGTCCCGCGGGCTTGCTGTCGGCGCGCGGCGCGGCGGATTTCATGACCCGGGCGACGACGATCCTCGCGACGGCCTTCGTCGCGCTGTCGATTCTTCTCGCGGCGATGGCTTCGGTCGGCCGCAGCGGTTCGACGATCGACACTTCGCTGTCGAAATCGGCGCAGACGGGCGGCGCGGCTCCGGCCTCGTCGCTGACCGGCCCTGCGCAGCAGGCGCCCGCAAATGCGGCGCCCGCACCGGCGAGCGACGATCCGCTGGCGGCTGCGGCCGCCGCGGCGGCAAGCCAGGAAGCCGCTCCGGCTCCCGCACAGGCACCGCCCGCCAAGAAATAACCGGCGGCTTCGGCCTCCGACCAAGCCGCCCGGCGGAAATATTTTCCGTGCGCGCGATTCGACGGCTTGCGCCGTCCCCCTCCCGTTGAGTAAGTCTTTCCTCCCATGGCGCGGTTCATTTTTATCACCGGCGGCGTGGTCTCCTCGCTTGGCAAAGGTTTGATGGCGGCTAGCCTCGCAGCCTTGTTGCAGGCGCGCGGCTATCGCGTCCGTATCCGGAAATTCGATCCTTATCTGAACGTCGATCCGGGCACGATGTCGCCCTATCAGCATGGCGAGGTCTATGTGACCGACGACGGGGCGGAGACCGACCTCGACCTCGGCCATTATGAGCGCTTCACCGGCGTCGCGGCGCGGCAGAGCGACAATGTCACCTCGGGCCGCATCTATCAGGGCATCATCGCCAAGGAACGCCGCGGCGACTATCTGGGCGCGACGGTGCAGGTCGTCCCGCACGTCACCGATGCGATCAAGGAATTCGCGCGCGCCGATATCGACGACCTCGATTTCGTGCTGTGCGAGATCGGCGGCACCGTGGGCGACATCGAATCACTACCCTTCATCGAGGCGATCCGTCAGCTCAAGAACGAAGAGGGACGCGAAAACGCGATCTCGGTCCATGTCACGCTGGTGCCGTATATCGCGGCGGCGGGCGAGCTCAAGACCAAGCCGACGCAGCACAGCGTGCGCGAACTAGCCTCGTTGGGCGTCCAGCCCGACATCCTGCTCTGCCGCTGCGAAAAGCCGCTGCCTGACAGCGAGCGCGCCAAGATTGCGCTCTTCTGCAACGTCCGCAAGGAAGCGGTCATCCCCGCGCTCGACGCCGACAGCATCTATTCGGTCCCGGTCCAATATCATGGCGAAGGGCTGGACAGCGAGGTTCTGCGCGCGTTCGGCATCCACGATGCGCCCGCGCCCGACCTGTCGCGCTGGTACGACATCATGGACCGCAAGCAGCATCCTGAAGGCGAAGTCACGATCGGCGTCGTCGGCAAATATGTGTCGCTGCCCGACGCCTATAAGTCGCTCAACGAAGCGCTCGTCCACGGCGGCATGGCGCACCGGGTGAAGGTCAACATCCGCTGGCTCGACGCCGAAATGTTCGAGCGCGACGAGGATCTCGCCGCCAATCTCGAACCGATGCACGGCATCCTCGTCCCCGGCGGCTTCGGCGAGCGCGGGTCCGAAGGCAAGATTTCGAGCGTGCGCTTCGCGCGCGAACGCGGCGTGCCCTTCTTCGGTATCTGCCTCGGCATGCAGATGGCGTGCATCGAAGGCGCGCGGAACACGAGCGGTATCGCGGATGCGTCGAGCACCGAATTCGGCCCGACGAACGAGCCCGTGGTGGGCATGATCACCGAGTGGATGAGCGACGAAGGCCTGCAGAAACGCGGCGCCGACACCGATCTGGGCGGCACGATGCGCCTTGGCGCCTATGAAGCGAAGCTGTCGCCGAACAGCCATGTTGCGACCGTCTATGGCGCGAACGACATCAGCGAGCGGCATCGCCACCGCTATGAGGTCAATGGCGCCTATCGCGAGAGCCTTGAGAAGGGTGGTCTCGTCTTTTCGGGCATGTCGCCCGACGGCATGTTGCCGGAAATCGTTGAGCGCCCGGACCATCCGTGGTTTATCGGGGTGCAGTTCCATCCGGAGCTCAAATCGAAGCCTTTCGATCCACATCCCTTGTTCGCGGGGTTCATCGAAGCGGCGGTGAAGCAGAGCCGGCTGGTTTAGAACGATGTAAAGGGGGGCAGGGGCAATGGATCACGCGAAACTCGCCGAATTGCAGGGCCCCGACAGCATCTTTTCCGGGCTTTCGATCGAAGATTGGGCGGAGATCGCGCGCCGCGCGGTGCAGGTGAATTTCGTAAAGGGCAAGGAATTGCTCGTTCAGGGCGACCCGGGCGACATGATGCTGATCCTGACCGAAGGCACCGCACGCGTATCGATGCTGACTGCCGGCGGACGCGAAATCGTGCTCGCCTATGCCGAGCCCGGCGCGGTGCTAGGCGAGATCGCGCTGCTCGATGGCGGCGAGCGCACGGCGTCGGTGACCGCCACCAGCGCCGGAAGCGCACTCCAACTCGGGCGCAATGCGCTCAAGGATTTTGCTGCGAGCCATCCCGAATTCACCTGGTCGCTGATGCAGCAGCTCGCGCGCCGGCTGCGCACCGCCGACCAGACGATCGAGAGCGACCGCGCCTATGCGTCGGGCCCGCGCCTCGCGCGCTATCTGAAACGGCTGATTCGCAAGGATGTCGAGGCGTCGCAGCGCGTCGAACTCAGCCAGACCGAACTCGGCAATTTCGCGGGGATGAGCCGCGAGCATATTAACCGCCAGCTCAAGAGCTGGGAGGAATCGGGCGTGATTTCGCTCGAACAGGGGCGGGTGCGTGTGCTCGATGCCGATATGCTCGAGGATATCAGCGAGAGCGAGGGGTAGGCGGCGGCTTTGACCGCTTTCGGCCGGTAGCTGCCGTTTCTTTCTTCGTCGCCCCGGACTTGATCCGGGGTCCCGCTTGATACTGGAGACCGGTCGACGCCTCAAAAAGCGGGATCCCGGGTCAAGCCCGGGATGACGGAAGTAGAGGAGAGCCAAGTCCGCTCACCACCCCAAAGCGGCCGCTTGTCATCCCAGGTCCCCACACCCCTTGTCGAATTCACCGCGATGCGAAATAGAAGCCCGCATGTCCGAATCCGCCCCCACCCAACATCTGCACGATTTCCTCGGCGCCTCGCACGACGAGAATGCGAAGCGCACGCTGTGGGTGGTCGTACTGACCGCGGTGATGATGGTCGCCGAGATTGCGGCGGGTTACTGGACCGGCTCGATGGCGCTGCTCGCCGACGGCTTTCATATGGCGACGCATGCGGGCGCGCTCGGCCTCGCCGCGCTTGCTTATCGCTATGCCAAGAAGCATCGCCACGATCCGCGCTACAGCTTCGGCACCGGCAAGGTCGGCGACCTCACCGGTTTTGCCTCGGCACTGATCCTCGGTATTTTCGCGATCGGCATCGCGTTCGAATCCTTTCTGCGCCTGATCGACCCGGTCCGCGTCGATTTTGCGAGCGCGACGCTCGTCGCGGTACTCGGGCTGGTGGTCAATATCGTCAGCGCGCTGCTCTTGATGGGCGGGCATCACCACCACGGGCATGGCCATGATCATGGGCACGATCATGATCACGCCCACCACGACCACGGCCACGATAACAATCTCCGCTCGGCCTATTTCCATGTCCTCGCCGACGCGCTGACCTCGCTGCTCGCGATCGGCGCGCTGCTCGCGGGGCGTTATCTCGGGCTTTACTGGATGGACCCCGCGATGGGCATCGTCGGCGCGCTCGTCATCGCGCGCTGGTCGTGGGGGCTGATGCGCGATACCGCGGCGATCCTGCTCGACACCAACGACGATGACGCCGCGGCGGCGATCCGTGCGCGCGTCGAGGCGGCGGGGGCGGTCGTCACCGATCTCCACGTCTGGCGCGTCGGCCCACAGGCGCGCGCGGCGATCGTCGAAGTGAAGGGCGACGTGGCGTGCGAGGAACTTCGCGATCGGCTGACGGACATCGTGACGGTCGCGCATCTGACGATCGCGCTGCGCTGATCCTTTCGACCGACTGCGCGCGGTCGCGCCGGGTTGATGATATCTTCGCAGGTGCCGTATAGGCGCGGGCCCCTTGGTCCCTCATTTTTCGCAGGAGTTTTGGCGTGCAGATCGCGGTGCTGACCTTCGACGGCTTCAACGAACTCGATTCGTTCGTCGCCGCCGCCATCCTGAACCGCCTGCGCGGGCAGGGCTGGGAAGCGCATATCACCGCGCCGACGCCGCAAGTGACCTCGATGAACGGCGTCACGATCGAGCGCCAGCAACCGCTCGACTTTGCGGCAAAGGCCGATGCGGTGATCATCGGCAGCGGCATCAAGACGCGCGAGATTGCAGCCGATCCGCTGATGCTGGGCCGCATCCGACTCGACTCTGCGCGCCAGCTGATCGGCGCGCAATGCTCGGGAACATTGCTGCTCGCCAGGCTCGGGCTAATTGGCGATCTGCCGGCCTGCACCGACCTCACGACCAAGCCGTGGGTGGTCGAGGCGGGCGTCGAAGTACTCGACGCGCCTTTCGTCGCGCACGGCAATGTCGCGACCGCGGGCGGCTGCCTCGCGTCGCAATATCTTGCCGCGTGGATCATCGCGCGGCTTGCGGGCGTCGCGGCGGCCGAAGAGGCGCTGCACTATGTCGCGCCGGTCGGCGAAAAGGCCGATTATATAGACCGTGCGATAGCGGCGGTGCGGCCCTTCCTCCCCGAAGAGCTGGCGCGCACCGCATAGTTGGCGATCCCATACAATACAGCTTGCTCCAGCCCCCTATAAGGCGGCATTTTGCGGTATGGGGAAATGGGGGCAGGGGCGATGACGGCACCGTTCAATTTCGGGCAACTCAAATTTCTGAAGGCGCTGACCGAGGCGCTGTTTCACGAGGCCGAGATGATGATCTCGGCCGATCAGGTCGTCGCCAATGTCTTCGAGCTGTTCGAAAAAATCGGGGGGACCAAGCTCGACGAGATCCGGCTGTCGCTGACCGCGACCGAGTTGGTGCTCGGCGGTCCTTTCTTTACCGAGAATGACGTCGCGGACCGCGTCGAGCGGCTGACCGATCGCCTCAAGAACAGCCAGATCGACCTGTTCCAGGACATGGCGCGGCTGCGCGGCATCATCTACGCCTGCTATTACGGCCATTGGCAGCCGGGGCTGGAGCCCGGCGATCAGGCCGCCAACGCTACCAATCCGGTGCACCGGCAGATCGGCTTCACGCTTCCCGCCTTCCGTCAGCGCGGCGATTATGACGTGCCGCTGGCGCCGGTCCACGGGCGCGAAGTCGACCCCGCGCATATCCTCGACGCCGACAGCCTCGAGGATGAATATGACGTCGTCGTCATCGGCTCGGGCGCGGGGGGCGGGGTCGCCGCGCGGAATATCGCGGCGCAGGGTTACAAGGTACTGATCGTCGAGGCGGGGCCTTTCTATCCCAGCCACGCGATCACCCATCACGAACTCGACATGATCGCGCGGCTCTACAAGCATGGTGCGCTGCAAACCTCGACCAACCGCGATTTCGTCGTATTTCAGGGGCGCTGCGTGGGCGGGTCGTCGACGATCAACAACGGAATATGCCTGCGCGTCAACGAAGCGGGACGGACGCATCCCGACGCGCCCGACGTGCTCGCCAAATGGGCGAGCATCGGCGCGCCGATCGACGTCGTCGCCTTTCACGCGAGCTATGACGCGGTGCAGGCGCGGCTCGGCATCGCGCCGATCGAGCCGCGCAGCGGGCGCCACAATGGCCCGCATCTGATCAACGGCTGGGCCAGCTATGCCGCGACGTCGAGCAACCCGCGCGACCAGCGCGCGGTCGCCGACTGGTTCGCGAAGAATTTCGGTCCGCCCAATACGGTCAATGCCTGTGCCTATTGCGGCTATTGCAATTCGGGCTGCGCCTATGGCCGCCGCATGGGGATCGCCCAGACCTATCTGCCCGAGGCGTGCCGCGATTTCGGGGCGCGCATCCTGCCGGACACAAAGGCCGACCGGATCGTCTGGCAGACCGCCTATGACGGCCGGCGTGAGGCCGAGGCGGTGAAGCTGGTCCTTCCGGGCGGATCGAAGCGACTCGTTCGCACGCGCGTCGGGGTGGTGGTCGCGGCGGGCACGATCGCCTCGTCGAAGCTGCTCGACCGCAGCGACATCGACCGCACCGGCTATCAGATTTCGCTGAATGTCGCTTCGCCGGTCGTCGCGCTGATGCCCGACGGCATCGGCGGCGATGCTTGGGACGAGGATCAGATGTCGAGCTATGTCGATTGCGGCGACTATTTGCTCGAAAGCCATTTTCAGCCACCGATGTCGATGGCCTCGCTGATGCCCGGCTGGTTCGGCGATCATGCGAGCCGCATGAAGAATTTCGGCCGCGTCCATTCGGCGGGCATATTGTTCCCGGCCGACCGGCGCGGGCGCGTGAAGGACGGCAAGCTCGAATTCCGGCTTGACGCCAGCGACGACCTGCCGGTGCTCCGCGACGCGATGGCGACGCTCACCAAGGTCCATTTCGCCGCCGGCGCGCTCGAATGCTATCCCGCACTGGCGAAGGGGCAGAAGGTCACACCCGACATGGATGTCGACGCCTTTTTCCGCGACGCGATCCGCGAGCAGGACGACGTCACCCTGTCGAGCAGCCACCCGCACGGCGGCAATGCGATCAACGAGGATTCGCAGCACGGTGTCGTCGACCTCGATTGCCGCGTCCACGGAACGACCAATGTGCTCGTCACCGACGCGAGCGTCTTTCCGAGCTGCATCCGCGTCAATGCGCAATGGACCACGATGGCGATGGCGCAATATGCGACCGGGCGGGGCGATCCGTTCGGGTGACGGCTTTTTCCCCATCCCGCTCGTGCTGAGCTTGTCGAAGCACCGTCCTTCTTTTTAACCTTGCGCGAAGAAAGAACGGCCCCCTTCGACTGCCTTGCAGGCGCTCAGGACAGGCTTCGACAAGCTCCGGGCGAACGGCTATGGGGCGGCAGAAATGACTTACACCGTCGCCGCCCTCTATCGTTTCGCCGCGTTCGCCGATCCTGCCGCATTGCGCCAGCCCTTGCTCGATCTCTGCACGGCCGGAGGCATTAAGGGCACGCTGCTTCTCGCGAACGAAGGGATCAACGGCACCATCGCCGGGAGCGAAGCCGGGATCGCCGCGATTATCGCGCATATCCGCGCGCTCCCCGATTGCGCCGCGCTCGACGTCAAATATTCGACCGCCGCCGATATGCCGTTCCAGCGGATGAAGGTGCGGCTGAAAAAGGAAATCGTCACGCTCAAGGTGCCCGGGCTCGACCCCGCGCGGCGTGCCGCGCCCTATGTCGATCCCGCCGACTGGAATGCGCTCGTCGACGATCCGGACACGGTGCTCATCGACACGCGCAACGGGTTCGAGGTCGGTTACGGCAGCTTCGCGGGCGCGGTCGATCCCGAAACCAAAAGCTTCGGCGACTTCCCCGACTGGTGGCGCGCGAACGCCGGTCGTTTCGCGGGCAAGCGGATCGCGATGTTCTGCACCGGCGGTATCCGCTGCGAAAAATCGACCGCTTTCCTGCGTCACGAGGGGGTCGAGGACGTCGTCCACCTGAAGGGCGGCATATTGGCCTATCTCGAACAAATGCCCGAGGCCGACAGCCGCTGGCACGGCAGCTGCTTCGTTTTCGACGAACGCGTGAGTGTCGGGCACGGGTTGGTCGAGGTGGGGGAGAAGGATTGAGCCGTCAGCCTGCTGCGCGCGCCATGCCATATTCGACCCAGCCGAACGGTCGCGGGGTTTTCGGCATATAGGCGGCGGCCTGCCGCTCGACCGCGAAGCCGGCTTTTTCATAAGCGTTGCTGATCGGCCGGGTCAGGTGGCAATTGCCGCCGATGCGTTTCCACACCGGCTCGATCCGACGCTGCCACTTCGCGACGCCCGCATCGGGCGCGGCGCCATGCTCCAGAAATAGCGCGGTACCGCCGGGTTTCAGTACGCGCCGAATCTCGCTCAGTACCGCCGCTTGATCGCCCACCGAGCACAAGGTGAAAGTCGTGACGACGGTATCGAACGACCCGCTCGCGAACGGCATCGCCTCGCCGACGCCTGCGCGGATATCGGCCTCGATCCCGCGCGCTGCCGCCGCCGCGACGCTCATCGCGAGCAGTTCGGGCGAGGGGTCGAGCCCGCTGAAACTCTCGATCTGCCCCGGCCGGTAGAATTCCATGTTGATCCCGCCGCCGCAGCCGAGTTCGAGCACATGCCCGCGCGCATGCGGCACTACCTTGCTCCGCAGCTTCATCACTTGCCCCTGCGAACAGGCGCATTTGATCAGGCGCGGTACTCCGTGACGTTCCCACCAGCTTGCCATTCGCCAGTCTCCCCTTGGCGCGGAAGGTGACCCTTGCTAGCGCGGTTGGCAACACCCATCTGTGCTTGCCCGCACCGCCAACGAAAGATCGCCATGCCCGCCGTCCATCACACCAAGATGCTCATCCTCGGTTCCGGTCCCGCCGGCCTGTCGGCCGCTATCTATGCCGCGCGCGCGGGCATGATGCCGATCGTGGTGCAGGGGCTGCAACCCGGCGGCCAGCTGACGATCACCACCGACGTCGAAAATTACCCCGGTTTCGCGGAGGTGATTCAGGGCCCCTGGCTGATGGAACAGATGACCGCGCAGGCGATGCACGTCGGCACCAGCATGATCTGGGACACGATCGTCGACGTCGACCTGTCGCGCCGCCCGTTCAAGCTGACCGGCGACGGCGGCGACGTCTATATGGCCGAAACGCTGGTGATCGCGACGGGCGCGCAGGCGAAGTGGCTGGGCGTTCCGGGCGAGCAGGAACTGGGCGGCAAGGGCGTCTCGGCCTGTGCGACCTGCGACGGCTTCTTCTATCGCGGCAAGAAGGTCGTGGTGATCGGCGGCGGCAACACCGCGGTCGAGGAAGCGCTGTACCTGACCAACCATAGCGACGATGTCACGCTGATCCACCGGCGAGACAGCCTGCGCGCCGAAAAGATTTTGCAGGACCGGCTGATGGTCAATCCGAAGATCAAGACGCTGTGGAACAAGCGCGTCGAACGTTTCGTCGCGGGCGATGGCGTGTCGGGACTGGTGGGTGTCGACCTGGTCGACACTGTCACCGGCGAGGCGAGCTTTGAGCCGACCGATGGCGGCTTCGTCGCGATCGGCCACAGTCCCGCGACCGAATTGTTCAAGGGCAAGCTGCCGCTCGACGCCGATGGTTATCTGGAAGTGACCGCGGGCACTTCGCTGACCTCGATTCCCGGCGTGTTCGCGGCCGGCGATGTCACCGATAAAATCTATCGTCAGGCGGTCACCGCCGCGGGCATGGGCTGCATGGCCGCCCTCGACGCCGAACGCTTCCTTGCCGAGGCCGAATATCACGCGATGGCGGACGCCTGAGGTGGAGCTGTAGCGGCGGTTTTCGGCCGATTGCGGACGTTAGCTGGGTATGCAATTCTGTCGTTGTGAAAATTCAGATTATCTTGGCCGCTATATTGTGCGTCAGCGGTTGCTCATCGCCAGATCAGCGCAAGCATATCGAAATCATGGATGCCATAGAACAAAAGATAAGGCTCCCATCGAACGCTGGACCGATTGAGCATTACGCGCGTGCATATGCATATGCTTCACCGACACGCATCGCTGCCATCTATTTTCGTCCCAATCAAAGCCATGATCCAGCATTTTGCCAAGGAGCTAAACGCGGCGGAGTGGACAACGGACAAATTCTACTCGGCTGCGCGCCCCCCGATGGAATGAAGCAAGACGAGCGGCGTTGGGTGAGCAGCGATGAAGCACTGCCGCAGGTTTCAGATGGAGGGTGCGACTACATTGATGTCGAGTTTGACTTGGGGACAGCGACCGTGACCCGCATAACTTGTCACGGAGAGGCTTAACCGTCCGCCTCCAAAGCAGCCGCCGTTGCGTGAATCACAACGCCCGGGCCTCGTTGCCGAGACCCGGGCGCCTGTGACGAACATCGCCATCCCCCTTGTTGCAGGCCTGGCGAAAGGCCTGCACTCCCTGGAGCCGGGCCTTTGGGCCGCGTTGAACCAGAAGTCTTGGGGTAGGTCCTGGGCGGGGCGTTGTCACCCTCTCACGGCTATTTGGCCCTGCTTTTGCGCGCCGCTGTGACCTATGGGCAACACATTATCGCAAATCATTTGTGGTTTGACGTCGTGCGAGCGCCCATTGCCAGCCCTGTTCGACACCCCTAAAGCGGCTGTCATGCGCGACCTTTTCCGAACGCCGCAAAGGCCAATCGCTCCATGATCCTGCGTCCGTACGAACGCACCATCTTCAAACGCTATTTGCTTCCGCAGCGCGGCGAAGGGTTCATCTTCGTCGCGGCGGCGTTCAGCTTCACCGCGGTGATGCTGGGCGTCGCGGCGCTGGTCGTGGTGATGAGCGTGATGAACGGCGTGCGCAGCGACCTGTTCGAAAAGATCGTCGGACTGAACGGTCACGCGGTCGTTCAGGGCTTTGGCGGGCGGATCGACGATTGGCAGGACGTGTTGAAGCAGGCGCGCGCGACACCGGGCGTCACGTCGGCGACGCCGCTGATCGAGCAGCCGTTGCTCGCTACCTTCAGTGGTCGGGTCGAAGGCGTGCTCGTGCGCGGCATGACGGTTCCTGACATCCGGAGCAACGAGACGCTGGGCGGCAAGGTGCTCCAAGGCAGTCTGAACAGCCTGACGGCGGGTTCGGGCAATGTCGCGATCGGCAGCGAACTCGCCCGCAACCTGGGGGCCCAGGTCGGATCGAACGTCACGATCATCAATCCGCAAGGCCGCTCGACGCCGTTCGGCACGGTGCCGCGCGAGATCAGCTACCGCGTGTCGGCGATTTTCGAGATCGGCGTCTATGATTTCGACAAGGCCTATATCGTCATGCCGATGGAGGACGCGCAGCTGTTGCTGCTCACCGGCGATGCGGTGCAGATGATCGAGGTCAAGACCGAGGATCCCGACAGGGTCGGCGAGATATTGCAACCGCTCGCCGAAAAACTCTCTGCGAAGGCGGTCGTCTCCGACTGGCGATCGATGAACGCGAGCCTGTTCGAGGCGTTGTCGATCGAGCGCGTCGCGATGTTCGTGATCCTGTCGTTGATCATCCTCGTCGCCTCGTTCAACATCATTTCGTCGCTGATCATGCTGGTGCGCGCCAAGACGCGCGACATGGCGATATTGCGCACGATGGGCGCGCCGCGCGACGCGGTGATGCGCATCTTCATGGCGATCGGGCTGTCGATCGGCATTGCGGGCACGATCGCCGGGATGGTCGTCGGCTTTTCGCTGCTCTATTTCCGCCAGGGGGTGCTGCGCGGGGTCGAGTTCCTGACCGGCCAGCCCTTGTGGGACCCGTCGATCCGCTTCCTGACCGAATTGCCGTCAAAGCCCGATCCGGTCGAAATCACCGCGATCGTGATCATGGTCATCGTCTTCAGCTTCCTTGCGACACTCTATCCGGCCTACAAGGCCGCCAATACCGACCCCGTGCAGGTGCTGCGTTATGAATGATGTTGCGCTGGAACTGGTCGAGCTGAAGCGCAGCTTCACCCAAGGTGACGTCACGATCGAAGTGCTGCGCGGCGTCAACGCGTCGCTGCGGCGCGGTGAGATCGTCGCGCTGCTGGGGCCGTCGGGCTCGGGCAAGTCGACGATGCTGCAAGCGGTGGGTCTGCTCGAAGGAGGCTTCGGCGGCACGATCCGCATCGACGGCGAGGACGTGACGCGCTTTGAGCAGGGCGAACGGACGAAGACGCGGCGCGAGAAGATCGGCTTCGTCTATCAATTCCACCATTTGCTGCCCGATTTCAACGCGATCGAGAATGTCGTGCTGCCGCAGTTGATCCGCGGCACGGCGCAGCAAGAGGCAGAAGAGCGCGCGGCCGACCTGCTCGGGCGGCTCGGGCTGGGCGAGCGATTGCATCACAAGCCGAGCAAGCTGTCGGGCGGCGAGCAGCAGCGCGTCGCGGTCGCGCGCGCGCTGGCGAACCGCCCCTTGCTGGTGCTGGCCGACGAGCCGACGGGCAACCTCGACGAGGCGACCGCCGACCGGGTGTTCGACCAGTTCGTCAGTCTGGTGCGCGATCATGGCTCGGCGGCGCTCGTCGCGACGCATAATGAGCGGCTGGCGGCGAAGATGGACCGCGTGCTGCGCTTGCACGAGGGGCATATCGAGGCATAGACTCCTCCTGTTCCCGTTCGTGTCGAGCGAAGTCGAGACACCCGTCGGGACAGCATATGCCGAGGGGCATCTCGACTTCGCTCGATGCGAGCGAAATATTGGGGAGGGACTGATATGGCACTTTACGATCTTTCGGCGAAGCTGCCCGGCGGGGGCACGCAGTCACTGGCCGATTATCGCGGCAAGGTGCTGCTGATCGTCAACACCGCGTCTAAATGCGGCTTCACCCCGCAATATGAGGGGCTGGAGGAGCTATACCGCGACTATAAGGATCGCGGGTTCGAGATACTCGCTTTCCCGTGCAACCAGTTCGGGGCACAGGAGCCGGGCGATGCGAACGAAATCGCGAATTTCTGTTCGCTGACCTATGACGTGTCCTTCCCGCTGATGGCAAAGATCGACGTCAACGGCGACGACGCCGATCCGATCTTCAAGCATCTGAAAAAGGAAAGATCGGGGCTGCTCGGCAGCGGGATTAAATGGAATTTCACCAAATTCCTCGTCGATCGGAACGGCAAGACCGTGTCGCGCCATGCACCGACGACAAAGCCCGAGCAGCTCAGGAAAGAGATCGAAGAACTGCTGGGCTAGGGCGATCATATGCCCGGGATGAGGCGAAAAACCCGAATCCTCCTGAAGCAGGTGGCGATTATCTGCGTCGGTCTTTTCGTTACCGGGCTGGTGCGGGATCGCTTCGGATGGATAGGAGTGCTTACCCTTATTCCGGTCGCCTTTGCGGCCGGTTACTTCGGGACGATGTTCGCGAGGAAATGGACGGAACGGAACGCGATTAAATGAGGGATTAGCCCCGGATCGGCCCTTCCCCGAATCGTCACATATGCCTAGCGTCCCGCCATGGCCTACAGCCCCTTTGTTCCTCTGCGCGTTTTTTCCAGCTACACCATGCTCGAAGGGGCGATCGAGCCGAAAGCGATTGCCAAGGCCGCGCGCGAGCGCGGGTTTCCGGCGATCGCGGTCGCCGATCGCAACGGGCTCTATGGCGTCATGGCATTCGGCGAGGCGTGCAAGGCGGCGGGGGTTCAGCCGATCGTCGGGACCTTGCTCAGCGTCGCGCGGCCCGGGCAGCGGCTGGTGAACGGCGCGCCACTGATCGACTGGCTCGCGCTCTATGCGCAGGACGATGCGGGATATGACAATCTGTGCGCGCTCGTCTCGGCCGCGCACCTTGGCCGCCCGGTCGAGCAGGATCCGCATGTGCTCCTCACCGACATCGCGGGCAGGACCGACGGGCTGATCTGCCTGACCGGGGGCGGCGAAGGTGCGCTCGCGCGGCTGCTGGCGGGCGAGCAGAAGAGTGCGGCGGAGGATTATGTCGAGCAGCTCGAGGCGCTGTTCGGCGGGCGGCTTTATATCGAACTGTCGCGGCGCGGCGATGCCACCGAAATCGCGGCGGAGGATGCGCTGATCGAGATGGCCTATGCGCGCGCGCTGCCGATCGTCGCGACCAATCCGGCCAATTTCGTCGAACCCAATTTCCATCCCGCGCACGATGCGATGCTGTGCATCGCGCAGTCGGCCTATGTCGAGAGCGAGGATCGCCGCGTTTCGAGCCCCGAAGCCTGGCTCAAGCCCGCCGAAGCCATGGAAGATGCTTTCTCGGACCTGTCCGAGGCGATCCGAAATACGCTGGTCGTCGCGCAGCGCTGCGCGTTCATGGCGCCGAAACGCAAACCGATCCTGCCGAGCCTGGCGGGCGACCGCGAGGGCGAGGCGGCGCAATTGAAGGCCGATGCGCATGCGGGACTGGCGGCGCGACTCGCGCATTATCCCGACCTTACCGTGGAAGATCGCGAAGCCTATGTGACGCGGCTCGATTTCGAGGTCGACGTCATCACGCAGATGGGCTTTCCGGGATATTTCCTGATCGTTGCCGACTTCATCAAATGGGCGAAAGCGCACGATATTCCGGTGGGGCCGGGGCGCGGCTCGGGCGCGGGGAGCGTCGTCGCATGGGCGCTGACGATCACCGACCTCGATCCGCTCAAGCTGGGTCTGCTGTTCGAGCGCTTCCTCAACCCCGAACGCGTGTCGATGCCCGACTTCGACATTGATTTCTGCGAAACGCGGCGCGGTGAGGTGATCCGCTACGTGCAGGAAAAATATGGCCGCGATACCGTCGCGCAAATCATTACCTTCGGTAAGCTGAAGGCGCGCGCGGTGCTCAAGGACACCGGCCGCGTGCTCCAGATGAGCTATGGACAGGTCGACCGGCTCGCGAAGCTGGTGCCCAACCATCCGACCGATCCCTGGACGCTCGAACGCGCGCTCAATGGCGTCGCCGAGCTGATGACCGAGTATAAGCAGGACGACGGGGTGCGGCGGCTGTTCGACATGGCGCGCCAGCTCGAAGGCTTGCCGCGGCACAGCTCGACGCACGCTGCGGGGGTGGTGATCGGCGACCGCCCGCTCGACCAGCTCGTCCCGCTCTATCGCGACCCGCGTTCGGACATGCCCGTAACCCAGTTCGACATGAAATATGTCGAAACTGCCGGTCTGGTGAAGTTCGACTTTCTGGGCCTCAAGACGCTCTCGGTGCTGAAAGAAGCGCGGCGTCTGCTCGCGCTCCGCGGCGTCGATGTCGATCTCGACGCGCTCGCTTGGGACGATGAGGAAGTCTATGCGCTGCTCCAGCGCGGCGAGACGGTCGGGGTGTTCCAGCTGGAATCCGAAGGCATGCGGCGCACGCTGTCGGCGGTGAAACCGACCAATTTCGGCGACATCATCGCGCTCGTCGCGCTCTATCGCCCCGGCCCGATGGACAATATTCCGCTGTTCGGCGCGCGCAAGAACGGGCGCGAGGCGATCGCCTATCCGCATCCGCTGCTCGAAGGCATCCTTGCCGAAACCTATGGCATCTTCGTCTATCAGGAACAGGTGATGCAGGCGGCGCAGATCCTGGCGGGCTACAGTCTGGGCGGCGCCGACCTGCTCCGCCGTGCGATGGGCAAGAAGGTCCAGGCCGAAATGGACGCGCAGCGCGAAACATTCGTCAAAGGCTGCGGCGAGCATAACCAGATCGCGCCGAAGGCGGCGAACGAGCTGTTCGACTTGATCGACAAGTTCGCGGGCTATGGCTTCAACAAGAGCCACGCCGCCGCTTATGCCTTGCTGTCGTACCAGACGGCGTGGCTGAAAGCGCATTATCCGCATGAGTTTTTCGCGGCGTCGATGTCCTTCGATAGCCACCAGACCGACAAATTATCGATCTTCATCGACGACATGCGGCGACTCGATGTCGGAATCGCGCCGCCGTCGGTCAACGACAGCGAGGCCGATTTCTCGGTCGGGCGCGGCGATGAGGGGCTGACGGTCCGCTATGCACTCGGCGCGCTCAAGGGCGTGGGCGAAAAGGCGATGGAAGCGCTCGTCGCCGAGCGGGCGAAGGGCGATTTCGTCTCGCTCGACGATTTCGCGAGCCGCATTGACCCCAAGCTGCTCAACCGGCGGCAGATCGAGGCGCTGGCGGCAGCGGGGGCGTTCGACTGTATCGAGCCCGACCGCCCGCGCGCCTTCGCCGGCGCGGAAAGCCTGCTCGCCTGCGCCCACAGTTCGGCGCACGAGCGTTCAACGGGGCAGGGCGGTCTGTTCGGCGGCGACATCGCGATCGCACCCGCGCTGCAACTGCCCGCCGCCGAGCCGTGGACGCTCGCCGAGCGGATGACGCGCGAAAAGGATGCGTTCGGCTTCTATTTCTCGTCGCACCCGGTCGAGCAATATGAAGCGATCGTCTCGGCGCGCGGCGCGCGCTCCTATGGCGATATCTGCGATAATGTCGAAATGTCGCCGGGCACGCGCATCCCGATGGTGATGGCGGCGATGGTCGAAAGCGCGCGGCCGCGCGTGTCGCAACGCGGCAACCGTTTCCTCAACCTTACCCTCTCGGATCGCAGCGGCCAGTTCCAGTCGAGTTGTTTCGACGAGATCGCCGGCAAGACGCTCGAGGCGCTGGCCGCGGAAGGCGGCTGCGCCATGCTGTCGGTTGAGCTCGACCTGCTCGAAGGCGAGGAAACACCACGCGTTACGGTGCGCGGCGCGCAGTCGCTTGCCGATATGGCCGCGACCGCCGCGCTCCAATTGACCTGCCGCGTCGAAATGCCGTCCGCGATCGAGGAAATGGCGCGGCTGCTGGTCAAGCGCGACGATGCGCGGGGCCGCGTCATCGTCACCACGATCGATCCGCTGACCGATGAGGATATCCGCATCGAGCTCGGCCGCGGCTTCGCGCTCGGTCCCGACACGGTATCGCGGCTCGACATGATCGCCGGGGTAACGCAGCCCGCGCTGTCGCTCGTCGCGCCACGCGAATTTCGGGTGCGCTGACCTTCCTTCCCCCCTTGCGTATCGGGGGTTTTCGACCCTATCCATTGCCGGCAACGATATATATTTGAGGATGCCGCACCATGGGAATGCAGGGCCAGCCGCTGCTCGTCACGAGCCTGATCGATCATGCCGCGCGCGAACATGCGGGGCGCGAGATCGTGTCGCGATGGGCCGACGGCAGCATGACGCGATCGAACTGGGGAGAGGTCGGCGCCGACGCGCGGCGTTTCGCCGCGGCGATGGTGAAGCTCGGGATGCAAAAGGGCGACCGCATCGCGACGCTGGCGATGAACCATGGCCACCATCTGGTCAGCTGGTACGGCACCGCCGGCATGGGCGGCGTGCTGCATACGGTGAACCCGCGGCTGTTCGACGAACAGCTGATCTATATCGTCAATCATGCCGAGGACCGCGTGCTGTTGTTCGACGCGATGTTCCTGCCGATCGTCGAGCGGCTCCGCCCGCAATTGCCGACGGTCGAGCATTTCGTCCTGTTCGACGCGCCGGCGCGTGAAGGCTATCTTTCCTATCGCGACCTGATCGATGCCGAGAGTGGCGATTTCGAATGGGTGGAACTCGAAGAGCGCGATCCGGTCGGGCTCTGCTATACGAGCGGGACGACGGGCAATCCGAAGGGTGTGCTCTACGAGCATCGCTCGAACGTCATCCACGCGATCACCGAGATTCAGCCCGATGTGTTCGGCCTGTCGAACCGCAGCGCGGTCCTGCCGATCGTGCCGATGTTCCATGCGAACAGCTGGGGCGTACCCTATGCCGCCGCAACCGTCGGCGCGAAACTGGTGTTCTCCGCGACCAACGACGCGCAGGTACTTTGCGATCTGATGCGCGATGAGGGCGTGACGCACAGCGCGGGCGTGCCGACGGTGTGGATCGCGATGTTCGCGCATATGGATACGACCGGCATCGGATATGGCAAGCTGGAGCGGGTGATCATCGGCGGATCGGCGGCACCGCGGGCGATGATCGAGCGGTTCATGCGGGCGGGAATTGCGGTCGGTCACGCGTGGGGCATGACCGAAACCAGCCCGATCGGAACGATGGGCAAGCGCCCTTGGAACTGGGACGAGCTGAGTTTCGACGAACAGGTCGACATCGTGTGCCGACAGGGCAGCCCGCCTTTCGGGGTCGAGCTTCGCATCGTCGACGATGAAGGGACCGAACTGCCGCGCGACGGCGAGACGAGCGGGCGGCTGCAATGCCGCGGCCCGTGGATCATCCAGCGTTACTTCAAGGCCGATGAGGACGCGGCTGACGCGGACGGTTGGTTCGACACCGGCGACGTCGCGGTGCTGCACCCGGACGGGGTCATGCAGATCACCGACCGCGCCAAGGATGTGATCAAATCGGGCGGCGAATGGATCAGTTCGATCGAGCTGGAAAATGCCGCGGTCGGCGCGCCCGGGGTACAGGAAGCAGCGGCGGTCGGCGTCTATCACCCCAAGTGGGACGAGCGCCCGATCCTGCTGATCGTGAAAAAGCCGGGTGCGGAGGTGAGCGAGGCGAGCGTGCTCGATTATCTCGCGGGCAAGGTCGCCAAATGGTGGCTGCCCGACGAGGTGGTCTTCGTCGATGAGCTTCCGCACACCGCGACGGGCAAGATTTTGAAGCGCCAGATTCGGGATGACTATAAGAATTACAGGCTGCGTTCGCTCGTGGGGGCGTAATCGCTAAAACCCGTTTGCCCTGAGCTTGTCGAAGGGCCGTTCTTTCTTTCCGCCTTGGAGAAAGAAAAAGAGCGGTGCTTCAACAGGCTCAGCACGAACGGCTTCAGGGTGCTCAAAACAACTCCATCTGCCCGTCCCTTTCCGGCGGCCTGAACAGGTCGCTGCGGATCGGCGGGAAGCTCCGGTCCATGCCATGTTCGCGCGCGGCGCGCTTGACGCGGGTGCGGATGAGCTGCGCCCATACGCCTTGACCGCGCATCCGCGTGAAGAACTGGGCGTCGTTGTCGCGCCCGCCGCGGATGTCCTGCACCATGTTCATCACCTTGTCGGCGCGGTCGGGATAGTGGGCGGCGAGCCAGGCGCGGAAGAGCGGAGCGACCTCAAAGGGCAGGCGCATGAGGATATAGGAAGCGCGGATCGCGCCGGCCTCGGCCGCCGCCGCCATGATCGCCTCGATCTCATGATCGGTGATCGCGGGGATGATCGGCGAGATATTGACCTGCGTCGGCACGCCCGCGTCGATCAGCTTGCGGATCGCGGCGAGGCGGCGCTTGGGATGCGGCGCGCGCGGCTCGAGCGTGCGCGCGATTTTGGGGTCGAGCGACGTCACCGACACCGCGACGCCGACCAGATTGTCGCGCGCCATGTCGGCGAGCAGGTCGATATCGCGGAGCACGCGATCGGACTTGGTGGTGATGATCAGCGGATGGCGCGTTTCGGCAAGCACCTCGACGACCGAGCGGGTGATGCCCCATTCGCGTTCGATCGGCTGGTAGCCGTCGGTATTGGTGCCGATCGCGAGCGGCGCGACCTTGTAGTTGCGCTTGGCGAGTTCGGCGCGGAGCAACTTCGCCGCATCGGGTTTGGCGAAAAGCTTGCTCTCGAAATCGAGCCCCGGAGAGAGGTCGTGAAAGGCATGCGTAGGGCGCGCGAAACAATAGATGCAGCCATGCTCGCAGCCGCGATACGGGTTGATCGAACGGTCGAAGCCGACGTCGGGCGACGAATTGCGCGCGATGATCGTTTTGGGATGCTCGACCGTGACCGTGGTGCGCAGCGGCGGGGGTGCCCCATCGACGTCATCAGCCGCGTCGAGCCAGTCGCCATCGGCCTCGCGATCGAGCGAGCCGGTGCGGGTCGGGCGCAGGTTGGTCGGGGCGCCGCGGCCCGGAATAGGGGGCAGGGGCTTGGTTGAGTCCATGGCGCAGGATAGCTCGCCGGATAGAACAAATAAAGAACAAATGCTGGCCGCCCCCGCGAAGGCGGAGGCCGCTATCGGCATGCTCCATCGCTGCTGTGTAAACCGACCGCGGCCCCCGCCTTCGCGGGGGCGACGATTATGCTATTCCATCAGCCGCGGCATCAACTCGACGAAGTTGCAAGGCTTGTGGCGGCTGTCGAGCTGGGTCGAGAGGATGCCCTCCCACGCGTCGGTCACCGCGCCGGTCGAGCCGGGGAGCGCGAAGATATAGGTGCCGCGCGCAACGACGGCGCAGGCGCGCGACTGGATCGTCGAGGTGCCGATCGTCTGGTAGCTGAGCCAGCGGAAGAGTTCGCCGAAACCGGGAATATCTTTTCCGTCGAGCCGGTGGAGCGCCTCGGGCGTCACGTCGCGGCCCGTCAGGCCGGTGCCGCCGGTGGTGATCACGACATCGACCTCGGGATCGTCGATCCAGTTGTGGAGGCGCGAGACGATCAGATCGGTTTCGTCCTTGATGAGCGCGCGCGCGGCGAGGATATGGCCGGCGCCGGTCAAGAGATCCTCGAGCTTGTCGCCCGACCGGTCGTCGGCGGCGCTGCGGCTGTCCGAAATCGTCAACAGCGCGATGCGGACGGGCTTGAACGCCAAGCTCTCGTCAATCGGCATTCGCGAAATCGCCGGCATAGGTCAGGCGCGTGCGATCCTTGCCGTCGGGGAAGCGCGGCCATTTGCCTTGCGCAAGCGCCGCGCGGCTGACCGACGGCTTGCCCTGCTGCGCTTCGTACATCCAGTAATTGCGCAGCACGATGCCGACATAGCCGCGCGTTTCCCAATAGGGGATCGATTCCATATAGAGCAAAGGATCGTCATTATCGCGTATCTCGGTCTGCCACCGCGCGACCGGCGCGGGGCCGGCGTTATAGGCCGCGATGACCTTGGGCAGCTGGCCGCCCGTTGCGGGCTCGCGGCTCAGATATTGCAGATAGCGCTGGCCAAGGTCCATGTTCACCGCTGGCGTCTTGAGGTCGCCGAGCGCAGCGACCGCGCCTTCCCAACGCACGATATCGCGCGCGGTGCCGGGGCGCACCTGCATCAGCCCGGTCGCGCCCGCGCTGCTGACCACGGTGCGCTGGAAACGCGATTCCTGCAGCGTGTGGGCAAAGACCAGCGCCGGATCGACGCGCCAGCCACCGCTCGGTTCCCATTTGGGCTGGGGGTAGCGGGCGCGGATGGCGGGCTTGCGCCCGTGCGGCGTGTTGTGCGCGAGGTAGAGCTGCGTTTCGGGCAGGCTGAGCGCGCCCGCCATTGCGATCAGCTGGGCATGTTGGTCGGCGTTGCCGATCTGGGCCTGATGACGTAGCGCCTGGCCCGCGTAGACGTCTTCGCCGATCTCGGCGAGCGCCATTGCGAGGCGGACATTGGGCAGATCCTCGAGCGCGCGCCACGCGCGGCGATCGGCGCGGACATTCTCGCGCTGGATCGCCGTCTCGACCCCCAGCGATTCGGCGGCGAGCAGGCCATAGAAGGTCTCTTCGTTCGCCGCCGCGGCGCGCAGGCGCGGCTGCACCAATGCGGGCTGGCCCGCGGCGACCGCGGCGCGCGAGGCCCAATAATAGGCGGCGGCGCGCTGTTCGCTGTCGGGCGCTTCCTTGGCGACGCGGTCGAACGCGGCGAGCGCGGTGGGGTAGTCGCGAAGCCGCCACGAAGCGAGCCCCTGGACCCAGGCGCCCTGCGTCGCCCAAGCGCCGCCGCCCGCCGTGCAGGCAAGCGACAGGCGCAGCGCATTCTGGTCGTCATTCTCGATATAATATGACCAGGCGACCTTTTGCGTCCATTCGGCGCGCGCCGCCGGGCTCAGCTGCTCGATCGCCGCATTGAGCAGCATCTCGGCGCCCGCCGGATCGTCATTCTTGATCCGGTCGGGGATCGTCGCGGCCAGACGCGCGGCGGCGGGGTCGCTGACGCTGTCGGCGCCGAGCCGGCGCGGCGCGCTGCCGGCCCAGGCGAGGCGCGTCTCGAAAGGAAGCGTCGGCAGATCGGTCGCGCCGCGTCTCGTCGCGAGGCGGCCGAGCTGTGCGGCCTGCGGCAACCAAGGCGATCGCGAAAGGATCGGCATGATGTCGGCGACTTCGGCGCGCGGGCTGTTCGCCGCGGTCAACAGTTCGGCGCGCAGGAAATCCGTCAGCGGTCCGTTGTCGGAGCCGTCGAGCAACGCCTTGGCATCGGTCCAGCGCTGGCCGCGGATCGCCCCGAGGACCTGCGTATAAAGCTGTTTCTGCTTCGACGAGAGGATATCGGGCACCGTTTGCGCCGACGCGAAATCGCGGTCGCCGGCATCGGCGGCGAATGCCGGCGCGGCGGCAGCGAGCGAAAGCGCCATTGCGGCGCCCGAGATAAGATTTCTGGTCATATTTTCCATCTGTCAACGTCCCCGGTTGAACAGTTTCAGGCTATCCCAAGCAGCCGCTTTCTGGGCGGGCCGGGCCAGCAGCATCACCGGATGCGCCACAGCCACCGCGTCCATATTGGCGCCATCTTGGTTAATATTCAGTAACCTTCCGCGCGCATCGGGCAGGGCGGTCGCGGCGGCCATGCGCGTGATGTCGCTTCCGATCAGCAGCAGCCGCTCGGGCTTTGCCAGCCGTAAATGATGCCACAGCAGGCGATCGAGTTCGGCCGCCTCTTCGCCGTCGCAGCGACCGCCAGCGGGGCGGGTGACGGCAAGGCTGGCGGTGTAGCAGTCGCCGCGCGCCATGCCGATCGCGCGCAGCATCGCGTCGAGCAACTGGCTCGCGGCGCCCGAAAAGAGCGTCCCATCCTGCTGATCGTCGATTTCGGGCCAGGCGGTGAGCAACATCAAGGGCGCGCCCGTGCCGCCCGCCGGAAGCACGCGGCGCGCGTCCCACTGGCTGCCAGGCACGTCGGCGCCGTTTGCCAGCCAGTTTTGAAATTCGTTCCAGTCGTCGGGGAAAACGACGGGACCCTTGGCTTCGGCGACCTCTGCCGTCTCTTGACGCTGAAGCGCAGCGGGAAGCGGGGGAGGCGCGAGTTCGGCTTCGGCAACGCGTTTGGGCTTGGACGCCGCGGCGTCATTCGCCGGCGGCACGACGAGCCAGCCAGCCGGTTCCTCGCCGACAAGCGCGTCAACGCCCGCCAGCGACCACCAGTCGCACATGCTTTCCGCCAGCAACGCAGAGTTTCGCCCTCCCATGATTTTGTTTCAAACAGGCAGTTGACGGACGCGTCAATTGGCGGGCATCGCAATTCGTGACAGAATGAGCGCCGGACACGATGAATGATCGGCGCGGGGACGGCAGAAAGGTATT
The DNA here is from genome assembly GCA_966250105.1 of uncultured Sphingopyxis sp. GTDB lineage: Bacteria > Pseudomonadota > Alphaproteobacteria > Sphingomonadales > Sphingomonadaceae > Sphingopyxis. The sequence continues at coordinate 170,964 of CBINGC010000002.1, read as the reverse complement.
TGCGGTGAGCGAACGGGAATCGATGCCCTATGACGTGGTCATCGTCGGCGCAGGGCCGGCGGGGCTTTCGGCGGCGATCCGCCTGAAACAAATGGCGAATGAAGCCGGCAGCGAATTGTCGGTCTGCATTCTCGAAAAAGGCTCCGAAGTCGGCGCGCATATCCTGTCGGGCGCGGTGATCGATCCCAAGGCGCTCGACGAACTGCTCCCCGAATGGCGCGACCAGGGCTGTCCGCTTGCCGAAGTGCCGGTCAACGACAACCAACACTGGATTTTGACCAAGAACAAGAAATTCGGCCTGCCCGAATTCATCTCGCCGGGCTTCATGCACAATGTCGGCACCTACACAGGTAGCCTCGGCAATCTTTGTCGTTGGCTCGCCGAACAGGCCGAAGGGCTGGGCGTCGAAATCTTTCCCGGCTTTCCCGCCGCCGAAATCCTCTACAACGACGATGGTTCGGTCAAAGGCGTAGCGACCGGCGACATGGGGGTCGCCCGCGATGGCAGCCACAAGGCGGATTATGCCCCCGGCCTCGAACTCCATGCGAAATATACCTTCTTCGCCGAAGGCGTGCGCGGCCATCTGACGAAGATGCTCAAGCCGCAATTCGCGCTCGACGCCGATTGTGAGCCGCAGGTCTATGGCCTCGGCGTCAAGGAACTCTGGGACATCGATCCTGAAAACCATGCTGCGGGCCGCGTCATCCATACGCAGGGCTGGCCGCTCGACCAGAATGCCAACGGCGGCGGCTTCCTCTATCATCAGGCGAACGGGCAGGTGGCGCTCGGCTTCGTTACCTGGCTCAATTATCGCAACCCGCACATCTCCCCCTTTCAGGAGATGCAGAAATGGAAGACGCACCCGGAGATCTCGAAGATATTGAAGGGCGGCAAGCGCGTTTCCTATGGCGCGCGTGCGATCAGCGACGGCGGTCTCCAATCGGTGCCGAAGCTCGCCTTTCCGGGCGGCGCGCTGATCGGCGACAGCGCCGGCTTCCTCAATGTGCCGCGGATCAAGGGCACGCACACCTCGATGAAATCGGGGATGATGGCGGCCGAGGCGGCGTTCGCGGCGGTCACCGCGGGCCGGTCGAGCGACACGCTCGACGCCTATCAGGCCGCCTTTGACGACAGCTGGGTGAAAAAGGAACTGAGCGTCGTGCGCAACGTGCTGCCGCTCGTCGAGAAATATGGCGATCTGGCCGGGACGATCCTGTCGGGCATGACGATGTGGCTCGAAACGCTGAAGATCAAGCTCCCCTTCACGATGAAGCATCATCCGGACAATGAGAGCCTCTATCGCGCCGACATCATGCCGAAACCCGACTATCCCAAGGCCGACGGCGTGCTGACCTTCGATCGCCTCTCCTCGGTGTTCATTTCGAACACCAACCATGAGGAAGACCAGCCGGTCCACCTGCAATTAAAGGACCCGTCGATCCCGGTCGAATATAATCTGCCGCTTTATGACGAGCCCGCGCAGCGCTATTGTCCGGCGGGCGTCTACGAGATCGTCGGCGAAGAGGAAGGCGATCCCAAATTCGTGATCAACGCGCAGAATTGCGTCCACTGCAAGACCTGCGACATCAAGGATCCGACCCAGAATATCAACTGGGTCACCCCCGAAGGCGGCGGAGGCCCCAATTATCCCAACATGTAAGTCCGCTCGCTTCTTTCTGACCGCTGCCGCCATCGCGGCAGCGGTGCCCGCGCATGCCGCCGGGGATAGCGGCGAGGTTCTCAACGCGCTCGTGCGCGCGCGACTGGCGGAAGAGAGTGGCGCTCCGGCTGCCGCGCTGTCGGCGCTGGCGACGGTGTCGAGCGCCGCGCCGGGCCTGCCCGGTATTCGCGGACGGATGCTCGAACAGGCGATCGAGGCGGGCGACCTCGACGCTGCGCGCGACGCTGCGCAGCGCCTGTGGACGGCGGGCGACCGGCGTTTCGACGCGCAGTTGGTGCTGATGGTCGATGCGATGCGCCGGTCCGACTGGAAGGCTGCGCGGGCCTATATGGCGGGGCGGACGGACAAGGCGGGCGCCGATACGATCGCGCGGCTGATCCTGCCCACCGTCAATTCCTGGATCGACGTCGGCGCGCGCGAGAAATTTCCCGAGCAGCATCTGCTCGCGGTGAACAGCCCGGCACGCCCCGAGCCCGCCCTGTCGCTGCAGGTCGCGCTCGTCCAGATCGCGGCAAAGCGCGCCGATTCGGCCGCAGCGCTGACCGACAATATCACGTTGACCGACCGGACCAGCCAGCTTGTCGCCATGCGGGTCGCGGCAACGCTCGACAAGGTGGGAGAAAGCGAGGCGGCGGGGCGGCTGCGCGGGCGGATCGCGCTGGCGTCGGGGCAGCGTGAGGACCCGATGCTGCTGCTACCCGAGCAGCCGGTTTCGACGCCGCGTGAAGGTATCGCGCAATGGCTCGGCATATTGGCGGACGGCCTCGCGCGAACGCCGAATGGCAGTGCGAAGCTGCCTTTGCTGTTCGCGCGCGCGGCCTATTGGCTGAACGATGAAGACTGGGCGGTGCGCACGACGCTTGTCGAAGCGCTCGACCGCAACGGCCAGCGCGAAGAGGCGATGGCATTGCTCGACACCGGGCGTCAGGAACTGCCGGCGGTGCTGACGATGCGCCGCGCCGAATTGATGGCCGATGCCGGCGACCTGGCGGGCGCGGCAAAGCTGGCCGAGGCGGCCGCCAACGCGAATCCCGCGCGCGGCCTGCTCGTGCGCTTCGCCGACATCGCGCGGCGATCGGACGACCCCGCGGCGGCGGCGCGCGCCTATGAGCGGCTCGAGGCTTCGCTGGGCGAAGGGGAAGGCGACAGGGCGCTCCGCGGCATGCTGTTGATCGCGCGGGCGGATCTGCTGTTGCGGGCCGGCCAGTGGGACGAAGCGGCCGCGCTGATGGAGCGCGCCGTGTTATTGCGGCCCGGCGACGCATCGATATTGAATTTCGCCGGCTATTCAGCGCTCGAGCGGCGCAAGGATATCGAGCAATCGCTCGCGCGGATCGAAACAGCATGGCGCCGCGAGCCGCAGAACGCGAGCATCAGCGATTCGCTTGGCTGGGCCTATTTCCTGACCGGGCGCACCGACGATGCGATCGACCTGCTCGAAAAAGCCCAGCGGGGCGAGCCCGACAATGCGGTGATCGTCGAACATCTCGGCGACGCCTATTGGAAGGCGGGACAGAAGTTTCGGGCGCGGTATAATTGGCGCGCCGCGGCGCTGCTCGCCGAGGCCGAGATGGCGACGCGGCTGGCGGCAAAGCTGCGCGACGGGCTGACCCCCGCCACGACCGCGCCGTGACGGCGTTTGGCGAGACGGGCTGGGCCAAGATCAACCTCGCGCTGCATGTCCGGGCGCGGCGGGCCGACGGCTATCATGCGATCGAGACTTTGTTCGCCTTCGTCGATGGAGGCGATGCGATCACCGCCGAATTCGCGGATGCCGACAGCCTGGCGATCGATGGCGAGTTCGCCGAAGGATTGAGTGCGGACGGCAACAATCTCGTGTTGCGGGCGCTGGCGCTGCTCCGCACCCGCTATGGCGCCGACCGAGTGCCGCCGCTGGCGGTGAATTTGACCAAGACGCTGCCCGTCGCGGCAGGGATCGGCGGCGGATCGGCGGATGCGGCGGCGATGGCGCGGCTCGTGCGGCGGCATTTCCTGCCCGAAATCGGCGATACGACGCTGGCGCGGATCGTGAGCCCGCTCGGCGCCGATGTCGCCGCTTGCGTGGCGAGCACGACCTGTCTGGGTGTCGGGGCGGGTGAGGAACTGAGTGCCGCGCCCGAGTTGCGGCTCGGCGGAATGCCGGTGCTGCTCGTCAATCCGCGCCAGCCGGTCGCGACGGGACCGGTGTTCGCCGCTTGGGACGGCATCGACCGCGGACCGCTCTTCACCGGCGCGGACATGCGGGCGCAATTGCTCGGTGCGCGCAACGATCTGCAGCGTCCGGCGATCGCCCAGTGCCCGGCGATTGCCGATATCTTGCTCGAACTCGGTGCGCTGAGGCCTTGGCTAAGCCGTATGTCGGGGTCGGGGGCGACCTGTTTCGCGCTTTTCGATGCCGCGGCCGAGCGCGACGCGGCGGCGGCGTTGCTGGCAGAGCGGCACCCGGGCTGGTGGACGATGGCGGGAGCGTTGAGATGAGTGAAGCGTGGCGTCAGATCGGCGAAGCGCGCGCGGATGGCATCCTGCTGATCGCCGACCATGCCTCGGCATATGTGCCCGCCGACCTCGATCTGGGCATCGATCGCGCGCTGCTCTCGAACCATATCGCGATCGACATCGGCGTCGCCGAGGTTGCGGCGCTGCTTGTCGAAAGCGGCGCGGTCGATGCGGCGATCCTGGGCGGCGTGTCGCGGCTCGTTGTCGACTGCAACCGTGACGAGGATGCGCCGGGGGTGCTGCCGATCGCGAGCGACGGCCATGCGGTGCCGGGCAATGCGCTCGACGATGCTGCGCGTGAGGCGCGGCTGACGCGCTTTTTTCGGCCCTATCACGCGCATATTGCGGCAACGATCGCGGCGCATCCCCCCGCGATGATCCTGTCGCTGCACAGTTTTACGCCGTCGCTCGCGGCGCATCCCGATCAGGCGCGGCCGTGGCATGTCGGGGTGCTCTATAATGAGGACGACCGGCTCGCCAGCGCGGCGATTGCGGCTTTGGAGGCCGAAGGGCTGATCGTCGGCGACCAGCAACCCTATTCGGGCAAGCTGCTCAACGCGACGATGAACCGCCACGCCGAAGCGAATGGCATTCCCTATGTCGGGATCGAGATGCGGCAGGATCTGGTCGGGGACGCGGCGGGGCAGGCGCTGTTCGCCGAGCGGCTGGCGCGCATGTGCAGGAAAGTGGCGTTGAACATCGAGAAATAGGCGTGTAGAGGCGCATTTCATCGTCGCTTTGTGAAATAATATTATCAGGACTCCTAAAAATGCCTTCTTATCGTTCGCGCACCACCACCCACGGCCGCAATATGGCCGGTGCTCGCGGCCTCTGGCGCGCAACGGGGATGAAGGACAGCGACTTCGGCAAGCCGATCATCGCGGTGGTGAACAGCTTTACCCAGTTCGTGCCCGGCCACGTCCATCTGAAGGACCTTGGCCAGATGGTCGCGCGCGAGATCGAGGCGTCGGGCGGGGTTGCCAAGGAATTCAACACGATCGCGGTCGATGACGGCATCGCGATGGGGCACGACGGCATGCTCTATTCGCTGCCGAGCCGCGACCTGATCGCCGACAGCGTCGAATATATGGTCAATGCGCATTGCGCCGACGCGATGGTGTGCATCTCGAACTGCGACAAGATCACGCCGGGCATGTTGATGGCGGCGCTGCGCATCAATATCCCGGTGGTGTTCGTATCAGGCGGGCCGATGGAGGCCGGCAAGGTTGTGCTGAAGGGCAAGGAGGTCGCGCTCGACCTCGTGGACGCGATGGTCGCCGCCGCCGACGAAAAATACACCGACGAGGAAGTCACCGAAATCGAGCGTGCGGCGTGCCCGACCTGCGGGTCGTGCTCGGGCATGTTCACCGCGAACTCGATGAACTGCCTGACCGAAGCATTGGGGCTGTCGCTCCCGGGCAATGGCTCGACACTCGCGACGCACGCCGACCGCAAGGAGCTGTTCCTGCGCGCGGGGCGGATCGTCGTCGAAATGTGCCGCCGTCATTATGAAGAAGACGATCAGAGCGTCCTGCCCCGCAATATCGCGACCTTCGAGGCATTCGAAAATGCGATGAGCCTCGATATCGCGATGGGCGGTTCGACGAACACCGTGCTGCACCTGCTCGCCGCGGCGTTCGAGGCGGGGGTCGATTTCACGATGGACGACATCGACCGGCTGTCGCGGCGCGTGCCATGCCTGTCGAAGGTCGCGCCGGCGAAGAGCGACGTCCATATGGAGGATGTCCACCGCGCGGGCGGGATCATGGCGATCCTCGGCCAGCTTGAACGCGCAGGGCTAATCCATGCGCATCTGCCGACCGTGCACAGCGCGACCTTGGGCGATGCGCTCAACAAATGGGATATTTCGCGGACCAACGATCCCGATGTGCAGAAATTCTTCCTCGCCGCGCCCGGCGGCGTGCCGACGCAGACCGCGTTCAGTCAGGACCGGCGCTGGGACGACCTCGACCTCGACCGCGAAGCGGGGGTGATCCGCTCGGCCGACCATGCGTTCAGCAAGGACGGCGGCCTCGCGGTGCTGTCGGGCAATATCGCCCTCGACGGCTGCATCGTGAAGACCGCGGGGGTCGATGAAAGCATTCTCAAATTTTCGGGGCCGGCGAAGGTCTATGAAAGCCAGGACGCCGCGGTCGCGGGCATCCTTACCGGGCAGGTCCAGGCGGGCGACGTCGTCGTGATCCGCTATGAAGGGCCGAAGGGCGGACCGGGGATGCAGGAAATGCTCTATCCGACGAGCTACCTCAAGTCCAAGGGGCTCGGCGCCGCCTGCGCGCTGATCACCGACGGGCGTTTTTCGGGCGGCACATCGGGCCTGTCGATCGGCCATGTCTCGCCCGAAGCCGCCGAAGGCGGCGCGATCGGGCTGGTCGAGAATGGCGACCTGATCAACATCGACATCCCGTCGCGGACGATCACCCTCGCGGTGGCGGACAGCGTGCTTGCCAAGCGCCGCGCCGCGATGGAAGCGAAGGGCGATGCCGCATGGCAACCCGAAAAGGCCCGCCCGCGCAAGGTTTCGGTAGCACTTCAGGCCTATGCCGCGATGACGACAAGTGCCGCGCGCGGCGCCGTGCGCGACCTGTCGCAGCTGAAAGGCAAGGGATGAAACGATTCGGGGCGGCATTGCTGACGCTGATCGCGCTTGCGGGATGTAATCGCACGCCCGACAACGGCGACCTCGCCGAGGCCGAAGCGCGCGGTTCGCGCGAAGCCGCCGAGAACGGCCGCATCGAATGCGCGCTCGAGGGCGCGAAGCTGTTCGACCGCACCTGCACCGTCGAGGAAATGAGCGGCGATGACGGCACTGTGCTCATCGTCGGGCGGAGCAATGTCGGATACCGCCGGTTGCAGATCACGACCGACGGGCGCGGCGTCGTATCGGCCGACGGCGCCGAGCCCGCGAAGGTCACGATCGCCGGCGACAACATGATCGAGGTCACGGTCGGCCACGACCGCTATCGGCTGCCTGCCAACACCGGCGGCGCGAAGTAGGCGCTTTCGCGCGATCGTGATAGGCAGGACCATGGCCCTTCCCGCCAACGCCCCGATCCTGACCGCGAGCGCGATGCGTGAGGCCGAGGCTGCCTGCGCGATCCAAGGCACCTCGCTATCGCAGTTGATGGAGCTAGCGGGCGCTGCCGTTGCCGACGCCACTTGGCGGATGGCGGCGGGCGCGCCGGTCCTAATCCTTTGCGGCCCCGGCAACAATGGCGGCGATGGCTATGTCGCGGCGCGTTTGCTCGCGACGCGCGGGGCGGCGGTGCGCGTCGCCGCGCTGGCCGAACCTGCGACCGAGTTGGCGAAGGCGGCGCGGGCAGGTTGGAGTGGAACCGTCGAAAAGATGGACGGCCGCCTTGCGCCTGCGCCCCTGATCGTCGATGCGCTGTTCGGCGTCGGGCTGTCGAGACCCATCGCGGACGAACTCGCTGCAATTCTCGGACATTTCGCCGACCGGCGCGTCCTGGCGGTCGATGTGCCGAGCGGGATCGATAGCGACGGCGGGGCCGACTGGATGCCCCCGCTTCCCGCCGATGTGACGCTGGCGCTCGGTGCGCTGAAGCCCGCGCATGTCCTGCTTCCGACCGCACCCGCCTGCGGGCGCATCCTGCTCGCACCGATCGGCATTTCGGCGAACAAGACGATGCGCACGCTACCGACCACGCGGGAGACGAAGCCGGAGGCGACCGCACACAAATTCACGCGCGGCATGGTGCTCGTCTTCGCCGGCCCGATGCGCGGCGCAGCGGGATTGACGGCGGGGGCGGCGCTGCGGGCCGGGGCGGGGTATGTCGTGCTCGACGGCAGCGAGCGGGCGCCCTTTTCGGCGATCGTCACCGAGAGCGACGCGAAATTCGGCGAGCGGCTGGGCGACCCGCGCGTCGGTGCGGTGGTGATCGGGCCGGGATTTCCGGCGGGAGACGAATTGCTGTTCGACGTCGAAGCCGCGCTCGATTCGGGCAAGCCACTCGTGCTCGACGCCGCAGCGATCGACGCGGCGCTGCCGCGCCTCTCCGAAACGCCGCGCAAGGCGATATTGACCCCGCACGAAGGCGAATTCGCGCGCGCTTTCCCCCAGCTTTACGGCAGCAAGATCGACCGCGCGAAGGCGGCGGCGGCGCGCACGCAGGCGGTGGTCATCTACAAGGGCGCCGACACGATCGTCGCGGCCCCCGATGGCCGCGTCAGTGCTGCGTGGCCGGGGAGCCCCTGGCTGGCAACGGCGGGAACGGGAGACATATTGGCGGGCGCGTGCGGCGCGATGCTGGCGCGCGGCGGCGACACCTTCGATGCCGCGGTTGCCGCGGTGGGCTGGCATATCGCGCAGGCCGCGCGTATAGGCCCCGGCCTTGTAGCCGACGATCTGATAAGGGACTGACATGGGCGAAGCTTCGCTGATCGAGCGCATCGCCGCGCGCGGCGACGGCGTGACGGGCGACGGGCGCCATGTGGCGGGCGCCGCGCCGGGCGACCGCGTGCGCGACGATGGCATCCTCATTCCCGGACCGAACCGGACCGAGCCGCTGTGCCGCCATTTCGGCAAATGCGGGGGTTGCCAGTTGCAACATGTCGCCGAGCCGGCGCTGGCGGATTTCGTGCGCGACCGGGTTGTCGGCGGACTCGAAGGACAGGGCGTTCCCTATGGCGAGGTGCTTCCCGCGCTGCTTTCGCCGCCGCAGAGCCGCCGCCGCGCCGCGCTGACGGCGCTCAGGACGGGCAAGCAGGTCGCGATCGGGTTCAACGCAGCGCAGAGCAACCAGATCGTCGACATGCGGATGTGCCCGCTGCTGCTCCCCGAGCTGTTCGCGCTGATCGAGCCGGTGCGCGAATTACTGGTGATGATCGCGCAGCCGCGGCGCCCGGTGAAGGTCAAGCTGCAGATGCTCGATCAGGGCGTCGAATTGATACTGGAAGGCGTGAAAGCCGAAGGGCTCGACGCCGCAATGGCGCTTCAGGATTTCGCGGGTGCGCATAATCTTGCGCGCTTTGCGATCGATCAGGGCGACGGGCTCGAAATCCTGTGGCAGCCCGATCCGCCGACGATGCGCTTCGGCGACATATTGGTTGAGGTGCCGCCCTTCGCCTTTCTACAACCGACGGCGGCGGGGCAGACCGCGCTGGTCGATGCCGTGACCAAGGCGATCGGCGAGGCCGGTGCGGTCGCGGATCTGTTCGCGGGCGTTGGCACCTTTGCGCTGTCGGTGCAAGCAGGGCGCAAAGTCTATGCTGCCGAGGGTGCGCGCGATGCGATTGCCGCGTTGACTGGCGCCGCGAACCGCGCGCGGGCGCTGGTGGCGACCGAGCATCGCGACCTGTTTCGTCGCCCGCTGGTGCCCGCCGAACTCAATCGTTTCGGCGCGATCATTCTCGATCCGCCGCGTGCGGGGGCCGAGGAGCAGGTGAAGCAGCTCGCGGCGTCGACCGCGCCAGTCATCGCCTATGTCAGCTGCAATCCCGCCAGCTTTGCCCGCGATGCGAAAATACTGGTCGAGGGCGGCTATTCGCTCGACTGGGTCCAGCCCGTCGGCCAGTTCCGCTGGTCGACCCATGTGGAACTGGCGGGGCGCTTTTTCAGATAGCCGTCGCCCCCGAACGCGGGGGCCGCTGGAAAGCTGGCGCAAGGCCGACGGCGGCCCCCGCCTTCGCGGGGGCGACGAGTTAGTTCAGCACAAAGCCCATGAAGGCGTGCAGGCACAGCGCGAAGAGCGCGAGGCTTGCGAGCGCGAAGACGGCGAAACGCCACATCACGCGGTTGACCGTCACCTGGATCAGGCTGTGGACGATGCGAAGGGCCACATAGGCCCAAGCGATCTGCGCGTTGAGCCCGCCGCCCATGCCGCCGACCGCAAGCGCTATACCGACGGCGTAAAAGACCGTCGGCTGTTCCATCAGATGGTTGTAGTTGTGCGCTTTCCACTGCACTTCGGCGGGCAAGACCTCGTCGAGCCCCTTGCCGGTGCCGCCGACCATCTTCGCGGCGTCGATCTTGGCGCGCTGCATCGCCGGGATGCGCGTCGCATACATCCACACCCACATGATCATCGACCAGAGCGCCAGCGTCGCGACCGGCCCCAAAATAGCGTTCGTTTCCATCTTTCTCTCCCCCTCAACCCAAAGTGGCGATGACCGCGAGCAGCGCCAGGGCCAACAGGCACAAGGTCGACGCCGCAAAGATCGCAAAGCGTACCGGTATGCGGTTCACCGTCGCTTGCCAGACGCTGTGCACGATACGCAGCGCGACATAGGTCCAGGCGATCCACACGATATAGGCGGGATAGCCACCGACGGCGTGCAGGATCAGGATAACGGCATAAAAGAGCGTCGGCTGTTCGAGCAGATGCGTGTAATTGTGCGATTTCCAGTTGGTGACGGGCGGCAATATGCCTTCAAGGTCGCCGCCGCGACCGCCCGGTGGCGCGGCCTTCAGGTCGATGCCCGACTTGGCCAGCGCGCGAAAGCGCGTCACCGCGACCCAGACCAGCATGACGAGCGTCCACAGGATCAGCACCGCGCCCGGCGCGAGGATGTTCGGCGTCATATAGCTCCCCCTTTATCGTGTCGCCGCGATGCTAGGGGCGGCGCGCCGATATGCAATTGCCAAAATTCAGTCGTGCCGGGCCGCCCTGATCTCGGCGCGGATCGACGCGCCATCGCCATCGACGCGCGGCGCGAAGCCAAGGTCGCGCGGCGGCATCGCGCCATATTTCACCGGCGGCTGCATTTCGTGGAAGGCGCCGACATCGGGATGGGTGCGGTGGCGGAAAAAGCCCGTGGCCGACAGATGCGGGTCCGCCCTGATGTCCTGCAGGTCGCGCACAGCCATCGCGGGGATGTCATTCTCGGCGAACAGCGCGAGCCATTCCGCGGTCGTCTTCGCCGGCGTCTTGCGCGCGATTTCGCTGTAGACGATCGGCATATGCTGACCATTTGCCTTGGCAGCCTGGAACTCAGGTGTTTCGGTGAGGCCGTCGCTGCCGAGCAGCGCCATCAGCCGGGCGGTCGATTCGGGTGTGTAGGGGACGATGGCGACATAGCCGTCGCAGGTCGGGAAGGGCTGGCGCGTCGGATCGAGTTGGCGCGGATAGCCCGCGGGCCCAATCGGCGGGTCAAGCGCCGCGTCGCGCAGATGCTCGACCAGCATGAACGAGGTGAAGCATTCGAACATCGGCACCTGCACTTCTTGCCCTTCGCCGGTTCTGAACTTGTGGACCAGCGCCGCGAGGATCGCCTGCGCCCCGAACTGGCCGGCGACCTTGTCGGCGATCAGCGACGGGAAATAGCGCGGGCGCGGGTCGCCATCGACGCGTGGGAGCAGGGTGGTCGTGCCGCTGGCGGCCTGGATGACGTCATCATAGGCCTGCAGGTCGGCATAGGGGCCGTCCTGTCCGAAGCCGGTGCCATGGACATAGATGATGTCGGGTTTGATCGCGCGGCATCCGTCATAGTCGAAGCCGAGCCGAGCGATCGCCTTGCCGCGGACGTTGTGGAAAAAGACGTCGGCGGTGGCGATCAGGCCGCGCAGCACTTCGGCATCTTCGGGCTTTTTCAGATCGAGCGCGATCGAGCGTTTGCCGCGGTTCACGGTAAGATGGATCGATCCCATCGTCGGGTCGGGAACGCCATTGCCAAGGTAGCGCGACACGTCGCCGACTCCCGGCGTTTCGACCTTGATCACTTCGGCGCCGAGGTCGGCAAGCATCTGCGTCGCATAGGGGCCGAAGATGACGGTCGTCAGATCGACGATGCGGATGCCTTCAAGCATTGTCATGCGGTATCGCCTGCTACGGCTCGATAGATCGTCCTCACCAAGCGGCATCCTCCCTTGCTGTTTGCGCGAGGATAGAAGGATTGCGAAGTGAAACGGAAGAGCTAATCGACCGTGCGGGACTGTCAGGCGGCGGCCGGCGCGGCGGTATCGCCAGTGCCATCCGCATAAGCGGCGGAAATCCGCCGATAGGATCGGGAAGCGAAGGCGGCGGCGGTGGCGAGCACGCCCAGCAGGCCGGCGATCGAAAAGACGATCGCGATGCCGCGTTCGGGCCCGCGGCCATACCAGTCGCCGATCGCCTCGGCGCCCCATCCGGTCGTCATCAACGGGACGAAGACGAATTGCGTCAGCGGTGCGATGAGGAAGGCGGTCAGCGGTGAAGCCGCGAGTTCGACCGACTGAGCGAAGCCGAAGACGCGGCCTTGCCGCGCGAACGGCACGACCTTTTGCAGCGTCGTCTGCTCGGCCGCCTCGGCATAGGGGCCGAGGAACATCCAGATGAAACAGCCAACCGCGAGCAGCAGGATCGACGACTGGATGGTGAAGAAGACCGCGACGACCCAGGCGCCAAGGTTGACGAGGAGCAGGGTCCGCACCGGATTGGCGCCGAGTCCGGTGCGCGCGATAACGACGCCGCTGAGGATGAAAGCGCAGGAAATGACCGCCCAGAGCATGCCCCATTCCTCGACCTTCATCAGCGACAGCCCATAGGCATCCATCAGCGCCATGAAGACGCCGCCGAGAAGATTGTTGAAGGAGGAGAAAAGAATCAGCGCGAAAAGCCCCGGGATGGCGAGCACGACGCGAAAGGTTCCCCCAAGGTCGATCCGGCGCGATTCGGCATGATCTTCGGTGTGGCGCGGTTCGTCGATCCGGACGAAAAGCAGGTGGGCGATCGCAACGACCGAAAAGCCGATCGCAAAGATCAATGTCCCCGCCATGCCGCCCCACGCGACAAGGAATCCGCTGATCGCCGAAGTGGTGAGGAAGCCGATCCCGCCGACCATGCCGACGAGCCCGTTCGCCTTGTCGCGCCGGTCTTCGGGCACGAGCAGCGTGACGAGCGTAGGCAGCGCGATCATGCGGATATTGCCGACGATCACGGCGAGCATCGAGACGAGGATGAAGAGCCAGAGCGTGATACTCCGAACATCGGCGCCCCGGATGTCGGGATCGAGCAGGAAGCCGCCGAGCGCGAGGACATAGAGGATGAGCGAGGCAAAGCTCGAAACCAGCATCATGTTGCGCTTGCCATGATGGTCGACGAGGCTGCCGAACCAGATGCCGAGCATCGCCGTCAGCACAAGATAGATGCCCGCGATCATCCCCGTAGCGAACACCGATTGCGTCTCGAGGAAGGTCCAGAAGGTCAGCGCGAACCACACCGTGAAATTGGTGATGTTGGCGATCAGATTATTGGCGAGGAGATGATGGAAGGGCTGCATGGGCGGCGCAATTTAGCGCTTTCCCCCAAAAGGAAAAGGCCGGTCGCATCGCTGCGCCGGCCCTTTCCATTTTCGCTATTCGGTCGTTATCAGAACAGCTTGGTTACCGTCGCGCTGCGGCGTTCCTGTTCGACTTCGCCGGTGTAGAGGCTGATCATCGGCTCGTCGCTGACGACGTGGGTCTCGTCGGCGCCGAAGCCGTTGAACTTGGTCCGCATCGCGCAGCCATAGGCGCCGAGCATGCCGATCTCGATGAAATCGCCGGCCTTGATGTCGGCGGGCAGGAAGAAGGGGCCTGCCATATGGTCGAGATCGTCACAGGTCGGGCCGTAAAAGCTGAACGCCACCGTCTCGGCATCGCTCTCCGCGTCACGCAGCAGCGTAACCGGGAAACGCCAGCCGACATGCGCGGCGTCGAACAGCGCCCCATAAGCGCCGTCGTTGATATACAGCTCGTCGCCGCGGCGCTTTTCGACGCGCACGATCAGCGAGCTATACTCGGCCGACAGCGCGCGGCCCGGCTCGCACCAGAGTTCGGCCGAATAGCTGATCGGCAGGCTTTCGAAGCTGCGGTGGATCGTATCGAAATAGGCGTCGAGCGGCGGCGGTTCCATGCCCGGATAGGACGACGGGAAACCGCCCCCGACATCGATGATGTCGACGGTGACCGACGCCGCGACGATCGCGGCGCGGACGCGTTCCATTGCCTGTGCGTAGGCATGCGGCGTCATCGCCTGGCTGCCGACGTGGAAGCAGATACCGAGCGCGTCGGCCGCCTGGCGCGTCGCCATCAGCAGTTCGGCGACTTCGTCCGGCTCGGCCCCGAACTTGGCGGCGAGGCTGAGCTTCGAATGATCGGACGAAACGCGAAGCCGGACGAGCAGGTTCAGATCCTGCGCGCCTTCGGTCGCGCGGACGATCTTTTCGAGTTCGTCAAGCGTGTCGAGCGAGAAGGTGCGCACGCCATGCTTCCAATAGGCTTCGGAAATCGCTTCCTCGGCCTTCACCGGGTGCATGAAGCAGAGCGTCGCTTGCGGCAACGTGCGGGCGACGAGGCGCACTTCGGCGATCGAGGCGACGTCATAATGGGTGACACCCGAATCCCACAGCACGCGCAGCAGGTCGGGCGACGGATTCGCCTTGACCGCATACATGGTCGTGCCGGGAAATCGCTCGATGAAGAAACGCGCTGCGCGCCGCGCGGCATGCGGGCGGACAAGCGTAACAGGTTCGACCGGCGAAAGTGCCTGAATCAGCCCGTGGGCGCTATGATGCTGGTGCAACTCAAGGGACCCCCAAAAATAACGTTAAACATCCAAGGCTGCCTTGCGGTTATTGGAAGTCCCCCTGGGGCAGCGGAGAGCGCATATATGGAGGGGGTTCCCCCCTGTAAAGACCCTTTGGCGCAATTTTGTAATACCAAGGCGACAGTTGGGGGCGAACCGGGGCGGGGCCGCGCCAAGCCGCGCAAATGCAAGACAAGGCGCTGGTGCCGCGCTAGGGACGGGCTCATTCCATTTCATCGAGTCACCCCGGCAGCGACCGGGATGACGAAAACAGGGCGAAGCTTTGATGGTCTCCCGCGCCGAAGTGAATTACACCTTCACCGATACCGAACTCGACGAACTGAAGGCATTCGGCACGACCGAGCGACACAAGGCGGGCGATCTGCTGGTCGAGGAGGGCGCGATGGCGCCCGACTGTATCGTCACCCTTTCGGGCCACACCGACATCTTCGCGTCGACCGATGAGGGGCGCAAGCGCGTCGGCTGGATGGAGCATGGGCAGTTCGCGGGCGACCTGTCGGTCCTGACCGGGCAGCGCCACCTGTCGCGCGTCGAAATGGGCGCCGAAGGCGAGATCCTGCGCATCGCCCACGCCGACTTTCAGCGGCTGATCGCGGGCAACAGCCATTTTTCCGACATCTTCATTCGCGTGCTGTCGGCGCGGCGCGAGTTCAGCAAGCACCGCGGCTTTGCCGTCACGATCGTGATCGGTGCGGCGATGGATCGCAGCGTTTATGCGATGCGCGACCTGCTCATGAAGCATGGCGTCGCGCATCGCTGGTTCGATCCCGCCGACGGCCCGGTCGCGGCGCATCTGCTCGCCGAGCGCGGGCTGACCGAGGATCAGCTGCCGGTCGCGATCCTCGGCGCGGCGGAAGTACTCGTCCAGCCGACGCCCGAGCAGCTTGCGGCGGGGCTGGGGCTCGATCTGCTTCCCGATGGCGCGACCGCCGACGTGCTCGTTGTGGGCAGCGGTCCGGGCGGGCTCGCCGCGGCGGTGTACGCCGCTTCGGAAGGGTTGACGGTGATCGCGCTCGACTCGCTTGCTCCGGGCGGGCAGGCCGGCACCTCGTCGAAGATCGAGAATTATCTCGGCTTCCCCACCGGCATTTCGGGCAATGAGCTTGCGCGCCGCGCGACGGTGCAGGCGCAGAAGTTCGGCGCGCGGCTGGTTTCGCCGGTGCGGGCCGCCTCGATAAACCGCGACGGCGACGCCTATTGCCTGCACCTCGCCGACGGACGCAAGCTGCGCAGCCGTGCGGTGGTCGTCGCGAGCGGTGCGAAATACCAAAGCCTGCCGATCACCGGCATCGAGGCCTATGAAGGCCGCGGCATCTATTATGGCGCGACGCCGATGGAAGCGCAGCTGTGCAGCGATGCCGAGGTGACGATCGTCGGATCGGGCAATTCGGCGGGACAGGGCGCGATCTATCTCGCGAGCGTCGCGAAAAAGGTTTACGTGATTTTCCGCCGGTCGAGCCTGCGCGAGACGATGTCCGAATATCTGGTCAAGCGGCTGGAAGAGCATCCGAATATCGAAATCATCCCGGCGACCGATGTCGTCGCACTGCACGGCGAGGACCGGCTAGCCGGCCTGACCTACCGCTGCCGCGAGACGGGCGACGAGGGGCATTGCGATTGCGGCTTCCTGTTCCTGTTCCTTGGCGCGAGCCCGAATACGAGCTGGCTGCCCAAGGAGATGGTGTGCGACGAGCGCGGCTTCGTGAAGACCGGCACCGACATCGCCCCGCTCGAACTGGTCAAGGCGGGCTGGTCGCTCGACCGTATGCCCAGCCGGTTCGAGACGAGCTGGCCGCGCATCTACGCCGTCGGCGATGTGCGCAAGGGATCGGTGAAGCGCGTCGCCTCGTCGGTCGGCGAAGGGTCGGTCGTGGTCAGCGATATCCATCAGGCGCTGGCTGAGCTTATCCCAACCGCGTCTTGAAATCCTCGTAACCGAATTCGCGGATCAGCTTCAGTTCGTCGCTCTCACTGTCCCACAGCCAGATGGACGGCAGCGGCACGCCGTTGAAGGTATTCGTCTTGACCATCGAATAATGCGCCTGGTCGAGAAAGGCGAAGCGCTGACCGATCCGCGCGCCGCCGGGGAGGCGATAGTCGCCGATCACATCGCCGGCGAGGCACGAGGGGCCGCCGAGCCGCGTCGGCATGCCCTCGCTGCCCTCCTCGAGCATCGCCGGACGATAGGGCGCCTCGATCACGTCGGGCATATGGCAGGTCGCCGAAATATCGGTGATGCCGATCGGCATGCCATTGTCGAACAGGTCCAGGATTTCGCCGACCAGAATGCCCGCATCGAGCGCGATCGCCTCGCCGGGTTCGATCATCACGTCGCAATCGGTTGCCGCGCGGACCTGTTTCAGGAAGGAGATAAGGTCGTCGACC
This sequence comes from uncultured Sphingopyxis sp., assembly GCA_966250105.1. Lineage (GTDB taxonomy): Bacteria > Pseudomonadota > Alphaproteobacteria > Sphingomonadales > Sphingomonadaceae > Sphingopyxis. The sequence goes on along the minus strand of CBINGC010000002.1, from coordinate 153,861 downwards.
TGATAATCGGCGCGCGTGACATGGTGCCCGCCGCCGAAATTGATCCATTTGAGCTGGCCGAAAAAGGGGCGCAGCATCGGGTGAACCGCGTTCCAGGTGCGCTGGAGCGGCGGGAAGTCCTGTTCGCACAGGCTGTGCATATGGACGCCGTCGACGCCCTCCATATGCTCGGGGAGCAACTGACTGATCGGAAAGCCGAGGCGGCTGCACGGGGCAGCGGGATCATATTTAGCGACCTCGCCCTCGCTGTGCATCGGGTTGATGCGCAGGCCGATGTCGAACATCTCGCCCTTCGCGCGCAGCTCATCGAGGAGCGGACGGAAGCGCGCGATCTGTCCCGGCGAGTTGAAGATCAGATGGTCGGACAGCGTCGCGATCTCGGACAGGTCGCTTTCCTTGTAGCCCGCGCAATAGGTCGCGACCTCACCGCCATATTCGCTGCGGCCGAGCTTGGCTTCGTAAAGTCCCGACGCGCAGACGCCGTCGAGATATTCCGCGACGGTCGGCCCCAACGACCACATCGAGAATGCCTTGAGCGCCGCGAGCACGCGCGCACCCGACGCGTCGCCGATATGGCGCAGCAGCGCGAGGTTGGCGCGCACCTTCGCGGCATCGACGACGAAGGCGGGAGAGGGGACGCGGGTCAGGTCGAAGCGGGCAAAGGCTCCGGGATCGCCGGCACGGGTTTCCATGTCGCTGTAAAATCCTGTCAGACCGCGATCGGCCCCTTGAAAATGAAGAACGCCCCCGCCGCAATCAGACCGAAGCCGACGAGATGGTTCACGGTCAGCTTCTCACCGAGCCAGAAGACCGCGAACCCCGCGAATATGATCAGGGTGATGACTTCTTGCAAGGTCTTGAGTTCGGCGGCGCTGTAAACACCATAACCGATGCGGTTCGCCGGGATGACGAGGCAATATTCGAAGAAGGCGATCCCCCATGCGATCAGCACCGCGAGCCAGACCGGCCGCGACACCGCGCCAAGCTGGCCATACCAGGCGAACGTCATGAAGATGTTCGAGACGAACAGCAGGCCGATCGGCGCGAGATAGGCGGTCATTTCTTCTCTTTCTTCAGCGGCAGCACATCGCGGAGCTCTCAATCCATCGGGTACAAAATACCCCGTGAGCCCTGAGCGTGTCGAAGGGCGGTCCTGCCTTTGCAACGCCAAAGAACGGACGGTGCTTCGACAAGCTCAGCACGAACGGGGTCTATATATTGCAAGGGGTGATTTTGGATCGAACCGCGCTCAGAAGTCGAGCGGCGCGTCCAGTTCCTTTACCTGCCAAGGCAGGCCATGCTTGTTCAGCATGTCCATGAAGGGGTCGGGATCCATCTGCTCCATGTTGAACACGCCATCGCCCGACCAGGTGCCGGTGACCATCATCGCGGCGCCGATCATCGCGGGAACGCCGGTGGTATAGCTCACCGCCTGATTGCCCGTTTCGGCGAACGCGTCCTCATGGTCGCAGATATTGTAGAGGTAGAGCGTCTTTTCCTTGCCGTCCTTGCCGACGCCGGTCGCGATGACGCCGATGTTGGTCTTGCCCTTCGTGGTCTCGCCCAGGCTGGACGGTTCGGGGAGCACGGCCTTGAGGAACTGCAGCGGGATGATCTCGCGGCCTTCGTAGATCACGGGATCGATGCGCGTCATGCCGACATTCTGAAGCACGGTGAGGTGCTGGATATACGCCTCGCCGAAGGTCATCCAGAAACGGATGCGCTGGATTTCGGGCAGGTGCGTCTTCAGGCTTTCGATCTCCTCATGATACATGAGGTACATCGTCTTCGGGCCGACCTCCTCGAAATCGAACTGCTGCTTCACCGACATCGGCGGGGTTTCAACCCAGTCGCCATTTTCCCAGTGACGCGCGACCGCGGTCACTTCGCGGATGTTGATCTCGGGATTGAAGTTGGTCGCGAAATGCTGGCCGTGATCGCCGCCGTTGCAATCGAGGATATCGAGCGTGTCGATGCGGGCGAAATGATGCTTCTTGAGCCAGGTCGTAAAGACGCTCGTCACGCCGGGGTCGAAGCCCGAGCCGAGCAGCGCCATCAGCCCGGCGTCCTTGAAGCGGTCCTGATAGGCCCACTGCCAATGATATTCGAACTTCGCCTCGTCGCGCGGCTCGTAATTCGCGGTATCGAGATAATGCGCGCCGGTCGACAGGCACGCCTCCATGATCGTGAGGTCCTGATAGGGTAGCGCAAGGTTCACGACATGCGTTGCGCCGATCGAACGGATCAGCGCGGCGGTCGCGTCGATATGGTCGGCGTCGACTTCGGCGGTGTTGATCGTGACGCCGGTGCGGGTCTTTACCGATTCGGCGATCGCGTCGCATTTGAACTTGCGGCGGCTGGCGAGCGTGATGTCCGGAAAGATGTCGGGATTCATCGCCATCTTGTGCACCGCGACCGAACCGACGCCGCCTGCGCCGATCACCAGAACCTTGCTCATCAAAAATCTCCTGCCCGCTATGTCGCGGCTTGTGTTGTATGCCGCGCCCTATAGGACGAAGCCATGACACAGCAAAGCCCCGAAGCCCTGATCGATCCGACACGCGCGCCGACGCTAGCGGGTGTCGAACGCGCGGCGGCGAAAGTCGCTGCATTGCTGCCGCAAACGCCGCTGCTCCCGCTCGAAATCGACGGCAAAACCATCTGGTGCAAAGCCGAGTGCCTGCAACCCGTCGGCGCGTTCAAAATCCGCGGCGCGTGGCATCGGCTGACCGACCTCACCCCCGAACAGGCGAACGAGGGCGTCGTCGGCGTGTCGAGCGGCAATCATGCGCAGGGCGTTGCTTGGGCAGCGAAGCGGTTGGGCATCAGGGCGACGATCGTGATGCCAAGCAATGCGCCCGCGATGAAGCTGGCAGCGACGCGAAAGCTGGGAGCCGAGGTGGTGCTCTACGACCGCGTCACCGAATCGCGCGATGCCGTTGCCGCGAAGTTGCTCGATGAGCGCGGCGGGACGCTCGTCCACGCCTATGGCGACCCATGGATCATCGAGGGACAGGGCAGCGCCGGGATCGAAGCGGCGGCGCAGATGAAGGCGCGCGGGATCGACGGTCCCGACAAGGTGGTTGCCTGCTGCGGCGGCGGGGGATTGTCGGCGGGCCTCGCGCTCGCTTGCCCCGATGCCGAGATTATCGCGGTCGAGCCCGAAGGCTGGGACGACGTGACGCGGAGCCTTGCGGCGGGAGAGATATTGTCGGTTGAGGATATGGCCTATCCCACCGAATGCGACGCGTTGCAGACGCCGGAAACCTGGCCGATCAATTTTGCCGTACTTCAGGCGCGCGGCGTGAAGGGCATCGTCGTGACCCGCGGCGAGGTGCGCGACGCGATGCGGCTGGCGTTCGAGAAGCTGCACCTCATAGTCGAACCCGGCGGGGCGGCGGCGCTTGCGGCCGTGCTCGCGGGGAAAGTGTCGGTCACCGACGCGACGCTCGTCACCCTGTCGGGCGGCAATGTCGACCCGCTGAGGTTCGCCGAGATCATCACCGAGTAGGAAACTAATCGAAGCCGACGCGTTTGGGATGGGAAGGAGACGCATGATGCAGAAGAGCATGATATTGGCGAGCGCCGCGGCGCTGGTGCTGTTGGCGGGTTGCGAGAAGGCGGAAGCGCCGGCGCCCGCGCCGACCGATACGGCGACGACCGAGGTTCCGGTCGAAACGGCGCGGGTGGAAGATGCCGAAGCGACCGATCCCGCCACCGCACCGCACCGCTTTGCCAGCTGGGCCGGGAAATGGACCGGGGTCGAGGGCATGTATGCCACGATCACCCCCGCCGAGCCGGGCAAATATAAGCTGGAGATGCAGTCGGACCTCGACACCAAGGGGACCTATGACGGCCAGGACAGCGAGCATGGCATCAAGTTCAAGCGCGGCAGCGAGGAGTTGAGCCTGCGCCGCGGCAATGGCGACGAAACCGGCCTCAAATATCTCGCCGGCAAGAAGGAATGCCTGATCGTCAAGGACGGCGAGGGTTATTGCCGCGATTGACGTTCGTCATTGCGGAACGAAGCGACGCGGCAATCCAAGGCTTGCGTAAACGCCCTGGATTGTTTCGCTTCGCTCGCGACGACGATGGAGGGGGGAATGGACGAGATCGGAAAAGCGACGGCGGCCGATCGCCCCGCGCTCGTCGAAACGCTGGCGCAGGCGTTTCAGACAGACCCGGCGCTATCATGGATATTGCCCGATCCGGCCCACCGTGCCCGCGCGCTTCGCGGCTTGTTCCGCGTTCTCGTCCCCGCGGACATGCGGGCGGGCATCGCGCTGCGGGCGGCCAGTGATGAAGCGGCGGCGCTCTGGCGCGCGCCGGGGCAAGCGGACAGCGGCGGGCTCGAATTTCTCCGCACCGTCATCCCGCTCGTCACGACGTTCGGCACCGCCTTACCGCGCGGTTTGAAGGTGCAGGGCGGCATCGACGCGCATCGACCCAAGGGGCGCTTCTGGTATCTCCATTATGTCGGCGTACGGCCCGTCGATCAGGGCAAGGGGCACGGCGGCCGGATCATCCGCGCGCAGACCGCGGTCGCCGATACGCACGGCCTGCCGTGCTGGCTGGAGACCGCGACGCCCGAAAATGTCCCGCTGTACGAGCGGCTGGGCTTCATAATCGCGGCCCAATGGGACGTGCCGGGCGGCGGCCCGCATTTCTGGGGCATGATGCGCCCCGCGCGCTGATCAGGATGCCGGACGCGTCGCGCTGAACGAGAAATCAATGTCGACCGCAGCCGCGATGGCGTCGGTCGCCGCCCATTCGCCCTGGCCGACGCCGAAGGCGGTGCGGTCGATCCGCGCCGTCCCCGCGACGCGGGCCTTATTGTCCTCGATTTGCAAGGTGAAGCGCAGGGTGGCAGGCTTGCTGACGCCGCGCAGGGCGAGCGTGCCGCGCGCTTCATAGTGGTCGCCATCGATATGGCGGATATCGCGCGCGGTGAATACCGCGCTTGGCTGCGCCGTGACGTTGAAGAAATCGCTGCTTTTCAGCGAATCGTCGCGCTGACCGTCGCCGGTGTCGGCGGAGGCAAGGTCGACGGTGACGCGAATATTCGATTTGGCGAGGTCGTCGCGGCTGAAACGGATGGCGGCGCGCCAGCGGCCGAAACTCCCCCTGACCGCCTCGCCGTTCCAGCGCGCGGTAAAGCCGAGGCGCCCGCCCGGCATGACCGTCCAGTCGGCGAGCGGTTCTTTCGTTTCCACAGGGGCCTTTTTGACTGGTTCCTCGACGGGCGCCTCATCTTCGACCGGGAAGGCGGGGGCCACCTGCGGCGCGGCCGGCGCGGCTGTCGGCATTGGCACCGCCTTCTCCACGACGGGCCGGCTTCCTTCCGGATAGACCGTCTGCCCGAGGGCGAATGCGCCCCCGACGAGCGCCAGCGCGCCGATCGCGGCGCCAACACCCTTGCCGCGTGCAAAGGGGATCATGCGTTGAAGCTCGGGCTTGCCGAGCAGCCATTGGTGGCGAAGCGCGCCGATGATGTGGAGCAGGAACAGCCCGATCGCGAGCCACGCCATCGCGCCGTGAATACTTTCGGCGGGTTCGTGCAAAGCGCGGCCGACCGGCAGGTGCGGCCAAGGGACCAGGCCGTAGAGCAGGGTAGGGACCTGGACCCGCGCGGTCGAAACGAGCAGCCAGCCGGTGACGGGGCCGAGGATCATCACGAGATAGAAAAGCCCGTGGACGATGCCCGCCAACATGCGCGTCCAGGCGGGGCCGTCGGATGCGGGCGGGCGCTTTGCGAACAGGCGGACCGCAAGCCGCGCGAGGCTGAGCAGCAGGATCGTGATGCCGATCGATTTGTGCAGCTGGTATCGCGCAAAGAGTTCGGGGCTGTTGTTGCCCTCGAGCGCCCAGCCGAGCGCGATCTGGAAGGCCAGCAGCAGCGCGATGAGCCAGTGGAGCGTGATGGCGGTGTAGCTATAACGCTGTGTTGGCATGAAATTCTTTCACGACGGGGCAGGAAGCTAGACATCTTATCGAGGAAAATTAGCCTTGTCTAAACATCGACGCGTTCTGCCAGCCGCCGCAAACCACATTCTTCAACATACCACTTGATCTCTATTTGTTCTTTTTGTAGATTCCGCAATTCGACCGAAAGGAAGATAAATATGGGTATAAATCCGGGAGACGTTGTCCAGCTGAAGTCGGGCAGCGAACTAATGACTGTGAACTGGGTAGAAGAAGGCAAAGCGTACTGTGAGTGGATGGTTAAGGGGGAAATGAAAGGTCATGTCTTTGCACTTCCCCAATTGGAAATTGTCAAAGACTAAAAGTCTTAGCTACGCTAGCGGACTTCAATCCCCGAAACCGACGAACCGCACCGCTTCCGCCACGCTCTTGCGCTTCGACACTACCGCATTCGCCGGAAAATCGCCGTCGGGCCAGCCCATCGCGACGCAGATCATGATGACCTGGTCGTCGGGGATATGCGCATGTTCGCGCACGACAGGGCTTTGCATGATGCCCTGGCTGTTGATCACGCAGCCGAGCCCGCGCGACCAGGCGGCGTTGACCAGCGCATTGGTCACCGCACCGCAGTCGAACGGTGCGATATCGCTGCCGAGCAGGACGCGGTCATAGGTGACGACGATGCTGACGGGCGCGTCGAACTGACGGAAGCCGCGCAGCACCCAATCCTGCCGCGCGTCCTTGTCCTCGCGCGCGATGCCCATCGCGCCGAAGAGTTGCTTGGCGATCTCGATCTGGCGCGCGCGGTGGTCATCGGCGACGCCGTCGAAGCGGCGGAATTCGCGGCTATCGGGATTCCCGCCGAGGATCCCGTCGGTATTGCCCCGGCGGATTGCCGTCAGCGGGTCGCCGGTGACGACCGAGAAGTTCCAGCATTGATTGTTGAACGACGAGGGCGCGCGCATCGCGACCTCAAGGATTTCGGCGATCAGATCCTTCGGAATGGGCTTATCGAGGAAGCCGCGGATCGAGCGGCGTCCGACGACAACCTCGTCGTAACCGGGCGCGATTGTCACGCCGCCTTCAGAAACTGCAGTTCGAGCCGGTCCCAGATTTCGACGAGCGCTTGCGTAAGCTCGCGCATCATTGCCTCATCGTGCGCCGGACCTGGGGTAAAGCGCAGGCGTTCGGTGCCGCGCGGCACGGTCGGGAAATTGATCGGCTGCACATAGACGCCATATTCGGCGAGCAGGATGTCGCTGATCTTCTTCGCGCGCACCGGATCTCCCACCATCAGCGGGACGATATGCGTCGTCGAATCCATCACCGGCAGGCCGGCGTCGCGGAAGCTCTGCTTGAGATAGGCGGCGGCTTCCTGCTGCGCCTCGCGCTCGACGCTCGACGATTTGAGGTGGCGCACGCTGGCGAGCACGCCCGCGACGAGCACCGGCGACAGGCTGGTCGTGAAGATGAAGCCCGGGGCATAGGAACGGATCACGTCGATGATATTCTTCTCGGCCGCGATATAGCCGCCCATCACGCCGAACGCCTTGCCCAGCGTGCCTTCGATGATGGTGATGCGGTCCGCTGCCTCGTCGCGGTCCGAAATGCCGCCGCCGCGCGGGCCATACATGCCGACGGCATGGACTTCGTCGCAATAGGTGAGCGCGTTGTATTTCTCGGCGAGGTCGCAGATCGCGTGGATCGGGGCGACGTCGCCGTCCATTGAATAGACGCTTTCGAACGCGATCAGCTTCGCCGCTTCGGGATCGTCGGCGGCGAGCAGTTCCTCGAGATGTTCAAGGTCGTTGTGGCGCCACACGCGCTTTTCGCAGCCCGAGTTGCGGATGCCCGCGATCATCGACGCGTGGTTGAGCTCGTCCGAATAGATGATGCAGTTCGGCAGCAGCTTGCCGAGCGTGCCAAGCGTGGCTTCGTTCGAGATATAGCCCGAGGTGAAGAGCAGCGCCCCGTCCTTGCCGTGCAGATCGGCAAGCTCGGCCTCGAGGTCGATGTGGTAATGGGTGTTGCCGCCGATGTTGCGCGTGCCGCCCGATCCGGCGCCGACGTCGTGTAGCGCCTCTTCCATCGCGGCGACGACCTTGGGATGCTGGCCCATCGCGAGATAATCGTTCGAGCACCAGACGGTGATCGGCTTCGGCCCATTATGGCCGGCGAAGCAGCGCGCATTGGGAAAAGCACCCTTGTTGCGCAAGATGTCGATGAAGACGCGGTAGCGCCCCTCTTCGTGCAGCCGGTCGATCGCGCGTGCGAAGATGTCGTTGTAATTCACGTTTCAGCCCCGCAGTCAGGTGCCAGTCAAGTTCCGGACGCCGCCCCCCGGCGGCTATTAACATGCGGGCCAATAACGCCGAAAAGCGCCGAAGGCCAGTGCGAACGATTCGCAGCACTGGGGCAAATTGTCCTATCAGATCGTCTCGATCGACCCGATGCCATAGGGTGCGAGCGCGGCGAGCGGCGGCGGCGGACGCTCGTCGCTGCGCGTGAAGACAGCGATGCCGGGTGCGGGGGCATCGGGCCATAGCTGCCCTTCGGTCAGATGGGCGATCCGCCGCGCTATGCCCGCGGCGCCGTCGATCAGGCGAACGCCGGGGCCCGCTGCGGCCTGCAATTCATCGCGGAGCAGCGGAAAATGGGTGCAGGCGAGGACCATGACGTCGATCGCGTCGCCGCCGGACTGATCGCGCAGACCCGCGATGGCGCGGGCGATCACCTCGGGATCGACCGCTTCGCCGCGCAGCTTGGCCTCGGCGCCGGTGACGAGCCCGGGGCTGCCGTGGCGCAGCACGGTCTTTCCATCGGCGAAGCGTGCGCTCAGATCGTCGACATAGGGCTGGCGGACGGTCGCTTCGGTGCCGAGCACGCCGATGACGCCGCTCCGCGTCATTTCGGCCGCCGGCTTGATCGCGGGCACGGTGCCCACGATCGGCAGGTCGAGCGCGGCGCGGACGTGGCCGAGCGCGATCGTCGAGGCCGTGTTGCACGCGATGACGGCGAGCCGCGGCTGATATCGCTCCACAAGGCGGCCGAGCAGCGCGGGCACGCGCGCGGCAAGTTCCTCATCGCTTTTCTTGCCATAGGGCAGGCCGGCATAATCGGCGGCGTAGACGAACGGCGCGGTCGGAAGCAGCGCACGGGTGGGATCAAGGACGGTGAGTCCGCCGAGGCCGGAGTCGAAGAAGAGGATGGGGGCGCTACGGGGCGGGGCGTGCATGGCAGGGCCGTAGCAGGGTGGAGGCGGAGCCTCAATCCACGCTCGTCGTCCCCGCGTAGGCGGGGCCGCTAGAGGCCTTGTGCTACTTCGCCAGCGGTCGCGTTCAGAGGCCGTGACTCTGAAACGCCCTTCGCGGGACGACGGTTATCGATCCATTTTGGCGGTCACGACACGCTAATTCATTGATTGCATCGCCCAACATCTCCACAACGATACCGAACGGAGCAGGGGAGCCCATGGCCATCTATTTGCTGATTCTCGCGGGCTATCTGTTGGGCTCGATCCCGTTTGGCGTCATCCTGACCCGATTGTTCGGCGCGGGCGACCTGCGCCAGATCGGGTCGGGCAATATCGGCGCGACCAATGTGCTGCGTACCGGGCGCAAGGAACTGGCGGCAGCTACCCTCATCCTCGATGGCGCGAAGGGGGCGGTCGCGGTGCTGCTTGCGCGGCATTTCGTTCCTCAGCTCGGCGATCATGCTGCGATGATCGCGGGCGCGGCGGCGATGATCGGCCATTGCTATCCGGTGTGGCTGAAGTTCCGCGGCGGAAAGGGCGTCGCGACGCTGCTCGGTCTGGCCCTGGCGCTCGCCTGGCCGATCGGGCTGGTGTTCGCGGTCGTATGGCTCGGCACGGTGTTGCTTCTGCGCATCTCGTCGCTCGGCGGAATGCTCGGCGCGGTGTCGGCGCCGATCGCTGCGCTGGCGTTCGGCTATCCGGTCTATGCGATCGGGCTCGCCGGGCTCGCGGTGATCGTGCTGTGGCGGCATCGTGAGAATATCGTGCGGCTGCGCGCCGGGACCGAGCCGCGCGTCGGTGCGGGCAAGGAGCGCGCGTGACTCACGCCGAGCGGCTGGCGCGGCTGCGGCTCATCCGCACGCCGCATGTCGGGCCTGTCAGCTGGCATCAGCTGATGCAACGCTTCGGGTCGGGCGAGGCCGCGCTCGACGCGCTGCCCGACCTCGTGCTGCGCGGCGGAGCGGGGAAGCCTCGGATCGCGCCCGCCGAGACGGCGGAGCGCGAGATCGAGCGGGTCGCGGCGCTCGGCGCACGGCATATATTCAGCGACGAGGATGATTATTCGCCGATGCTGCGCGAGGTTGAGGGTGCGCCGCCCGTCGTCGTTGTGCGCGGCGATGCCGCGATGCTGCGGCGGCCGTGCGTGGCGATTGTCGGCGCGCGCAACGCGTCGGCGATCGCGTGCCGGTTCGCGCGCCAGCTCGCGGCCGACCTGGCTGCGCGCGACGTCACGGTGGTCAGCGGCCTCGCGCGCGGGGTCGATACCGCCGCCCACATCGGCGCGCTGGGCGGATCGACGGTGGGCGTCATCGCCAGCGGCATCGACGTCGCCTTTCCGCCCGAAAATGCCGCGTTGCAGGAGAAGATCGCGAGCGATCAGCTGCTCATCGCCGAACAACCGCCGGGGACCGAACCGCTCGCGCGCCATTTTCCGTCGCGCAACCGGATCATCGCCGGCGCCGCGCACGGCACGGTGGTAATCGAGGCGGCGCCGAAATCGGGATCGCTGATCACCGCGCGGCGGGCGGGCGATTATGGCCGCGAGGTGATGGCGGTGCCGGGCTCGCCGCTCGATCCGCGCGCGCAAGGCTGCAACCTGCTGATCCGCGAGGGCGCGACGCTGATCCAGACGGTCGACGATGTGCTGGAAGCGGTCGGGCCGATCGACGCGCGGATGGTTCGCGAACCGGCACGACCCTACACCGCCGCGCCGGCGCCGATGAACGCGAGCGACGGTGAGCGCCGCTCGTTGATCGACCTTCTCGGCCCGACGCCTGTGGCCGTGGACGAGCTGGTGCGCCAATCGGGACAGGCCGCATCGACCGTGCAGTTGCTGCTGCTCGAACTCGAGCTTGCGGGCCGGGTCGAACGCCACGCGGGAGCCAAGATTTCCCTCGTGTGAAGGCTGATGCAAAATCCGGCTTGACGGAATCAAGCGATCCCCGCCACCCTCGCGCGTACATGTGAGAGCCGGTGACGGGGATAGTTATTTAATGCAATTGGTAATTGTGGAATCGCCCGCAAAGGCGAAAACGATCGAGAAATATCTCGGTCGCGATTTCAAGGTGTTGGCATCATATGGTCATGTCCGCGACCTGCCGCCCAAGGACGGGTCGGTCGATCCCGACGACGGCTTTGCGATGCAGTGGCAGCTTTACCCTGACAAGGCGAAGCGGCTGAAAGAAATTTCGGACGCGGCGAAGACCGCCGACCGCCTGATCCTCGCGACCGACCCCGATCGCGAGGGCGAGGCGATCAGCTGGCATGTGCAGGAATTGCTGCGCAGCAAAAAGGCGCTGCCGGCTTCGGTCGACCGCGTCACCTTCAACGCGATCACCAAACAGGCGGTGACCGATGCGATGGCGCACCCACGCGCGCTCGACGATGACCTGATCGACGCCTATCGCGCGCGCCGCGCGCTCGACTATCTGGTCGGTTTTACGCTGTCGCCGGTATTGTGGCGCAAGCTGCCCGGCGCCAAATCGGCGGGGCGCGTCCAGTCGGTGTCGCTGCGGCTGGTCGTCGAGCGCGAGCGCGAGATCGAGGCGTTCGTTGCGCAGCAATATTGGTCGGTTACGGGCCTGTTCGAAATGTCGGGCACGCCATTCAAGGCGCGGCTGTCCCGTTGGAAGGGTGACAAGATCGAGCGCCTCTCGATCACCACCGAAGCCGACGCGCGCGCCGCCGAAGCCGATGTGACGGCAGGCCATTTCACCGTCGATGCGGTCGAGACCAAGCCGCTGACGCGTAACCCGCCGCCGCCGTTCACGACCTCGACGCTGCAGCAGGAGGCGGCGCGCAAGCTCGGCTTCTCGGCGAGCCACACGATGCGCATCGCACAGGCGCTCTACGAGGATGGCGCGATCACCTATATGCGGACCGACGGCGTCCAGATGGACCGCAGCGCGATCAGCGCCGCCCGCAAGGCGATCGCGACGCGTTACGACGGCGGCTATGTCCCCGACCAGCCGCGGCAATATCAGACCAAGGCGAAGAATGCGCAGGAAGCGCACGAGGCGATCCGTCCGACCGATTTTTCGAAGGACAAGGCGGGCAGCGGCGATCATGCGCGCCTCTATGAGTTGATCTGGAAGCGCGCGCTCGCGAGCCAGATGGCGTCGGCGCGGCTGGAACGCACCAGCGTCGATCTCTCCGACGGCACGGGCAAGACGGTGATGCGCGCGACCGGGCAGGTGGTGAAGTTCCCGGGCTTCCTCGCGCTCTATGATGAAGGCCGCGACGATAGTGCGGACGATGACGACGCGCGCCTGCTCCCCGCGATGACCAAGGGCGACGCGCCGGCGAAGACCGGCGTCGAGGTCGAGAGCCACGAGACGCAGCCACCGCCGCGCTATTCGGAGGCGAGCCTCGTCAAGAAGATGGAAGAACTCGGCATCGGGCGCCCGTCGACCTATGCCTCGATTCTTCAGGTGCTCAAGGACCGCGCCTATGTGACGGTCGAGAAGAACCGTTTTATCCCCGAGGAGAGCGGGCGGTTGCTGACGGCGTTCCTCGAGCGCTTCTTCGAACGCTATGTGGGCTATGATTTCACCGCGGGGCTCGAGGAAGAGCTCGACGACGTGTCGGGCGGCCGCGCGCAGTGGCAGGCGGTGCTCGAACGCTTCTGGCGCGATTTCAAGCCGCGCACCGGCGAGGTGATGGAGCAGAAGCCGTCGGAGATCACTGCGGCGCTCGACGAATTCCTCGGCGCGTATCTCTTCCCCGACAAGGGCGACGGCAGCGACCCGCGCCTGTGCCCCAATTGCGGCACCGGACGCCTCGCGCTGCGCGGCGGCAAGTTCGGGCCGTTCATCGCATGCAGCAACTATCCCGACTGCAAATATACGCGCAAATTCGCGCAGCCGGGCGGCGGTGACGGTGCGGACACCGGGCCCGAAACGCTGGGTAATGACCCTGACAGCGGGCTGGAAGTCACCAAGCGCAGCGGGCGTTTCGGTCCGTACATCCAGCTCGGCGATGGCAAGGAGGCGAAGCGTTCTTCGATCCCCAAGGACATCCCGGGCGAGGATTTCGACCTCGACTATGCGCTACGGCTTTTGAGTCTGCCGCGCGAGGTCGGCACGCATCCCGAAAGCGGCAAGCCGATCATGGCCGGGCTGGGGCGTTATGGCCCCTATCTGCTCCACGACGGCAAATATGCGAAGCTGACCGGCACGGCCGAAATCTTCGACATCGGCATGAATGCCGCGGTCGTCCGCATCGCCGAGGCGGCAGCGGGTGGCGGACGCGGGCGGACAAAGGCCGAGCCGCTCAACACCTTCGGCCCGCATCCGACGAGCGGCGGCGAGATGAAGCTGATGGAGGGGCGTTTCGGGCCCTATGTCACCGATGGCACGACGAATGCGACGCTGCCCAAGACGGCCGATCCCGCAACGCTGACGCTTGAAGAAGCGATCGCGCTGATCGATGCACGCGCGGCGAAGGGGCCGGCGAAGGGCAAGAAGAAAGCGGCGCCGAAGAAAAAGCCGGCGGCGAAGAAGGCGCCCGCCAAGAAGGCGCCTGCCAAAAAAACTCCGGCGAAAAAGGCAGCCGAGTAACGACAGGTCGAAAACGGCTCATCTCCCTTATCTCGTCATTCCCGCGAAAGCGGGAACCCAGCGAGCAAACGTCGCCACTGTGTTCCCGCCTTCGCGGGAATAACGAAGTTTAGTGATTAACGGTCGGCGTTCCCGATGCTTCGAACCCATGATAGGGTGGCGCATCGGGGAGACATGTCCATGCGCCACCTGCTTGCCGCTTTCCTTGCCCTCTTCGCCGCTCTGGCGGTAACCGCGTCGGCACAGCCATCCAGATATCTTATTTCCGCACAGCCGATGACCGACACGCCGCCCGGCGTGCAGGCCTGGCGCGTGCAATATTGGACGACGAACGGCAGCGGTCAGCGTTTCGCCGTCACCGGCATCGTCGCCGCGCCGATGGAGGCGATCCCGCCGCGCCCGCGCCGGGTCATCGCCTGGACGCACGGCGCGTGGGGCGTCGCGGAAAAATGCGCGCCGTCGCTTAGCCCGAACTTCTTTGAATATTCCGCGGGAATGGATGCCGTTCGCTCGGGCTATGTCGTCGTCGCACCCGACTATATCGGCCTTGGCAGCCCGACGATGCACCCATTCCTCGTCGGTCCCGATACGGCGAACGCGGTGCTCGATGCGGTGCGCGCGGCGCGCGAAATCCCTGCGGCGGCCGCAGGAGGCAGCTTCGCCGTCTGGGGCGAGTCGCAGGGCGGCCATGCCGCGCTGTGGACCGCAACCGCCGCGCGCTCATATGCCCCCGATCTGACGCTCGTCGGCACCGCCGCCGCGGCGCCGCCGACCGATCTCGCCGCCAATCTGCGCGAGGGCAACGACAAGAATGCGCGCGCGCTGCTCCTCTCTTTCGCGCTGCATAGCTGGTCGACGCTCTATAATTTTCCGCTCGACGGTGTCGCCAACCGCACGAACCAGGGGATTATCAATCGGCTGGCGCAGAATAATTGCGTCGCCTTCAACAAGAAACCCAAGCTCGGCACGATCCTCGGCATCCTGACCATCGCGCGCGCGACGAGGAACAAGGACATCGCGAGGATCGAGCCCTTCGGCGCCTTCGCGAGCGCCAACAGCGTCGATCCGGCGCGCGTGCCGGGCCCGATGCTGATCGCACAGAGCGGCAAGGACACGATCGTCGCCCCCGCGGTCACGCGCAAATTCGCCAAGGCCGTGTGCCGGCGCGGAACGCAACTGCGCTGGATAGAGATGACCGGCGGCCATGGCGACAGCGCGAAAGACAGCGCGCAGGAAACGATCGGATGGATTACCGCACGCTTCGACGGCAATCCGCCGCCCAGCGATTGCCGGCGACTGTAGCTCTGCTTCGTCATCCCCGCGGAATGACGAGGAAAGTATCAATCCACCCAGTCGAGCCCCATATCGCGATAGACGCTGCGGTCCTCGTCCCAATTCGCCTTGACCTTCACGTGCAGGAACAGGTGGACTTTCCGGCCCAGCAATTCGGTCAGTTCGGCGCGCGCGCGGCTGCCGATTTCCTTGATGCGCTCGCCCTTGTGGCCAAGGATGATCGCGCGCTGATTGTCGCGCGCGACCAAAATCTGCTGGTGGATTTCGGCGCTGCCGTCGGGACGGTTCGTGAATTTCTCGGTCTCGACGGTCGACTGATAGGGCAGTTCCTCATGGAGCTGGCGATAGAGTTGTTCGCGCGTGATCTCGGCCGCGAGCATGCGTTCGGGCGCGTCGCTGACCTCGTCCTCGGGAAAGTGCCACGGTCCCTCGGGCATCAGCTTCGCCAGATGCGACTTGAGTTCGGGCACACCGTCGCCGCTGCTGGCCGAGACGAAGAAGGTTTCGTCGAAGGGCGCGCGGCCGTTGAGCTCGGTCGCGATGGTGAGCAGCTTGTCCTTCCTGGTCAGGTCGACCTTGTTCAGGATTAGATATTTCTTCTCGGGCCGGTTCGCGATGCCTTCGAGCACGCGCTCGACGCGGCCCGTCAGCTTCGCTGCGGCGTCGACCATCACAAGGATCGCCTCGGCTTCCTCGAGGCTGCCCCACGCGGCGGCGACCATCGCGCGGTCGAGCCGGCGCGTCGGCGCGAAGATGCCCGGCGTGTCGATCAGCACGATCTGCGTCTCGCCCTCCATTGCGACGCCCATCAGCCGTGTGCGCGTCGTCTGCGCCTTGGGGCTGACGATCGCGACTTTCTGGCCGACGAGCGCGTTGACGATGGTCGACTTGCCCGCGTTGGGCGCGCCGACGACGGCGACAAACCCGCAATGCTGGGTCATTCCTTGGTTCCTTCGAGTTCGGCGAGCAAGGCCGCCGCCGCGGCCTTTTCCGCCGCCTGTTTGCTTGCGCCCTCGGCCTCGGCGCGGGCGAGCTTGCCGACGCTCACCGCGATGCGGAAACGCGGGGCGTGGTCGGGCCCTTCGCGCGACACGATTTCATATTCGGGCGGACGGCGCCCCCGCGCAAGCGCCCATTCCTGAAGCGCGGCCTTGGGATGCTTCGGCGCCGCCTGCTGCCCCTCGATCATCTCGTCCCAATGTTTGAGGATGAAACGCCGGGCCTCTTCGGCGCCCTTGTCGAGATAGAGCGCGCCGATCAGCGCTTCGATCGCGTCGGCGGCGATATTGTCGCTGTAGCGGCCGCCGTCGTTGCGCGCCTGCGCGCCGAAACGGATGAGCGCGGTCAGGTCCAGCCGCTGCGCGATCGCCGCGCAGGTCGCGCCCGACGCAAGCACATGGAGCCGCGACGACATCTCGCCCTCGGTCGCTTTCGGAAAGCGGGTGTAGAGTTCCGACGCGATGACGAGCCCGAGCACGCGGTCGCCCAGAAACTCCAGCCGCTGATAATCGGCACGACCGGTGCTGCCGTGCGTCAGAGCCAAATCGTAAATTGCAACGTCATCCGGAGTGCAGCCGATTATTCCGGCGAGCGCCCCGGTGTCGAGAGGATCGCTCAAAAACCGTCCCCGATGCGCTCCCAGCGCGCAGCGGTGAACCAGCTGATCGGGTTGATCCAGCTTGCCGACCCGTCGGTCGAGAACATGCCGACGAGCGCGTGGCCGACAAGGTTTTCCTCGGGAACGAGGCCGATGCCCTGATTCTCCATCGCCGGGAAGCGGCTGTCGGCGCTGCGGTCGCGGTTGTCGCCCATCAGGAACAAATGGCCCTCGGGCACGACAACGAGCGGTGTATTGTCCTCGGCGATAGGCACGATGTCGAGGATGGCATAGCTTTTACCGCTGGGCAGCGTTTCCTTGAACTGCGTGTAGCGGCACTGACGCTGGCCGTCGGAGGTGACTTCTTCGAACTCGGGGGAATAGCAGGGCAGGGTGCCTGTCGCGCGCGAAGCGTCGATCATGTTCTGCGTCACCGGAATAACGAAGTCGGGCATCGCTTCGCGCTGCAGCGGCTTGCCGTTGAGCCAGACGATGCCGTCCTTCACCTGCACGCTGTCGCCGGGCAGGCCGATCACGCGCTTGATATAATCATTGTCGTTGACCGGCGGCGCCTTGAACACGACGACGTCGCCGCGTTCGGGTGTGCGCGGGAAAATGCGGCCGGGGATCAGCGGCGCGCTGAACGGCAGGCTGAACTTCGAATAGCCATAGGCCATCTTGTTCACGAGCAGATAGTCGCCGATGAGCAGCCGCGGCTGCATCGATTCCGACGGAATATTGAAGGGCGAGAGGAAAAAGCTGCGGAAAACCAGCACCGCGATCGCGAGCAGCGCGAGGAAGCGGACGGTATCGACCGCCTCTTCCTTGGCGGATACCGGCGCGGGGGTCGGGGCGGGCGGCGTGGGCCCCGTCGGGGGCGTTGCGTCGGCGGTAAAGCTGGCGTTGGTCATGCTGCGGCATTGGCGATGAATAGGTTGCCACGTCAAGCGAATATCGGCGGACGCCACTGGCGCCGCGCGGGTGGCGGGCCTAGAGAAAGGTCGCGATTCACTCCCCCTTCGAGGATATAACGATGACGACCGCAACCGAAGCCTGGCAGGCCCTTTCCGACTGGCAGCCGCAGAAACTGACCGATCTGATCGCCGCCGATCCCGAAGCGCGATTGCAGGCGCTGGTGCGGAGCGTCGCCGACATCCGTTTCGATTTCGCCAAGACGCATCTCGACAGCTCTGCGATCGCCATCCTGTCCGGCCTTGCCGAAGCGCAGGATTTCGCGGGGCGCCGCAAGACACTCTTCTCGGGCGGCATCGCCAACCCGACCGAAGACCGCGCTGCCGAACATAGCGCCGAGCGCGGCGACGGCGCACCGGAATCGGTCCATGTCGCGCAGGCGCTGCATCAGCGGATGCGGATGATGATCGACGCGATCGAAGCCGGCGCGTTCGGCGAGATCCGGCACCTGCTCCACATCGGCATCGGCGGCTCGGCGCTCGGCCCCGATCTGCTCGTCGACGCGCTCGGTCGTCATTCCGATCGTTACGACGTCGCGGTGGTGTCGAACGTCGATGGCGCCGCGCTCGACGAGGTATTCGCCAAATTCAGCCCCGAGCACACGCTCGTCGCCGTCGCGTCGAAAACCTTCACGACGACCGAGACTTTGCTCAACGCCAATTCGGCGCTGCAATGGCTCGACGAGGCCGGCGTCGAGGATCCGGTCGGCCGCTTCATCGCGCTGACCGCCAAGCCCGAGCGCGCGATGGAATGGGGCATCGATGAAACGCGCATCCTGCCGTTCAGCGAAACCGTCGGCGGCCGCTATTCGCTCTGGTCGTCGATCGGCTTTCCCGCCGCGCTCGCGCTCGGCTGGGACGCCTTCGCCGACCTGCTCGAAGGCGCGGCCGAGATGGATCGACACTTCCGCTTGGCGGACGGTGCCGACAATATCTGCCTGCTCGCCGCTTTCGCCGACCAGATCTATGCCAACCGGCTCGGTTGCCAGACGCGCGCCGTCTTCGCCTATGACGAGCGCCTGCGCCTGCTTCCCGACTATCTGCAACAGCTCGAAATGGAATCGAACGGCAAGTCGGTGACCTTCACCGGCGCGGCGGTCGCGCAGCAGACCGCGCCGATCACCTGGGGCGGCGTGGGCACCGATGCGCAGCATGCGGTGTTCCAGCTGCTCCATCAGGGCACGCACCTGACCCCGGTCGAGTTCGTGGTCGCGCGCGAGCCCGACCATCTGCTCGACGAGGCGCATCACGAAACGCTCGTCGCCAACTGCATCGCGCAGGGCGCCGCGCTGATGACGGGCCGCGCGAGCGAGGATGGCGCGCGCAACTATCCGGGCGATCGCCCCTCGACGACGATTCTGCTCGATCAGGTCACGCCGCGCAGCCTCGGCGCGCTGATCGCTTTCTATGAGCATCGCGTCTTCGCCAACGCCGTGCTGCTCGGTATCAACCCGTTCGACCAGTTCGGGGTCGAGCTGGGCAAGGAAATGGCGAAGGGCCTTGCCGAAGGCACGGTCGAATTCGACGCCGCGACGCAGGCGCTGATGCAGGCGGCGCTCGGCGACTGAAGGCCTCGCAGCTGACTCTGAGCGCAAATTTCGATTGGCAAGCCGCGCCCGTGTAACCACATAGGCGCCGGGCGCGAATGCCCGCCTGTCCATTTCAGGGGTAATCCATGAGCGATTTCGACTATGATCTCTTCGTCATCGGTGCCGGTTCGGGCGGTGTCCGCGCCTCGCGCATCGCCGCCTCGCACGGCGCGCGCGTCGCGGTGGCGGAGGAGTATCGGGTCGGCGGCACCTGCGTCATCCGCGGCTGCGTGCCCAAGAAGTTGCTCGTTTACGGTGCGCATTTCGCCGAGGATATCCACGACGCGCGCAAATTCGGCTGGGATGTGACCGACTGCAAATTCGACTGGAATGTACTGCGCGATAACGTGCTAGCCGAGGTCGATCGGCTCGAAGGTCTTTATGGCCAGACGCTCGACAACCACAAGGTCACCGTACTCCAGACGCGCGCCACCGTCGTCGGCCCGCAGAAAGTGCGCTTCGCCGACGGAACCGAAGTCACCTCCGAGCGCATCCTGATCGCCACCGGCGGCTGGCCGCACGTCCCCCAATTCCCGGGCAGCGAACATGCGATCACCTCGAACGAGGTCTTTCACCTCGGAACGCTGCCGAGGCGCATCGTCATCGCTGGCGGCGGCTATATCGCCAATGAATTCGCGGGCATCTTCAACGAATTCGGCAGCAAGGTGACGATCGTCAATCGCGGCGACACGATCCTGCGCGGCTATGACGAGCAGATCCGCGACCGGCTGCTCCAGATTTCGATGACCAAGGGCATCGACTTCAAGTTCAACGCGCCGTTCCGGTCGATCGAAAAGAAGGATGACGGAACGCTCACCGTCCATCTCGAAGGCTGCGATGCGATCGAGGCCGATGCGGTGCTGATGGCGACCGGGCGCACCCCGAACACCAAGGGTATGGGGCTCGAAGAGGCCGGGGTCGAGCTCGACGACAAGGGCGCGATCAAGGTCGACGAGCGAAACCAGTCGTCGGTGCCGAGCATCTTTGCGGTCGGCGACGTCACCGACCGGATCCAACTCACGCCGGTGGCGATCCGCGAGGGGCAGGCGTTCGCCGACGCCGTGTTCGGCGACAAGCCGACGCTCGTCGATTATACGAATGTTCCGAGCGCGGTGTTCAGCCATCCGCCGATCGGGGCGGTCGGAATGACCGAGGCCGAGGCGCGCAACAAGCTGGGGTCGATCCGCGTCTACACCAGCGATTTCCGCGCGATGAAAAATGTCCTCGCGGGCCGCAACGAGCGCGCGCTCTACAAGATGATCGTCAACGCCGCGACCGACCAGGTCGTCGGGCTGCACATGATCGGTCCCGACGCGCCCGAAATCCTTCAGGCGGCGGCGGTCGCGGTGAAGGCGGGGCTGACCAAGGCCGATTTCGACGCGACGGTCGCGCTGCACCCCAGCATGGCCGAGGAACTGGTGCTGCTGAAGTAGAAAAGCCGTCGGTTGTTTTCCGTCCGCTACCCTATCCGGTAGGGCACTACATCGCGCCGATCCGGATCGACCAATATCGGACGATCGCTCGGCGGGAAGGCGCGCTGGTCGCAATCGTCGCGCGGACAGATGCGGCACGACAGGCCGATGCGCGTCGCGGCTTGCGGTGCGGCGACATCAACGCCGTCGGCATAGACGAAGTCGGCGGCATATTGCGCCTCGCACCCCAGCGCGACGGCATAGCGGCGGGGGCTGCGCGCATAGCTGCCCGACGGCTTTACCAGCCCCTTCGCCATCGACACATAGCGCAGGCCGTCGGGCGTTTCGGCGAGCTGGAACAGGATGCGGTCGGGGATCGCCGCCGCCTCATGGACGATCCACAGCGGACAGGCGCCGCCGAAGCGCGCGAACTGCAACCGCGTCGCGCTGTGCCGCTTGGTGATATTGCCCGCCATGTCTACGCGGCAGAAGAACATCGGAATGCCGCGCGCGCCGGGGCGCTGGAGTGTCGAGAGGCGGTGGCATGCCTGTTCGAAGCTCACGCCATATTGCATCCGCAGCCGGTCGATATCGTGGCGCACCGCGCGCGCGCTGGCGCGGAAGGGGGCATAGGGCATCAACACCGCGCCGGCGGCATAGTTGGCGAGGCCGACGTGGAGCAACTGCCGCGCCGCCGCGGTCCGCAGCGGCGATGCCTCGACCACCGCCGCGATCTCCTTCGCCAGCGCAAGCGCGGCGAGTTGATGCGCGAGTTGGAAGCGCCGGCTTTCGGCGGGCTGCGACGGATCGATCACCAGATGGCGCATCGTCGCGTCGAAATCGCGCAGCGCCTGCGTCTGGCTATAGACGATCGAAATACCGAGCGCATCGCGCAGCCGCCGCTCGATCGTCTCTATGGCTGGCGACGGGTCTTTCCCGCGCAGCTGACCCGCGAGCGTCTCGGCCGCGCGGTCGATGCTGTCGACATAATTGCCGGCATCGTGAAACCAGTCGCGCACCTCTTCCCATGGCAGGCGGCTGCCCTCGGCGGTGCCGCCCGTCAGCGCCTCGTCGATGATCTGAAGCCGCTGTCCCGCGCGGCGATAGGCGGCATGGAGCGCGACGAACTGGTCGGCGAGCTGCGGTTGCTGGAGCGCGGCGCGTTCGAGCTGCTCGGGGGGCAGCGGCGACGCCGCAAAGAGCGGATCGGCCGCGGCTTCGCGCAGCGCACCGGCGCGGCGGTCGCCCGCATCGGCGGCAACCTCGTCCCATTCGAGCGGGAACAGCTTTTGCAGCCGGTCGAGCAGAGCGGGAGTGAGCGGGCGGTCGTCGTGCTCGATCTGGCTGAGATAGGAGGTCGAGATACCGAGATGGGCTGCAAACTCGGCCTGCTTAATGGTGCGCTCGGTCCGGAGTTGCTTGAGCCGGTTGCCGGCGAAGATGCGTTGGCGGGACATCGCCGATATCTTTAATTTGCAAATTTGCACTTTGCAATTTCGCAAATTCACATTTGCATCACGGCCCAGGCGAAGGCAGACGGCAGCTTCCAGATCAAACGGAGAGCCTTATGTCCGCCAATATCGCCGAAATGGAACGCCGCCGCGCCGCCGCCGCGCTGGGGGGCGGGCAGAAGCGCATCGATGCGCAGCATGCCAAGGGCAAGCTGACCGCGCGCGAACGGCTCGACGTGCTGCTCGACGAAGATTCGTTCGAGGAACTCGATACCTATGTCGAGCATGACTGCGTCGATTTCGGCATGCAGGATCAGAAGATTCCGGGCGATGGCGTCGTCACCGGGTCGGGCACGATCAACGGCCGCCTCGTCTATGTATTCAGCCAGGATTTCACCGTTTTCGGCGGTTCGCTGTCGAAGCGCCATGCCGAAAAAATCTGCAAGGTGATGGAAAAGGCGATGCTCGTCGGTGCGCCGGTCATCGGTCTGAACGACAGCGGCGGCGCACGCATCCAGGAGGGCGTGGCGTCGCTCGGCGGCTATGCCGACGTGTTCCAGAAGAATGTGCTCGCGAGCGGAGTGGTGCCGCAGATCAGTCTGATCATGGGCCCGTGCGCGGGCGGGGCGGTTTATTCTCCCGCGATGACCGACTTCATCTTCATGGTGAAGGATTCGAGCTACATGTTCGTCACCGGCCCCGATGTCGTCAAGACTGTTACCAACGAGGTCGTGACGCAGGAGGAACTGGGCGGCGCGATCACCCATACGACCAAAAGCTCGGTCGCCGACCTGGCGTTCGAAAATGATATCGAGGCGCTGCTCGCGGCGCGCGATTTCTTCGACTATCTGCCAGAGAATAACCGCAGCGGCGTCCCTGTTCGTCCGACGAGCGATCCCTATGACCGCGCCGAAGCCAGCCTCGACACGCTAATCCCGCCCAACGCGAACCAGCCCTATGACATGCACGAGCTGATCCGGAAAACGGTCGACGAGGGCGATTTCTTCGAGGTTCAGCCGGCGCATGCGGGCAATATCATCTGCGGTTTCGGCCGCATAGAGGGGCGGACGATCGGCATCGTCGCGAACCAGCCGCTGGTGCTCGCGGGGGTGCTCGACATCAATTCGTCGAAGAAGGCGGCGCGCTTTGTCCGCTTCTGCGACGCGTTCGAAATCCCGATCATCACCTTCGTCGACGTCCCCGGCTTCCTGCCCGGCACCGCGCAGGAATATAATGGCATCATCAAACATGGCGCGAAATTGCTCTTCGCCTATGCCGAGGCGACGGTGCCCAAGATCACGGTGATCACGCGCAAGGCTTACGGCGGCGCGTATGACGTGATGGCGTCGAAGCATCTGCGCGGCGATTTGAACTATGCCTGGCCTACCGCCGAGATCGCAGTGATGGGCGCGAAGGGCGCGGTCGAAATCATCTTCCGCAGCGACATTGGCGACCCCGAAAAGATCGCGCAGCGAACGAAGGAATATGAGGACCGCTTCGCCAACCCCTTCGTCGCGGCGTCACGCGGCTATATCGACGAGGTCATCTATCCGCACAATACGCGCAAGCGGATCGCGCTGGGCCTCAGGAAGCTGCGGAACAAGAGCCTCGAGAACCCATGGAAGAAGCATGACAATATTCCGCTTTGAGTTTTCTTCGTCACGCCGGGCCTGATCGGGACCCCGCTGACCAGCGTTCAAAAAGCGGGATGCCGGATCAAGTCCGGCATGACGACATTGGAGAGAGTTTGAAATGAAACTGGGCCGCCTCAATCACATCGGCGTCGCGACGCCGTCGATCGCTGACAGCATAGTCTTTTATCGCGACGTGATGGGCGCGACGCAGATCCATGAGCCTTTCGACCTGCCCGAGCAGGGCGTAAAAGTGTGCTTCGTCGATACGCCGGGCGCTGACGGCGCGCTGAACGGCACACAAATCGAGCTGATCGAACCATTGCCCGGCAATGCATCGATTGCCGCTTTCCTGCAAAAGAACCCCGCAGGAGGGCAGCATCATATGTGCTACGAAGTTCCCGATATCCACGCCGCCAAGGCCGAGTTCGAGGCGCTGGGCAAGCGCGTGCTCGGCGAGCCGCGGATCGGGGCGCATGGGACGTTGATCTTTTTCCTGCACCCCAAGGATATGGGCGGGGTGCTGACCGAGATTATGGAGACGCCGAAGGGCGACCATTGACCTTATTGCATCGTCACCCCGGACTTGATCCGGGGTCCCGCTGTTCGACGGTGCAAAGCGGGATGCCGGATCAAGTCCGGCATGACGAAAAGAGAGTAGAGATACGCATATGACCGACAAGCCAACGCTGGACCAATGGGCCGCCGCCGCTGACAAGGAAGTGAAGGGCAAGGACCTCACCTGGGCGACGCCTGAAGGGATCGACGTCAAGCCGCTCTACACGGCCGATGACGTCCAGACCGACCCCGGCCTCCCCGGCTTCGCGCCCTTCACGCGCGGGGTGCGCGCGTCGATGTATGCGGGGCGGCCGTGGACGATCCGGCAATATGCGGGTTTCTCGACCGCCGAGGAATCGAACGCCTTCTATCGCCGCAACCTCGCGGCGGGGCAGAAGGGACTCAGCGTCGCCTTCGACCTCGCGACGCATCGCGGCTATGACAGCGACCATCCGCGCGTCGTTGGCGACGTCGGCAAGGCGGGCGTCGCGATCGACAGCGTCGAGGATATGAAGATCCTGTTCGACGGCATCCCGCTCGACCAGATGTCGGTGTCGATGACGATGAACGGCGCGGTGATACCGATCCTCGCCTTCTTCATCGTCGCGGGCGAGGAGCAGGGGGTCGAACGCAAATTGCTCGACGGGACCATCCAGAACGACATCCTGAAGGAGTTCATGGTCCGCAACACCTATATCTACCCCCCCGAGCCGAGCATGCGGATCATCTCGGACATCTTCGGCTACACCAGCCGCGAGATGCCGAAGTTCAACAGCATCTCGATCTCCGGCTATCATATGCAGGAAGCCGGCGCGACGCAGGTGCAGGAACTGGCCTTCACGATTGCCGACGGCGCCGAATATGTGCGCTATGGCGTCGCGAGTGGCCTCGATATCGACAAGTTCGCCGGACGCCTGAGCTTTTTCTTCGCGATCGGCATGAACTTTTTCATGGAGATCGCAAAGCTGCGCGCCGCGCGCGTTCTGTGGCACCGCGTGATGACCAACCTCGGCGCCAAGGACGAGCGCTCGAAGATGCTGCGCACGCATTGCCAGACGTCGGGCGTGTCGCTGACCGAGCAGGACCCCTACAACAACGTCATGCGCACGACGATCGAGGCGATGGCGGCGATGCTCGGCGGGACGCAGAGCCTCCACACCAACGCGCTCGACGAGGCGATCGCGCTGCCCACTGATTTCTCGGCCCGCATCGCGCGCAACACACAGATCGTCATCCAAGAAGAGACCGGGATGACCAAGGTCGTCGATCCACTCGGCGGCTCTTACTATGTCGAGGCGCTGACGCAGGAGCTGGTCGACAAGGCGTGGGAGATTATCGAGAGGGTCGAGAAGGAAGGCGGCATGGCGAAGGCCGTCGCCGCGGGCTGGCCCAAGGCGATGATCGAGACGGCGGCGGCGGCGCGGCAGGCGCGCGTCGATCGCGGCGATGATGTGATCGTCGGGGTGAACAAATATCGCCTCAAGGACGAGGACCTGCTCGAAACGCTTGAGGTCGATAATAGCAAGGTGCGCGAGGCGCAGGTCGCGCGGATCAACAAGGTGAAGGCGAGCCGCGATGAGGCGGCGTGTCAGGCGGCGCTCGACGCGCTACGCAAGGCCGCCGCGGCGCCGCAGTCGATCGAAACCAATTTGCTGGCTCACGCCGTCGAAGCCGCGCGCGCCCGCGCGACGCTCGGCGAAATCAGCTCGGCGATGGAGGAAAGCTTCGAACGTTACGGCACCCAGCCGACCCCGGTGAAAGGCGTTTATGCCGCTCCCTACGAGGGCGACGACCGCTGGAGCCAAGTGCTCGAAGGCGTGAAGGCGGTCGAACGCCGCATGGGCCGCAAACCCAAATTGCTCGTCGCCAAGATGGGGCAGGACGGGCACGACCGCGGCGCCAACGTCATCGCGTCGGCATTCGGCGACATGGGCTTCGACGTCGTGTCGGGGCCGTTGTTCCAGACCCCAGAGGAGACGGTCGTGCTGGCGCTCGACAGCGGCGTCGACGTCGTGGGCGCATCGAGTCTCGCGGCCGGCCACAAGACGCTGATCCCCGAACTGATCGGCAAATTGAAGGAAGCCGGGCGCGGCGACATCAAGGTGATCGCGGGCGGCGTGATCCCCCCACAGGACTATCAATATCTGCGCGACGCTGGGGTGCAGGGCATTTATGGCCCCGGCTCCAACGTCGTCGAATGCGCGGCCGATGTGCTGCGCCTTCTCGGCCACAATATGCCCCCTTTGGAGGATGCTGCATGAATTCAAATCTTAACCGTGCCCCTGCGAAGGCAGGGGCCCATCACCAGGTCTCTCCATCCAAGGCCGTGTTTGCCAAAAGGGCAGGAGATGGGCCCCCGCCTTCGCGGGGGTGCACCGACGAGTGTCGGTACAACTGGACGCGCGAGGAAATCGCCGAACTGTTCGACCTGCCCTTCGACGAACTGATGTGGGAAGCGCAGGGCGTCCACCGCCGGCATCATGCGCGGGGCGAGGTCCAGCTTTGCACCTTGCTCAGCATCAAGACCGGCGGCTGCGTCGAGGATTGCGGCTATTGCTCGCAGTCGAAAAGCGCCGACAGCGGCCTCAAGGCGACCAAGCTGATGGACGTGCGCGCGGTGCTTCAGGCGGCGGCGCAGGCGAAGGATTCGGGTTCGAAGCGTTTATGCATGGGCGCCGCCTGGCGCAACCCCAAGGACCGCGACATGCCCGCGATCGTCGAGATGATCGAAGGTGTCCGCCAGATGGGCATGGAAACCTGCATGACGCTGGGCATGCTGAGCAAGGAACAGGCGCAGACGCTCGCGGTCGCCGGACTCGATTATTACAACCATAATATCGACACGAGCCCGGAGAATTACGAGAATATCATCTCGACGCGCACCTTCCAGGACCGCCTCGACACGCTCGACGAAGTCCGCAGTGCCGGGATCAACGTCTGCTCGGGCGGGATCGTCGGGCTGGGCGAGACGCGCGCCGACCGCGTCGGCTTTATCCACGCGCTTGCGACGCTCGAACGCCATCCCGAAAGCGTGCCGGTCAACGCACTGGTCCCGGTGAAGGGCACGGTGCTCGGCGACATGCTGGCGGACACGCCGCTTGCGAAGATCGACGATATCGAATTCATCCGCACGATCGCCGTCGCGCGGATCACCATGCCGAAATCGATGGTCCGCCTGTCGGCAGGCCGCGAAAGCATGTCGGAGGCGACACAGGCTTTGTGCTTTATGGCGGGCGCGAACAGCATCTTCACCGGCGACAAGCTGCTCACCACCGGCAACCGCGGCGACAACGCCGATGCGGCGTTGTTCGCGAAGCTGGGGCTGCGCCCGATGGAGAGCGAAGAGCCGATGCGGATGGAAGCGGCTGAGTGAGAAAGGCCAAGGCTTTCTGGCTTGCCCTTTTGGTCGCTGGAAATTTGTCGGCGGTGGAAGCTGCGGCATGCATTCCTACCTCGCTGGCGGAAACCAGAAAGTTTAGCGACGTCATTGTCGAAGGCACTTTCGTCGTTGATTCCGAGGCCGGCGGCGAAGGTCATGTCGTGCCGGTTCGGACGCTGAAAGGCGCGCGAGAGAAGAGATACCTTGTCCGTTGGAATCCAGATATTCCGCCCGAAAGCCTGCCCGATTGTGGCGTGGAAATACCTGCATCCGGCATGTTTGAGAACTTTAGTCTAAAAAAACGGGATGATGGCGCCTATCGGCTTACCGGTCGGTGGCAGCCCGCGAGGAAAGAGCAATAATGTTCAAGAAAATCCTGATCGCCAACCGCGGTGAAATCGCCTGCCGCGTCATTAAGACCGCGCGCCGCATGGGCATTGCGACCGTCGCCGTCTATTCGGACGCCGATGCGCGCGCGCCTTTCGTCCAGATGGCCGACGAGGCGGTGCACATCGGGCCGTCGCCCGCATCCGAATCCTATCTGATCGCCGAGAAGATCATCGCCGCGTGCAAGGCGACGGGCGCCGAGGCGGTGCATCCGGGCTATGGCTTCCTGTCCGAGCGCACCAGCTTCGCGGAGGCACTGGCGAAAGAGAATATCGCCTTCATCGGCCCCCCGGTGAACGCGATCGCCGCGATGGGCGACAAGATCGAGTCGAAGAAGCTCGCCAAGGAAGCCGGCGTCAACGTCGTCCCCGGCTTCGTCGGCGAAATTCGCGACACCGAGCATGCGGTCGAGATTTCGAACGAGATCGGCTATCCGGTCATGATGAAGGCGTCGGCCGGCGGCGGCGGCAAGGGGATGCGCCTTGCCTATGACGAGAAGGACGTCCGCGAAGGCTTTGAGGCTACCAAGCGCGAAGGCCTCAACAGCTTCGGCGACGACCGCGTCTTCATCGAGAAGTTCATCCTCAATCCGCGCCACATCGAGATCCAGATCCTCGGCGACCAGCACGGCAACATCCTCTACCTCAACGAGCGCGAGTGCAGCATCCAACGGCGGCATCAGAAGGTCGTCGAAGAGGCTCCGTCGCCTTTCGTGACCGAGAAGATGCGCAAGGCGATGGGCGAGCAATGCGTCGCGCTGTCAAAGGCGGTCGGCTATTACAGCGCGGGCACCGTCGAGCTGATCGTGTCGGGCGCCGATCCGACGGGCGAGAGCTTCTACTTCCTCGAAATGAACACGCGGCTGCAGGTCGAGCATCCGGTGACCGAGGCGATCACCGGCATCGACCTGGTCGAACAGATGATCCGTGTCGCCGCGGGCGAAAAGCTCGAAATGACGCAGGATGATATCAAGATCGACGGCTGGGCGATCGAGAACCGCGTCTATGCCGAAGATCCCTACCGCGGCTTCCTCCCCTCGACCGGGCGCCTCGTACGTTACCGAACGCCGGTTCCCGCGTGGGAAGGCGATGAGCGTGGCGTCGATGGCGTGCGCGTCGATGCGGGGGTCGAGGAGGGCGGCGAGGTGTCGATCTTTTACGACCCGATGATCGCCAAGCTGGTGACGTGGGGCAAAACGCGCGACGAAGCCGCCGATTTGCAGATCGCCGCGCTCGACCGTTTCGAGATCGAAGGCCTCGGTCACAACATCGACTTCGTCTCGGCGATCATGCAGCACCCGCGCTTCCGCTCGGGCGAGCTGACGACGGGTTTCATCGCTGAGGAATATCCCGAGGGCTTCCACGGCGCCCCGACCGACGCGCCGATCAAGAACGCGCTCGCCGCGATCGCGGGCTTCATGGCGAGCGCCGAGGCCGACCGCGCGCGGCGCACCGACGGCCAGCTCGGCGACCGGCTCGAACCACCCGCCAAATGGCAGGTGTCGATCGACGGAGCGCCGCACAAGGTCAAGGTCGGCGAAAAGCATATCAAGGTCGAAGGCGACCGGATCGACATCGCGCTCGAATATACGCCGGGCGACCGGCTGGTGGTGGCCGAGATCGACGAGACCGAGCTGGCGGTGAAGGTCGCAAAGACACGCACCGGCTGGAAGATGACGACACGCGGGCATATCCACGACGTGCGCGTTTTGCCGTGGCACATCGCGCCGCTCACGGCGCACATGATCGCGAAGATTCCGCCCGACCTCTCCAAATTCCTCATCTGCCCGATGCCGGGCCTGCTCGTTACGCTGCACGTCGGCGAAGGCGACAAGGTCGAAGCGGGCCAGCCGCTTGCGACGGTCGAGGCGATGAAGATGGAAAATATCCTCCGCGCCGAAAAATCGGGCACGGTAAAGTCCGTCAACGCCGCGCAGGGCGACAGCCTTGCGGTCGATGCGGTGATCCTCGAAATGGAGTGATCCTCAAATCCGTTCGTGCTGAGCTTGTCGAAGCACCGTCCTTCCTTCTACGGCATTGAGAGAAGAACGGCCCTTCGACAAGCTCAGGGCGAACGGAGTTTGTTGAATGCACGTAAATCACGACGCGAACGCAGCCGCCGCGCCTCAAATCACCTTCGACGATTTCCTGAAGGTCGACATCCGCATCGGCACGATCGTCGAAGCCCAGTCCTTTCCCGAGGCGCGCAAGCCCGCGTTCAAGCTGAAGATCGACTTCGGGCCCACGATCGGGGTGAAGAAGAGCAGCGCCCAGATCGTCGACCGCTATAGGATCGAGGAACTGCCGGGCCGGCAGGTTGCTGCCGTCATCAACTTTCCTCCGCGTCAGATTGGCAAGCTCATGTCCGAAGTGCTGACGTTGGGCTTCGCTGACGCGGAAGGCGCGGTGATCCTGTTTGCACCAGATACGATGGTGCCGAACGGTTCGCGGTTGTTCTAGCGGGATATTGCCTGTTCCGCTTTGCGTGGTGAGGGGGTCATTCCCATAATCGTCGCCCCCGCGAAGGCGGGGGCCGCTATCGGCGTAGCGCAAGGTTGCCAGCGCCCCCGCCTTCGCGGGGGCGCTGGCTAGTTCCGGTCGAAAGCGGCTGTTTGATCGCCCGGTTCAATCCTCGACCATCGCCACCGCCCGTATCCACCCCGCGCTCGCGCGTTCGATCTTCACCGGGAAGCAACTGAAGGTGAACCCCGTCGCCGGGATCGCCGCGAGATTGGCCAGCTTTTCGATCTGGTAATAGGGCCGGATCCTCCCCGCCTTGTGCCCCTCCCAGATGATCGACGGATCGCGGGTTTCAGCCCAGCGCTTCGCGGTGTGGCTGAACGGCGCGTCCCAGCTCCATGCGTCGGTGCCGACGACCTGCACCCCGCGCTCCGTGAGATACAGCGTCGCCTCGGCGCCCATGCCGCAGCCCTGATCGGTAAAATTGTCGGTGCCGTAAATCGCGCCCGACTGGACGAGAACGATGTCGAGCGGCTGGAGGTCGTGCCCGATCCGCGCGAGCTCGGCCTCGACCTCGGTGGCGCTCACGACATGGCCGTGCGGGCGATCCGAAAAGTCGAGCTTCGTCCCGGGACGGAAAAACAGGTCGAGCGGCGCTTCGTCGATCGACGGGGCGGGCGATGCGCCGCTGTCGGTCGTCGAATGATAATGCCAGGGCGCGTCCACATGCGTGCCGTTGTGCGTGCTCAGCGACAGCATCTCAACCGCCCAGCCTTCGCCGTCGGGCAGATCTTCGCGCGTCAGCCCCGGAAAGAACATCGCGATCTGCTCCCATGTATTCTCATGGGTCATATAGGTAATGTTGGGGCGCATCACCGGTGGGTCGGACACGACGTCGTTGGTGATAGGGATCGATAGGTCGATGAAGCGGGTCATGGCGCGATGCTGTGCGCACGCGCCCGCTTGTGCAAGGCCGAACAGCGGTTATGACGTAACGGATAACAACACCGTTCGCCCTGAGCTTGTCGAAGGGCCGTCCCGATCTTGAACGCGCGGAAGGAAAAAACCGTCCTTCGACAAGCTCGGGGCAAACGGCATTTGGGGGAATGTCAGATTTATGAGCGAAGCCGCCGCTTACGAACCGACCGCGAAAGACATTCGCATGGTCATCGCCGCGTCGTCGGCGGGCACGGTGTTCGAATGGTATGATTTCTTCATCTATGGCACGCTCGCGGCGATCATCGGCAAGGCTTTCTTCCCCAGCGACAATGCGACGCTCGAAATATTGCTCGTCTGGGCCGGGTTCGCGGTCGGTTTCGGTTTTCGGCCCTTGGGGGCGGTACTGTTCGGCTTTCTCGGCGACCGGCTTGGGCGCAAATATACCTTCCTCGTTACCGTCACGCTGATGGGCATCGCAACCGCCGGCGTCGGTATGATCCCATCGGCCGCCACCATCGGTATCGCGGCTCCGATCATCGTCATCCTGCTTCGCGTGCTCCAAGGGCTCGCGCTCGGCGGCGAATATGGCGGCGCCGCCATCTATGTCGCCGAACATTCGCCGCCCGGAAAGCGGGGTTTTTATACGAGCTTCATCCAGGCGAGCGTTGTCGGCGGTTTCGTATTGAGCCTGATAGTCGTGCTCGGGTGCAAGGCGATGATGTCCGACGCCGTCTGGGAAAGCTGGGGCTGGCGCGTACCGTTCCTGCTCTCGCTGATCCTGCTCGCCATTTCGCTGTGGATGCGGCTCAAGCTGTCCGAAAGTCCGGTGTTCCAGGCGATGAAGGCGGAGGGCGAGCTCGCCCGGAATCCGCTCAAGGAAAGCTTTACCTATCCCGGCAACCCGCGCCGCATCTTCATCGCGCTGTTCGGCATCGCCGCCGGTCTGACGGTGATCTGGTATACCGCGATGTTTTCGGGCCTGTCCTTCCTCAAAGGCCCGATGAAGGTCGAGGACACCGCCGCCGAGATCATCGTCGGCCTGGCCGCGGCGGTCGGCATGGGCTTCTTCATCTGGGCCGGAAAGCTTTCCGACCGGATCGGCCGCAAGAAACCGATCGTCTGGGGTTATGGCGTGACATTGGTGCTGCTGCTCCCGCTCTTCTGGTGGATGGGCAGCGTCGGCAATCCCGCGCTGTCGGCGGCCGCCGAGCGCGCGCCCGTTACCGTGACGGGCTCACAATGCAGCTTCGATCCGTTCGCGCAGAATCAGGCGACAGCGTGCGGCCGCACGCTTGGCGAACTCACGAAACTCGGCGTGCCCTACACGGTTGTTCAGACGGGCAGCGCCTTCGACAGCGTCCAGATTCGTATCGGCGACCGTGAGGTCGCGAGCGAGGATCCCGAGTTGCTCCAGCCCGCGCTTGAGGCGATGGGTTATGATTTCGCGAAGCAGGTGCCGAACGCCGGCAGCATCACCGTGATCTTTCTCGCACTGCTCGGGCTGAGCGCGCTGTCCGGCTTCACCTATGGCCCGGTCGCGGCGCTGCTTTCGGAGATGTTCCCGCCGCACGTCCGCTATTCCTCGCTGTCGATCCCCTATCATCTCGGCACCGGCTATTTCGGCGGTTTCCTGCCGCTGATCGCGAGCTTCATCATAGCGAAGACGGGCAATGCCTATGCCGGGCTCTGGTACACCTGGGTGGTCGTGCTCGCCGCCTTCCTCGTCACCGCGTTCATGCTGAAGGACCCTGTCGAAGGGCAATGGGACAAGCCCGCAGCCTGATCACCCCCATTGGCGACGCCAGCCAAGCCGTATAGGGGCAGGGGAATGATCGCTATTCCGTCGCCGCTCCGCCTTCACCTTTCGTCCGAAGCCCTCGTCGCCAACTGGCGCTGGCTCGCTGCGCAAAGCGGCGGCGCGGCGTGCGGCGCGGCGATCAAGGCCGACGCTTACGGACTCGGCGCGCGCGAGGTGATGCGGCACTTGGCAGCCGCGGGATGCCGGGATTTTTTCGTCGCGACCTGGGCCGAGGCGGCCGCGCTGATGCCCTTGCCGCCGGGCGTATCGCTCTCGGTCCTTCATGGCGTCGGCGCGAGCGACATGATCGCCGCGCGCACGCTTCCCGCGCGACCCGTTCTGAGCAGCCTCGCGCAGGTCACGCGCTGGCGCCAGGCCGGCGAGGGGCGCCCGTGCGACGTGATGATCGATACCGGGATGAACCGCCTCGGGCTTCACCTTGAGGAAGCGGCCGGCGGCGCTCTCGACGGCCTGACCGTCGAAACCCTGCTCAGTCATCTCGCGTCGGCCGACGAAGACAGCGAGCAGAATGCGCGCCAACTGGCAGCGTTCCGCGAAATCCGGCAGGCGATCCCTGCCCGGCGCTATAGCCTCGCGAACAGCGCCGGCATCTGCCTCGGCGCCGATTATGCGTTCGATCTGACCCGTCCCGGTATCGCCCTCTATGGCGGCACGCCGCGCAGCGAAGCCGAGGGCCATATCCGGCAGGTCGTCTTCCCCGAGGCGCGCATACTGCAGGTGCGCGGGGTGCGCGAAGGCGAAACGGTCGGCTATGGCGCGACCTGGACCGCTCGCCAGGACAGCCGGATCGCGATCACGAACATGGGCTATGCCGACGGCTATCTGCGCTGTCACGCTGGATCGGGTTCAGCGACTTGGAAATCGGCCCACCTGCCGCTGATCGGCCGTATATCGATGGACCTGACCGCTTTCGACGCCAGCGATGTCGGCGGACTTGAGGAAGGCGACTGGCTCACGCTCGGCTACGACCTGCCGTCGACTTCGGCGTGCAGCGGCTTGTCGCAATATGAACTGCTGACGGGGCTGGGTGCGCGTTTCGAGCGCGACTGGGCCTAGTCGCCTCCATTGGCTTCATTAAACGGGACAAAAAAGGGCCCCGAACTTGCGTTCGGGGCCCAAATTCTTGTCCAATCGGTAAAGATCAGAACTGGAACGACGCGTTCGCGAAGAACGTGCGGCCGCGATAGTCGTAACCCGAATACAGCGGCGCGTTGCCGATGGTCGTGTAACCGACTGCCGAGATGCGCGGCGGCGCGGTATCGAACAGGTTCTGGACGCCGACCGTCAGCTCGTACTTCTCCGCAATGTTGAACTGCACCGAAGCCGAGTGGAGGAAATAGTTCGCGGCTTCGAGATAGTAATTATCGCGATAAGCCTGAACCAGCTCCGGATCCGAAACGCCGGTCAGTTCGTCATAGGCGAAGAATTCGTACGTCCGGTTACGGTCGCCGTCGATCCAGTCGAGACCGTAACGCAGCGTCACATTGTTAAACCGATAGGTCGCGTCGAAGCTGCCGACCCAATCGGGGTTCACCACCGTGCCGTTCATGTCGGTCAGGAACTCTTCGGGGAAGAGGCGGCTCGACTGCTCGGTGTATTTGGTGACGTTGGCGTTCAGCGTGAAACGTCCGCCGAACAGGTCACGGGCGTAACGACCGTTGAACTCGAAGCCCTTACGGATGTCTTCCGACAGGTTGACGAAGCTGCTCGTCACGGTCAGCGCATCATTCTCATCGCGTTCGACGAAGCGGCAGAATCCTTCGTTTGGATTGAAGTTCGCGTCGCCGTAGCAGCGGTTCAGGATGGTTCCGGCATCGAGATCCGCAACGCCGTTGCTGACCTTAATGTCGAAATAGTCGAGTGACAGCGAGAGCTGACCGACCGATTCGGGCAGCACGGGACGGATGACGACACCGACCGACCAGTTCTTCGAGGTTTCGGCTTCCAGTCCCGCGTCCGCACCGCCGACCCGGAAGGTCGTGATGCTGCTGGTTTGCTGGAAATTCCCCGGCAGGCCGATCGAGGCGCAGTTCGCCGCGATGATTTGCTCGTTCGGGTTCTGATCGCCCGGTGCGGGCAAATCGTCGCACGGATCGGTCCCGGCGCCCAAGAAGCCGCTCGTCGCGCCGAGGAACTGCTCGGCAAGCGCCGGAGCGCGATACGAGGTGCCATAGCTTGCACGAAGACCGAAGCCGCGGATCGGTTCCCATTCGGCCGCGACCTTGAAGGTCGTGTCCGAGCCATAGGACTTATAGTCCGTATAGCGGGCCGAAGCCGTGAGGTTGAGGCGGTAGAAGCCGGGCGTGTCGGCAAGGATCGGGACGAAAACTTCGCCATAGATTTCCTTGACGCTGTCCTTGCCCACCGTCGGCGTTGCGGCGGTGAGGCCGAGCAGGTTGCCGTTGAGCGAGTTCACGTCGGGCTGATCGTTGATGCTTTGCCGGCGATATTCGGCACCCAGCGCAAGCTGGACGTCGCCGCCGGGCATCGCGAATAGCGGACCATCGACGTTGAACGCGAAGGTCGTTTCGCGGAACTTCGTCTTGCCGATCGTGTTGACGAGAATCCAGTCCTTGAAATCCTGCGGCAAGCGGCCGCCGATCACATCGGCGGAAAGCGCCGGCGCGGCAACGCAGTTCGGGTTTGTGGCGGCACTGGCGCAGCTGAACGTGCCGTCGCCATTGTCTACCGCGTCGAGCGACTGAGCCATGCGATCGATCAGGAAGGACTCGATCTCATAGGTACCGTCGTTCCAGGACTTGCCGATATAGGCGTCATAGCGCCACTGCGGCAGGAAAAAATCGCCGCGGATGCCGCCCGAAACGCGGGCATAATCGACCTGCTGCCTCGAATCGGTGAGACCGAAACCGATGAACCCGCGCGCTGCAACGATCCGGCCGCCCGACGTTTCGTTCGGATTGAGGAAATAGCCGTCACGCAGTTCGGCGGGAAGCAGCGGACTGTCCTGGACATAATCGAGCGAAAGCTGGCGATACAGCGGCGACGACGACTTGCGGCGCGTAACGAGCGCCTCGCCATAGATTTCCGCGCTGCCGAGAATATCGGTGCTGTAGGTGCCCGACAGATAGCCCGTGTAGATCTCCGCTTCGGTAATCAGCGGCTCTTCTTCTTGGGTAGGATCAAACGTGTCGCGATCGTAAGTGCCGACGCCGAGAAAACCGGGGAACGGGCCGGTTGTCTGACCGGGCGCAGGAACGAAGCGGTTGAAGATGCCGGGTTGA
This sequence comes from uncultured Sphingopyxis sp., assembly GCA_966250105.1. Classification (GTDB taxonomy): domain Bacteria; phylum Pseudomonadota; class Alphaproteobacteria; order Sphingomonadales; family Sphingomonadaceae; genus Sphingopyxis. The sequence continues at coordinate 117,400 of CBINGC010000002.1, read as the reverse complement.
CCGGAAGTGCGCCCGATGCCGGGAACGCCGCCGAGGAACGGATCGCCGTTTTCGTCAAACTGCAGCGTTGAATAACCGAGCGTGTTGATCGTCACACCGCCATTGTCGAGCGTAAAGCACGGGTTGCCGCCGAAGCCGACACCGTCGCCCGATCCGAATTCCGTGCCTTCGCCGGTCAGATAGCCGCCGATCGGGCAGTCGAGCCATGGCACGTCGTTGCGCGACAGCTTGTTGCGCTTGCGATATTCGACCGAGCCGATGATGTTGAGGCGATCGCTTTCGAAACCGAACGAGGCCGCGACGCGCTTGTCGACGCCGGCGCCGACTTCGGGCACGTTGATCTGGCCTTCGATGTGCAGGCCGCGAAGCTTGTTGTCGGTGATGATGTTGACAACGCCCGCAACAGCGTCCGAACCATAGATCGACGACGCGCCCGCCTTCAGCACCTCGATGCTGCTGACGATCGCGGTCGGAAGGACGTTAAGGTCGGCCGCGAGAACCGAGCCGCGCGTACCGCCGGGTGCGAGGCGGCGTCCGTTAAGCAGAACCAGCGTGCGGCTCGGCCCAAGGTTGCGCAAACCGAGCGTGTTGGCGCCGGTGCCTCCGTCGGTGACAAAGCCACCGTAGAAATTGTTGATCTGGCCCGAACCCTGCGTCACGGCATTGCTCTGCAGCGCGTCGGCCGCGCTGTTGAAACCGGCCTGCGTGATTTCTTCGGCGGTGATCACCGTGATCGGTTCGGCGACCGAAAACTCGTCGCGGCGAATGCGCGATCCGGTGACGACGATGGCTTGCGTGTCAGCGCTGCTGGTGGCCTCATCCGCCGGAGCGGCTTCCGCCGTTGCGGCATCTTGGGCGAACGCAGGCTGGCTCACGGATATGGCTACCGCAAAGGCGGTAGCACCCAAAAGCAGGTGCGACTTCTTCATCAATGTAACTCCCCGGTTGGCCCGTTCGAAATCGAAAATTGAACGGATTGCCCACAGGAAGACGCAAAAAAACCGCAAGCACAAGCCCCACATGGCATTTTTGTGTCATGCCTCGCTGATGACGCTTCGCCTGTGCTATTTAGGCAACAGTTAGGCATGCTGTCCGGAAGAGGACCCGGATAATATGCTTATCTTTGAAGGATATGAATGCCCAGAAAGACTTCATTGTAGGTATTACAATGTCGCAAGCAACGTTTCGTGTGAAACTAAATTGCAAATTTCGGTTTTTCACCGGTGCCGCTGCGCCTGCGGCAGCCCGAGTGTTTCGTTGGACAGGACGCACGCGCCGCCGTCATCCCGGCACGCATGATATCGATGGCCTCCTTCCCACCGATTCGCCCGGCATGGCTGCGGAAAGCCCCTTCGAGCCCGCGATTGTTGCGACGCATCATAATTTGATGCTACTGCAGCAGCCGGTCCGGTGCGGCGCGGTCGCCAATGGTTCCGGGATGCAGGAGCGCGGGGAAAAATGGCGAAGTCCAAGGGGGCGGCGGAAGGCGACGTCGTCACGATCAAGAAATACGCCAACCGGCGACTCTATGATACCGAACGCAGCTGTTACATCACGCTCGACGATCTGGGCATGATGGTCCGCGACGGCCGCGATTTTCGCGTCGTCGATGCGAAAAGCGGTGAGGACATCACGCATAATGTCCTCACGCAAATCATCATGGACGAGGAAACGCGCGGCGAGACATTGTTGCCGGTCAACTTCCTGCGCCACCTGATCGGCATGTACGGCGACAAGATGCAGTCGATGGTTCCGCAATATCTGGAAGCCTCGATGACGGCGTTTCGCAAGAACCAGCAGGATGTCCGTTCGGCGTTCGAAGGGGCGCTCGGTGCGAACCCGCTCGCCGAACTCACCCGCCGCAATATGGAGATGTTCCAGCAGGCCGCGGGGGCCTTCATTCCAGGCGCCGGCGGAAGCAAGGCGAAGGATGCCGAGATCGCCGCGCTGAAGGCCGAAATCGCCGAGCTCAAGGCTGCACTCGCCCAAAAGAAGTAGCGACCGAAGGTAACCGGGGCCGCTCTTCCGCCCCAAAAGCACAGAAAACAGGACATATGATCAAGCATGCGCTCAGCGTAACCCGTCAGGCCGACTTCGCGGCCTGGTATCAGGACGTCATTGCCGAGGCCGACCTCGCCGAGGAATCGGGGGTGCGCGGCTGCATGGTGATCAAGCCGTGGGGCTATGGCATATGGGAACGCATCCAGACCGTGATGGACGCCGCGATCAAGGATGCCGGCGTTCAGAACGCCTATTTCCCGCTCTTCATTCCCTTGAGCTTCTTTGAGAAGGAAGCCGACCATGTCGATGGTTTCGCGAAGGAAATGGCGGTCGTCACCCATCACCGGCTGATCGCGGACGGGAAGGGCAAGCTTGTTCCCGATCCGGAAGCGAAGCTCGAGGAGCCGCTGATCGTCCGCCCGACCTCGGAAACGGTGATCGGGTCGGCGATGAGCCGCTGGGTGCAGAGCTGGCGCGACCTGCCGCTGAAGGTCAACCAGTGGGCCAATGTCGTGCGCTGGGAAATGCGCACGCGCATGTTTCTGCGCACCAGCGAATTTTTGTGGCAGGAAGGCCATACCGCGCACGCCGACAAAGACGATGCGATGGCCGAGACGCTGCGCGCGCTTGAAATGTACCGCGCCTTTGCCGAGGACGTGCTCGCGATGCCGGTTGTCGCGGGTGAGAAGCCGGAGAACGAGCGGTTTCCGGGCGCCGTCGCGACCTATTCGATCGAAGCGATGATGCAGGACGGCAAGGCGCTGCAGGCCGGCACCTCGCACTATCTCGGCACCGGTTTCGCCGAAGCGGCGAATATCCGCTACCAGGATAAGGACGGCGGCCACAGCCTGTGCCACACGACGAGTTGGGGCACCTCGACCCGCATGATCGGCGGCGTCATCATGACGCATGGCGACGACGATGGGCTGCGCTGTCCGCCGCGCGTCGCGCCGCACCAGATCGTCATCGTGCCGATGCTCCGCGACAATGACGAGGATGCCGCAATCCTCGATTATTGCCGCGACCTCGAAAAACAGCTCAAGGCGCTCGACGCCTTCCGCGAACCCCTCCGTGTGCTGTTCGACACCGGCGCGAACAAGGCGCAGACCAAGCGTTGGGGCTGGGTCAAGAAGGGCGCCCCGATCATCGTCGAGGTCGGCCCGCGCGATGTCGCGGGGGGCAATGTCGCGGTCATCCGCCGCGACCAGCTCTACAAGGACGACGGCAAGCTCAACTCGGCGTTCATCGCGAAAGGTGATTTCGTCGCCGACGCGGTGGCGATGCTCGAAAACATCCAGTTCAATCTTCATGCCGAAGCGAAAGAGCGGCTCCAGACCAATATCCGCCGCGACGTTACCGATCTAAAGGCGCATTTCGCCGGCGACGACAAGTTCGTCGGTTGGGCCGAGGTGCAATGGTCGCGGCCGAGCGGGGCGGCGCTCGACGGGATCGTCGAACAGCTCAAGGCGCTCAAGCTAACGATGCGCAACACGCCGCTCGACGCTGCGCCCGCGGACGGCGCCTGCTTCTTCACCGGCGAACCGGCGGTCGAGCGTGTACTGATCGGGCGAACCTATTGAACGGCGACGCGCTTGCATGGAGGGCTATAGGTCTTTAGCCTTCGCGCCGAGGGGCTCGAAGGAGACTGTCGATGCGATATCCTCTGTTGATCGCGGCGGCGACGTTGGCCGTGACCGCGCTTCCCGTCGCGGCGCACCATGGCTGGTCGTCCTATGACGAAACCAAGCCGGTCACCTTGACCGCGTCTTTTTCCGAACTGTCGTGGGGAAACCCGCATGGTAGCGCGAAGATGCGCTGGAAGGGCAAGGTGTGGGACGTTATCCTGGCACCGGTTGGCCGCATGGAGGCGCGCGGTCTGACGCGCGCCGAGATCGAGCCTGGCAAACGTTTTCGCCTGACCGGCTATCTCCGCCGCGACGGCGCCCCCGAAATGCGGATCGAGCGCGTGATGATCGGCAAGAAGACGGTCGAGCTGCGCTGAGCGAGGTCGCATGGAGCCCGTTCTGACCGCCGCCGCGGCGTGGCTCGATACCTTGGGCATCGGGCCATGGTCGCGCGGGTCGGCGCTGGTCTATCCCGTCGCTAACACGCTGCACCTGCTGGGCCTGGTCATGCTGGTCGGCGGGATCGGCGTCGTCGACCTGCGGGTCATGGGCCTGTGGCGGAGGCTACCGATGGCGGAGCTGTCGCGCGCGCTGACGCCGATTGCCGTCGCGGGGCTGCTCCTGATGGTGGCCAGCGGCATCATCCTGTTCGCCGCCGACGCCGCGGCGCTGGCGCGGTCGGCCATTTTCGAACGAAAATTGATCCTCATCGTCGCGGCGCTGGCGAACGCCGCTGCGTTCCGGTGGGCATGGAATACACGGATGATGCGCTGGACGGATGGGGCGCCCCGCCCGGCGCAGGCGATGGCCGCGGCGTCGCTGCTCCTGTGGCTCGCGGCGGGGGCGTCGGGGCGCTGGATCGCCTATGGCTGAGAGGATCAAATTGCGCGCTATCGCTTGGTAAAGCTAGCCGGCACGCTTATATCCGCCGGACAATGAAAAAACGTTCGAATATTACGCCCGGCTTGCCCAGCAGCCAACAGATTCTCGACTTCATCACCGCGTCCGATCAGCCCGTCGGAAAGCGCGAGATCGCCAAGCATTTCGCGCTTCATGGCAATGACAAGATCGCGCTGAAGGCGCTGCTCAAGGATATGACCGACGAGGGGCTCGTCGATCTGGCGCCCGGCCGCGCCTTCCACAAGCATGGCGGGTTGCCGCGCGTGACGGTGCTGCGCGTTGCGGCGATCGAAGGCAGCAATGTCTGGGCCGTGCCCGAACGCTGGGAAGCGGCCGGCCCCGCGCCGCGCCTGCGTGTGATGGAGCAGGGGAGAAAGGGTGCGCTCGGCGTCGGCGACCGTATCCTCGCGCGAACCGAGGAACGCGGCAGCGGTCATGTTGCGCACCCGATGAAGCGCTTGGCAGCGAGCGCCGAAATGGTCATCGGCGTGCTCGTCGAGGATGTCGGTCCCGGCGGCAAGCCGATGACCTGGTTGCGCCCCGCCGACAAGCGCGCGCGTTACGACTTCGCGGTCGCGGACAAGGGCGACGCAAATATCGGCGATCTCGTGCGCGCCGAATTGACGGGGCGGGGGCCGGCGATCAAGGCGAAGGTCGTCGACCGCATCGGCGATCCCTTCGCGCCCAAATCGCTGAGCATGATCGCGATCGCGCGGCACGAGATTCCGCACGTCTTCGACGGCGAAACGCTCGCTGAGGCGGAGAAAGCGGCGAAGCTGCCGCTCGCCCCCGAGGGGCGCGAGGATCTGCGCGACCTGCCGATCGTCGCGATCGATCCGATAGATGCGCGCGACCATGACGATGCCGTCTGGGCGATCCCCGACGAGGATCCGGGCAACAAGGGCGGTTTCCGCGCGATCGTCGCGATCGCTGACGTCAGCTTCTATGTTCGCCCCGACGGCGCGCTCGATCGCGAGGCGCGGCGGCGCGGCAACAGCGTCTATTTTCCCGACCAGGTCGTGCCGATGCTTCCCGAACCGCTGTCGGCGGGTGTTTGCTCGCTGAAAGCCGGGGAGGATCGCGCTGCGATGGCGTGCCATCTCGTCATCGACCGGCATGGTAAGGTGACGTCATGGCGCTTTGCGCGCGCACTCGTCCGGCTGCGCGCGAACATCGCCTATGAACATGCGCAGGCGGCCTATGACGCGGACGTGCCGCGCGATGAATGGGACGCCGATGTGCTCGCGACGCTCCGCAATTTGTGGGCGTGCTGGGCGCTGCTGGCGAAGGCGCGGGCGGCGCGCGCACCGCTCGATCTCGACCTGCCCGAACGGCAGGTGATCCTCGACGAGCAGGGCGGCATTGCCGAAATCCGCGTCCGCGACCGGCTCGATTCGATGCGGCTGATCGAGGATTATATGATCGCGGCGAACGTCGCGGCAGCAAAAGCGCTCGAGGCGAAGAAGTCGCCGGTGATGTACCGCATCCACGAGCCGCCGAGCCGCGAGAAGCTCGTCAGCCTGAAAGACTATCTCGAAACTTTCGAACAGAGTTTCGCGCTCGGGCAGGTGATTACCCCTGCGGTGTTCAACCGCCTGATCGACGGCTTCTCGGAGGACGATCGGTTGCCTGAGATCATGCAGGCGATCCTGCGCAGTCAGACGCAGGCCTATTACGGCCCGGCCAACGCGGGACATTTCGGCCTTGCCCTCGGCTCCTACGCGCATTTCACCTCGCCGATCCGCCGCTACGCCGACCTGATCGTCCACCGCGCCCTCGTCGACGGTTACCGCCTCGAAGTGCCGGGGAAGGTCAAGGACCTGCCGGCGCGGACGGGGCTGGGCGAGGCCGACGCCAAGGGCCTGTCGCGCATCGGCGAGGCGATCAGCGCGCTGGAGCGCCGCGCGATGGAAGCCGAACGCGAAACCGTCGATCGCTATGTCGCCGCCTATCTCGCGACGAAAACCGGCGAGATCGTCGCGGCGCGGATCACCGGGGTGCAGCCATTCGGCTTTTTCGCCACGGTCGACGGACTGGGCGGTGACGGGCTGGTGCCGGTGTCGACGCTGGGCAGCGAACGCTTTTTCTATGACGAGGCGGCGCGCAGCCTCGACAGCGAGCATGGCCGAGTGAGCTTCACGGTCGGGCAGCGGCTCGACCTGAGGCTGATGGATGCCAACCCGATCAGCGGCGCGCTGCGCTTCGAACTGCCCGACGCGCCCGAAGGCGGCTTCCGGAACCGCCCGCCGCGCCGCGATGGGCTGAAGAAGCCCGCAAAGGGTGCCGGGAAAGATAGGGCGGGCAAGCATATGGTCGGCAAGCGCGGGCGTCCGGCGAACATCAAGCATAAAGGCAAGCGGCGCTAAAACGTTTCGCCGTCGCCCCCGCGAAGGCGGGGGCCGCTGAAGAGGTAGCGCAAGGCCGACACCGGCCCCCGCCGTCGGGGGCGACCGGGTTAGTCTCCCGCCATCGCCTGCAACACAGCCGCGCTCTCGGCATCGGCGGGGAAGAAGGCTTCGATTGCCAGCTCCGACAATGTGATATCGACCGGCGTACCGAAGATCGTCACGGTCGACACAAAGCGGATCTGGCCCATTGGCGTGTCGAGGATCAGCGGCACCGCGATGCCGTTCGCCGCGCTGCCCTGATCGCCCGCCGCGCCGTCGCTATAGCCCGCAAGCTCCTCGCGCAGCGCGATCAACCCGGCATCGGCGCTCGCATCGATCTGATGATCGAGCCGTTCGAGCAGATGCGCGCGCCATTCGCCGCGATTGACGATATGCGGCGCGAGCCCCTTTGGGTGCATCGCGACGCGCAGCACATTGACCGGTGGTTCGAACAATTCGGGCGCCGCGAGCTGCATCAGCAACGCGACCGCGGCATTCGCCGCGACCATGTTCCAGTGGCGATCGACCGCGAGCGCGGGATAGGGCTCATGTCCCTTCAGCACATGTTCGACGATCGCCTTCATCGCCGCCATTTCGGCGCTGTCGAGCGGTCGTTCCTGATAGTCGGGAGCATAGCCGCCCGCGAGCAGCAGCGCGTTGCGCGCGCGGTGCGGCACTTCGAGGCAATCGGCGAGCCGTTGCAACATCGCCGCACTCGGCTTCGAACGGCCCGTTTCGATAAAGCTCAGGTGACGCGTCGAAATCTCGCTATCGAGCGCGAGGTCCATCTGGCTCATCCGGCGCCGGACACGCCATTCGCGGAGCTGTTCGCCGAGGGAAGCGGGTTTCATCGTCATTCTCCTTCGTAACGTCCGCTATACCCCGGCCTTCGGTTTTTCCATTACCTCGCGCGTAATCGACGCCATTCACTCGGGGGTCCAATTGAGGCGGGTCGAAAGGAGAATCACCATGTCGATCCGTAGTCTCAAGAATATCCTCATCGCCGACGCCGTCACCTGCACGGGCGTTTTCGCCATCGGCCTGCTCGCCGCCGCGCCGGTCGGCGCGCTACTCGGCCTGCCCGCGAATATCGTCGCGGTTGGCGGCTGGATCTGCCTCGCCGCCGCGCTGCTGATGGTCGTCGCCGCTTTGCAGAAGGTGCCGAACCCGGCGCTGGTCAAGCTGATCGCGCTCGGCAATCTCGGCTGGGTCGCCGCGAGCTTCGCGGTCGTCGCGACCTTTGCCGCCCAGATGACGGGCCTCGGCATCGCGGTCGTCGTTGCCCAGGCCTTCGCCGTGCTCGGCTTCGCGATCCTCGAATGGAAGGACGCGGCGGGGCCGCGCGTTGCCGCGGCCTAACTCAGCGCATCGAGCCGGGTGATATCGATCCCGCCCGGCACCAGCATCACCGGACAGGGGAGGGTCCCCGCATCCTGTCCGGTGAAATGCGTGACCAGCGGCCCCGGGGCTCCCGACGGCGCCGTTGCGAGGACCAGCGCGGCGATCTCGTCGCTTGCGCCGATCAACTCGCGCACGACCTCCACGGGCTTTCCCGATTTGATCAAAATCTGCGGCGTCAGGCCGGCTTCCTGAACGACCGCATCGGCCGCCGTCGCGACCAATTCCTCGGCGTGCTCGCGCGCTTCGGCCTCGATTGTCGCCTGGACGCCGCCAAAGGCGACGAAATCATGCGGCGGAATGATCGCGAGCACGATGACGCCGCCGCCCGTCCGAGCCGCGCGCCGCGCCGCGAAGCGCAGCGCCAGCGCCGCCTCCGGGCTGTCGTCAATCACCACCAGATATGTCCGCATCACCCCGACCCCTCGTGTTTTTGCTTGGCCCAAAGAGTGCGTCACATTCGTATGAAACGCAAGCCGGCCCGCTGGACCTTGATCGGTACAGGGCTTATGGCGAAGAAGAATCCGTAGCGGCAGGCCCCGCCTGCAAGACTGACAGGGACAAGCCTAGACATGCCAATCGAATTGAAAATGCCCGCTCTCTCGCCGACGATGGAGGAGGGCACCCTCGCCAAATGGCTGGTGAAGGAAGGCGATACGGTCAAGTCGGGCGACCTGCTCGCCGAGATCGAGACCGACAAGGCGACGATGGAGTTCGAGGCGGTCGACGAAGGCACGGTTGCGCAAATTCTCGTCGCCGAAGGCACCGACAATGTGAAGGTCGGCACCGTGATCGCGGTGATCGCGGGTGAGGACGAGGACGCGTCGAGTGCCAAGGCCGCGCCGGCGCCCGCTCCCACTCCCGCAGCTGAACCGAAGGTCGAAGCACCGACTTCGGCCCCCGCCAAAGACGTCGCCCCAGCGCAAGCTGGGGCCGCTCCCTTGAGTGCGCCGACGCCAGCGGTCCCAGCTTCCGCTGGGACGACGAAAGATGGCGACCGGATCAAAGCCAGCCCGCTCGCCAAGCGTCTTGCCGCCGAACAGGGCATCGACCTCAAAACGCTGACGGGCACCGGCCCCGGCGGTCGCATCGTCAAGGCCGACCTCGAAGGGGCGCCTGCGCGCGCTGCGGCGCCCGCCGCAACCTCGACGCCGACTCCCGCCGCGGCTCCGGCAGCAACCCCCGCACCGGCAGCCGCGGGCGCGATCCCCGATTTCGGCATCCCGCACGAGGACGAAAAGCTCAGCGGCATGCGCAAGACGATCGCGCGCCGTCTGAGCCAGTCGATGCAGGAATCGCCGCACATCTATCTCACCGTCGATATCCGCCTCGACGCGCTTTTGAAGCTGCGCGGCGAACTCAACGCCAGCCTCGAAAGCCGCGGCGTCAAGCTCAGCGTCAACGACATGCTGATCAAGGCGCTCGCGGTCGCGCTCGAACGCGTGCCGGCGTGCAACGTCAGCTTCGGCGGCGATGTGATGCGCCAGTACAAGCGCGCCGACATCTCGGTCGCGGTCAGCATCCCCGGCGGCCTGATCACTCCGATCATCGTTGACGCGGGCGGCAAATCGATGTCGAAAATCTCGACCGAAATGTCCGAGCTTGCGGCCAAGGCGAAGGAAGGCAAGCTCCAGCCCAGCGAGTATCAAGGCGGCACCGCCTCGATCTCGAACATGGGCATGATGGGGATCAAGCAGTTCACCGCGGTGATCAACCCGCCGCAGGCGATGATCATGGCGATCGGCGCGGGCGAGAAGCGGCCCTATGTGGTCGACGACGCGCTCGCGATCGCGACGGTGATGTCAGCGACCGGCAGTTTCGACCACCGCGCGATCGACGGCGCCGATGGCGCGTTGCTGATGAAGACCTTCAAGGAACTGGTGGAGAACCCGCTGGGGCTGGTGGCGTAATGCACCCCTCTCCCTTTAAGGGAGAGGGAGGGGCCCGCGCGCGCCAGCGCGTGGGAGGGTGAGGGCGTGACGGCAGGCTACTCAAAGCAGACGCTGGAACGCGCCAAATCGCTGCGCCGCAGGCTCACTGATCAGGAAAAGAAGCTTTGGGGCACCCTGCGGGACCGGCGCCTAGGAGGGTTCAAATTTCGCAAGCAGCAACCGATTGGCCCGTTCATCGCGGATTTCGTCTGCCAAGAGCGGCGGCTGATCGTCGAGGTCGATGGATCGCAGCATGCTGAATCGCAAACCGATGCGGCCCCTGACGCCTTCCTCGAAGATAAGGGCTATCGTGTGCTTCGCGTCTGGAACAACGAAGTGACTGGAAATCTGTCCGGAGTGTTGACGGCGATCCTTGCCGCGCTCTCGGACCCTCACCCTCCCATTGCTAGGCAATGGGCCCCTCCCTCTCCCTTGAAGGGAGAGGGGATTGATAATGGAGCAAATCTTGGCTGACACCAACTACGACCTCATCGTCCTCGGTTCGGGCCCCGGCGGCTATGTCGCGGCGATCCGCGCGGCGCAGCTCGGTCTCAAAACCGCGATCATCGAGCGCGAGAATCTCGGCGGTATCTGCCTCAACTGGGGCTGCATCCCGACCAAGGCGCTGCTGCGCTCGGCCGAAATATATCATTATATGCAGCATGCGGGCGATTATGGCCTGATCGCGCAGCAGATCAGCGCCGACATCGATGCGGTGGTGAAGCGCAGCCGCGGCGTCGCGAAGCAACTCAGCCAGGGCGTCGCCTTCCTGATGAAGAAGCACAAGATCACCGTGCATATGGGCGAGGGCAAGCTGACTGCGCCGGGCAAGCTGGAGGTCAAGGGCGAGAAGGGGACCGAGACCCTTTCCGCGAAGAATATCATCGTCGCGACCGGCGCGCGCGCGCGCGACCTGCCGTTCGCACCCGCCGACGGCAAGCGCATCTGGACCTATCGCCACGCGCTCGTCCCGCCCGAAATGCCCAAGAAGCTGCTCGTCATCGGATCGGGCGCGATCGGAATCGAGTTCGCGAGCTTCTACAGCGACATGGGCTGCGACGTGACCGTCGTCGAAATGCTCGACCGGCTCGTCCCCGTCGAGGATGCCGACGTCTCGGCCTTCCTTGAAAAGCAGCTCAAGAAGCAGGGCATGACGATCTTCACCGGCGCCGGCGTCGAGGAACTGAAGGCGACCGCGAGCGGTGTCACCGCGAAGATCAAGACGAAGGACGGCAAGACCGAAAGCGCCGAGTTCAGCCATGCGATCGTCGCGATCGGCATCGTCCCGAACACCGAGAATATCGGGCTCGAAGCCTTGGGCGTGAAGACGACCAAGGGCCATATCGACACCGACGCGATGTGCCGCACCAACGTCCCCGGCATCTGGGCGATCGGCGACGTCACCGCGCCGCCGTGGCTCGCGCACAAGGCGATGCACGAATCGGTGATCGCGGTCGAGGCGATCGCGGGCAATCATCCGCACGCGATGGACCCGCGCAACATCCCCGGCTGCACCTATTGCCGCCCGCAGATCGCCAGCGTCGGACTGACCGAAGCAAAGGCGAAGGAACTCGGTTACGAGGTCAAGGCCGGCACCTTCCCCTTCATCGGCAACGGCAAGGCGATTGCCTTGGGCGAGTCCGAAGGCTTCACCAAGACCGTGTTCGACGCCAAGACCGGCGAGTTGCTCGGCGCGCACATGATCGGCGCCGAGGTCACCGAGCTCATTCAGGGCTATACGATCGGCAAGACCGCCGAGCTGGTGGAGGATGATTTCATCGGCACCGTCTTCCCGCATCCGACGCTCAGCGAAACGATGCATGAGGGCGTGTTGGCGGCGTTTGGACGGCCGCTGCACATTTGATCCACTATATTCTCGTCAGTCGCGCGAAGGCTGGGGTCCCGCTTTGTTAGCGCAAGGAAGCGGGATTCCCGCCTTCGCGGCAATGACGAAGGGGGAATTGTGAACGCCGGAGCCTGTCGCTTTCCTATCTTGGCGGTCGCGCTCCTCACGGCCGTCATCCTGCTCGGCCTAGCGGTCGGCGCGGGATGGACGCAGGCCGCCGACTGGCGAATCTCGCACGCCCTGTCGCTCCGCATCGGCGAAAGCAGCCCCGCCTTCGTCTCCTTCATGCAATGGGCCAGCTGGATTGGCGGCGGCACGCCGCGCTGGATCATCGTCATCCTGCTGTGCGGGCTCGTCTGGCACTGGTGCGGCCCGCGTTGCGCGATCGCGCTCGGCGGCGCGTCGCTGCTCTCCAACCTCGCCTCCAGCCTGCTCAAGCTCGGCTTCGCCCGCGCGCGGCCCGGCCTGATCGATCACCTCGACCATCAGACGAGCTTTTCCTATCCGAGCGGGCACGCGACGAGTGCGGCGGTCGTCTACCTCCTCCTCGCCTGGCTCGCGCCGCCGCGCTGGCGGCCCTTCGCCTGGGCGCTCGCCGCCGCGATGATCGTCCTCAACGCCTTCTCGCGCATCATGCTCGGCGTCCATTGGGCGAGCGACATCGCGGGCGGCACGATGCTGGGCGCGGCCTTCGCCTTGCTCGGCGCCTGGTGGGTCGCGAAACACCCGACGGCCGCCTGACGCATTTTCCGCTGTCCTATTTTGCGGCGGTTTGCCATCTAGTTTGCGGGCACCATCAGCAGGCGGGGTAAACATGCAATCGCGAGTGAAGTTAGGCGGTTTTCTGCGAGGAATCGCTTTGGGTTCGACGGCGCTTTTTGCCGCGGCAATCGCCCCCGCAAAGGCGCAGGAAGATGCCGGCCAGACCGTCATCACCGCCGCGCGCTATATCGACGTGCTGACCGGCAAGGCGGTCGAGTTTCCCGCGATCTTCGTCGGCGGCGACGGCCGCATCACCAATATCGCCGACGCACGCACGGTGCGTTGGGGGGCGGACGTCAAGCATATCGATCTCGGCGACAAGACGCTGCTCCCGGGCCTGATCGACATGCACGTCCACCTCGACGGACCCGCCGATATCGGCGGCTATCGCGGGCTCGAATTCACCGACAGCTTCTGGGGCATGACCGCGGTCAAGAATGCGAACGACATGCTCGGCGCGGGCTTCACCACGGTGCGCAACGTCGGCTCATCCGACCGCAACGACATCGGGCTCAAGCAGGCGATCGACGCCGGCTATGCCACCGGGCCGCGCATCGTGCCCGCGGGCTATGCGCTGGGCGCGACCGGGGGGCATTGCGACAGCACCTATCTTCCACCGAGCCTCGAGAAGAAGGACGGCAAGGAAGAGGGGATCGGCGACACGCCCGACGAGCTGCGCTACCAAGTCCGCCGCCAGCGCAAATATGGCGCCGAGGTGATCAAGGTTTGCGCGACCGGCGGCGTCTTTTCGCGCAACACCGAGCCGGGCCAGTTGCAGGTGTCCGAAAAGGAACTCGCCGCGATCGCCGATGAGGCGCATCAATGGGGCCTGCGCGTCGCGGCGCACGCGCATGGCGCCGAGGGCATCCGCGCCGCGATCGCCGCGGGCATCGACACGATCGAGCATGTCAGCCTCGTCGATGATGAAGGAATCCGCGTGGCGGTGGCGCGCAAGCGTCCGGTGTGGTTCTCGATGGATATTTACAACACCGAATATACGCAGGCCGAAGGCGCAAAGAATGGCGTGCTCGAGGATAATCTCCGCAAGGACCGCGAAATCGCGCAGATCCAGCGAGACAATTTCCGCAAGGCGGTGAGGGCGGGCGTGCGCATGGTGTTCGGCTCGGATGCGGGCGTGATGCCGCATGGCGACGTCGGCAAGCAGTTCCGCGTCATGGTCGAGTACGGCATGACCCCGCTGCAAGCGATCCAGGCCGCGACGAAAACCGCCGCCGAGGCGCTCGGTCGTGAAAGGGACGTCGGCGCGATCGCGGTCGGCCGCTACGCCGATATCGTCGCGGTCGATGGCGACCCGCTGGCCGATGTGCGCCAGCTCGAAAGCGTCGACGCCGTGGTGAAGGGCGGCGTATTGGTGCGGGGCAATTGGAAATGATCGTCGCCGCCGCGAAGGCGGGGCCGCTGGAGATATAGCGTAATGCCGACAACGGCCCCCGCCTGCGCGGGGGCGACGAATGCGCTAAACCACCAGCCGGTCGACCAATGCCTCGCGCATTTCGGGGGTGAAGTTCAGCACCGCCTCCGCATAGGTCGGGATATCGCCATGGTCGCGGCGCACCGTGGCCAATGCGGCGTCGAGATAGGAAGGATTGACCGACATCAGCGCGCGAATCGCGTCGTCGTGAATCTCGGCGCCATAGCGCGAGCGGATATGCGCGGCGCCCTGTGCGATGCGTTCCTCGATCTTGCCTGCCGTGTTCGTGAGAAGATAATCCTGCATCAGATCGTCCTCATGCACCCCCAGCAGCCGGTGGACGATCGCGACCGCAAAACCGGTGCGATCCTTGCCGGCGACGCAGTGCACAAGGCTCGGCGCATCATATTCGGCGAGCGCCGAAAGATAGAGGCGCAGCGTCGCGACGAGCGCCGGGCGATAGGGCATGCCGGCATAGGTATCGATCATCCGGTCGCGTGCCGTCTCAACATCGATCGTGCCGCCTGCCGCCTGAAGATGCGGGGCAAGGCCGGCGGTCACGCCGCCTGCAAACAGCACACGCGCCGAGAAATTCTCCGAGCGCCGGCACGGGTGCATCTCACGCTCGTCATCGCCGCGCAGGTCGATCACCGTTTCGAGCCCGAGCGTATCGAGGGCGTCCAGATCATCGTCGGTCGCCGCCTCATGATGCGCGGACCGCCACAGCATCCCGTCGCGCAATCGCCCGCCGCCCTCGACCGCGTAACCGCCATAGTCCCGGAAATTGTGGACGCCGGCCAGTGGCAGGACTCGCTCGGCAATCATCATCATTCTCCTGTAAACACCGGGGGACGCTTTTCGACGAACGCGTTGATCGCCTCGCGGTTATCCGCGGTTTCGTGGACGATCGCCTGATAGGCTGCGCTCAGTTCCAAAATATCGCTCATCCGGCTGTGCTGTGCCTCGCGCAGCAAACGCTTCGTCAAACGCAGTGCGCGGGGCGGGTTGCAGACGATCCGCTCGGCGATGGCGATCGCGCGGTCGAGCAGTTCCGCGTCGGGCACGACGTCCGTGACCAGACCATATTCCTTTGCCTGCGCGGCGTCAAAGCGGTCGCCGGTCAGGAACAGTTCGGCGGCGCGCGGATAGCCGAGTATCTTCTGGAGCAGCCAGGCGCCGCCGTCGCCGGGGACGATCCCGACCTTGATGAAGCTGCACGCGAACTTTGCGCTCTCGGCGGCGATGCGGATGTCGCAGGTGCAGGCAAGGTCGGCGCCGAGACCGATCGCATGGCCGTTGACCGCGGCGATCATCGGCACTTCGCAGTCCATCAGCGCGCGGATCACCGCCTGCACGCCCTTGCGGTAATTGGCGCGCGTGGAATCGGGCTGGTCGAGCACGCCGATGCCGGTGCGGTCCTGCATGCCCTTGAGGTTGCCGCCGGCGCTGAACGCCTTGCCGCTGCCCGTCAGGATGATGGCGCTGACGCTGCGGTCGTCGCCGAGCGCGCGCAGCGTATCGATTATGTCCTGGCAGTCTTCATGCGTGCCGATCGCATTCATGCTCTCGGGCTTGATCATCGTCAGGATCGCGATCTTGCCCCGCCGCTCGACACTCAGAAATTCGCCCATCGTCAATTATCCTTTGCTGCCTAACCAAAGCTATTGCATGGCTGGTGCGACATGCAAGGCTTTGCGCTCTATCCTTTCGATCCGCCCGGCGACGTTGCTGCACTGCGCGCCGATTTGCGGGGCTGGCTTGCAGCGAACCAGCCGCAAGGCGACGTCGTTGCGCGGGCGAATTGCTGGGCGAGTTTTGATGCCGGTTTCAGCCGCGCGCTCGGCGCGGCGGGCTATGTCGGGATGACATTTCCGAAGCGCTACGGCGGCGGCGATCGCCACCCGCTCGAACGCTATGTCGTGATCGAAGAATTGCTCGCGGCGGGGGCACCCGTCGGCGCGCACTGGATTGCCGACCGCCAGACCGGCCCGCTCATCCTGCGCTATGGCAGCGAGGAGCAGCGCGAGCGTTACCTGCCCGGCATCGCGAAGGGTGAGCTCTACGCCTGTATCGGCCTGTCTGAACCGGGGGCCGGATCCGATCTTGCGGCGGTGCAAACGACGGCGCGCGAAACAGCCGAAGGGTGGCGCATCAACGGCCAGAAGATCTGGACTACCGGCGCGCATTTCTCGCATATCATGCTGACGCTGGTACGGACCGAGGAAGGCAGCGAGCGTAACGCGGGGCTCAGCCAGTTGCTGATCGACCTCGACACCCCCGGCATCACGATCCGCCCGATCATCGACATGGCGGGCCATCATGACTTCAACGAGGTCTTTTTCGACGATGTGCTGGTGCCGCATGGCGCATTGGTCGGGACACGCGGGCAGGGGTGGCAACAAGTCACCGCCGAACTCGGGCTCGAACGCTCGGGACCTGAACGCTATCTGTCGAGCCATGCGCTGCTTGTCGCGCTGATCGATGCGGCGGGCCCCGACCCCGACCCGGCGGTCGCCACGCTGATCGGCGAACTCACCGCCGAAATGTGGACGTTGCGCCAACTCTCGATGTCGACAGCGGCGAAACTCGCAGCGGGCGAGGATCCGATGGTCGAGGCATCGGTAGTCAAGGAACTCGGTAATGCCTTCGAACAGGATATGCCGCGGCGGATACAGGCGATCGTCGACTGCGGATGGAATGACAGCGACGATCTGGCGAAACTGCTGCGCGCGTTGCTCATCGCGTCGCCCAGCTTTTCGCTGCGTGGCGGTACGCGCGAGGTGATCCGCGGGATCATCGCCCGCGGATTGGGCCTTCGGTGAGCGCGGCGCGCGATATGCTTTGCGACACTGCGCGCGCGGTCTTCGCCGAGGCCGCGACGGCGGGGATCGCTCCGGTCGAGGAAGCAGGCTTCGGGCTGCTGCTCGTGCCGGAAGAGCAGGGCGGTTTCGGCGGCGATTGGGGCGATGCGAATGCGGTGTTGCAGATCGCGGGCGTGCTGGCTCCCGATCTTCCGGTCGCCGAACTGATCGCCGGCGACGCGCTACAACCCGCGGCGACCGTCAGCCTGATGGCGGGCGCGATGGGGCGGGCGCTCGCGCTGTCGATCGAGCATGTGAACACCCGCCAGCAATTCGGCCGTCCGCTGGGCAAGTTCCAGGCGGTGCAGCAATCGCTCGCGGTGATGGCGTGCGAGGTCCGCGCGGTCGAGGCGGTAGCGGCGGCGCTCGCGACGCGGCTCGATGCGGCGAACCTCGATACGGCCGCCGCCGACTTTGAAATTGCCGCGGCGAAGCTGCGCGCCAATCGCGCGGTCGGCGTCGTCACCGCGATTGCGCATCAGGTTCACGGCGCCATCGGCTTTACCGAGGAATATGACCTCCACCGCGTCACCGTCCCGCTGATGCGCTGGCGCGGCGCCCATGGCAACGATGCCTATTGGGCGCAGCGCCTCGGCCGCCATGTCGCGGACCTCGGCGGGCGCGGCCTCTGGGAAGCGATGACCGCGCGCGGCGCCTGAGCGTCAGCGCACCGCGCCGCCGTCGCGCAGCGCCGCGATCGTCCCTGCATCATAGCCCAGACCCGACAGCACGGCATCGCCGTCCCCGCCAACCGACGGCGCGGGCCGCGGCGTATCGTTGACCGTCACCGAATAACGCGGCGCGGGTGCCGGCTGGATCGCCCCGCCAACGGTCAAGAAGGTTTCGCGCTCGACATTGTGCGGATGCTGCGGCGCCTCGCTCAGCGACAGGATCGGCGCGAAGCAGACGTCGGTCATCTCCATGATCGCGCACCATTCGTCGCGTGACTTCGTCTTGAACAATGCGGTCAGCTTGTCCTTGAGCGGCCCCCATTGCGACGGGTCCATCTGCGCATCGAAGTCGGGATCGTTGGTCAGCCCCGTCTTTTCGCGCAGCAGCGCATAGAATTGCGGCTCGATCGACCCGATCGAGATGAACTTGCCATCGGCGCAGGCATAGCTGTCATAGAAATGCGCGCCGCCGTCGAGCATGTTGACGCCCGCCTGATCCTGCAGCCTCCCGGCCGCGTGGAACCACCAGCTCATCCCCGCGAGCAAGGCCGAACCATCGGTCATCGCGCAGTCGATCACCTGACCCTCGCCAGTGCGCGCGGCGTGGACGAGCGCGCTCGACATGCCGAAGGCCAGCATCATGCCGCCGCCGCCGAAATCGCCGACGTAATTGGCCGGCGGAACCGGCTTTTCGCCCGCACGCCCGATGCCGTGGAGCACCCCCGACAGCGAGATATAGTTGATGTCGTGCCCCGCCGCCTGCGCATAGGGACCGAACTGCCCCCAGCCGGTCATGCGGCCATACACGAGCTTCGGATTGTCGGCGAGCAGCACCTCGGGCCCAAGCCCGAGCCGCTCCATCACGCCGGGCCGATAGCCCTCGATGACCCCGTCGGCGCTTTTGCACAGATCGCGCGCAATCTGCACCGCTTCCGGCTTCTTCATATCGAGCACGATCGACGTGCGGTTGCGACTGAGTGGATCGCGCGGGTCCATGAAGCCGCCGGGGCGATCGATCCGGATCACCTCGGCGCCATGGTCGGCGAGCATCATGCCGCAGAATGGACCGGGACCAATGCCCGCAAACTCGATGATCCTGATACCCTTCAGCGGCCCGGCCATAATGTGTCTCCAATCTGTTCATCATTGCGAGCGGAGCGAAGCAATCCAGAGCGGTTTACGCGCACTCTGGATTGTTTTGTCGCTTCGCTTCTCGCGATGACGGATTTATTTAGATGCGTTCGATGATGATCGCGGGCGCCATGCCGCCGGCGGCGCACATGGTGACGAGGCCATAGCGCCCACCCGATCGTTCGAGCTCATCGAGCGCGGTGCCGATCAGAATCGAGCCCGTGGCGCCGATCGGGTGACCGAGCGCCATCGCGCCGCCGTTGATGTTCACCTTTTCGCGAGGCAGGTCGAGATCGCGGATGAACTTCTCGGCGACGACCGAGAAGGCCTCGTTGATTTCCCAGACATCGATATCGTCCTTGGTCAGGCCCGCCTTCTCGAGCACCTTCTTAGCCGCCGGAACCGGGGCGTTGAGCATCAGCGTCGGATCGTCGCCGATATTGGCATAGGCGACGACGCGCGCGCGCGGCTTCAGGCCATGCTTGTCGGCATAATCCTTTGAGGTGAGCAGCAATGCGGCGGCACCGTCGACGACGCCTGACGAGTTGCCGGCATGGTGAAAATGCTGGATTTCGAGATCGGGGTAACGGCGGTTGATCTGTTTGCGGAAGGTGAAACCGCCGCCCATGTCGAAATCGGCGAGACCGGCAAAGCTGGGCTTCAGCGCCGCGAGGCCCTCGGCCGTCGTTTCGGGCCGCGGGAACTCCTCGCGATCGAGAGCGACGCTGCCATCGGGATTGTGCACGGGCACGACCGACTTGGCGAAACGCCCTTCCTTGATCGCCCGGTCGGCGCGCTGCTGGCTGACGAGCGCGAGCGCGTCGAGGTCCTCGCGGCTGATACCCTCGATCGTCGCGATCGCGTCGCCGCAAATGCCCTGGTGCGATTGCGGGTGAAGTTCGTCGAGCGCTTCGTGTCCTGAGCCCATCAGGCGGGGCGGGAGGCCGGCGTTCGCCTGTTCGGCGGCATGAGCGGCCGTGTAGCTCATCATCTCGGTGCCGCCGGCAATGACGCAATCCTCCATGCCGCTCATCACGCTCGCCGCGGCGAAATTGACCGAGCTGATGCCGCCGCCGCAGAAACGGTCGAGCGTCGTTCCGCTGGCCTTGGTGTCAAAACCCGCCGAAAGCGCCGCCATACGGCCAAGGTCGCCGCCCTGCTTGCCGTTCTGCGACGATGTCGACCAGACGATATCGTCGACGGTTGCGGTGTCGAGATTGTTGCGGTCGCGGATCGCGGCGAGCACGGTCGCGGCGAGGTGCTGCGGATGGAGGTGCGAGAGCGCGCCCTTGCCGGGCTTGCCCACTCCGCGAGGGGTACGAACGGCGTCGATGATATAGGCTTCGGCCATGGGGATATTCCTTCGCTGAGAGAATTAACGGGGGGCCATGCGGATCGCGCCGTCGAGGCGGACGGCCTGGCCGTTGAAATAGGTGTTGCGGATCATTTCCATCGCGAGGCTCGCATATTCCTCGGCCTTGCCGAGACGCTTGGGGAAGGGGACCGAGGCTTCGAGGCTTTCCTTCACCTTGGGGTTCATATTGTTGAGCAGCGGCGTGCCGAACACGCCGGGCATGATCGAATTGACGCGGATGCCGAGATCCATCAGGTCGCGCGCCATCGGCAGGACAAGCCCGTTCACGCCGGCTTTTGCCGAGCCATAGATGACTTGGCCGATCTGACCATCCTGCGCCGCGACCGAGGCGGTCAGCACGATTGCGCCGCGTTCGCCATCTTCCATTTCGGGAAGGCCTGCCATGCCTTCGGCCGAGATCGATGCAACGCGATAGCTCGCGGTCAATATGCCTTCGACGCCAAAGGCATAGTCGGCGGTGGGCGTCCGGCGATAGCCTCCGCTTTCCTTGTCATAGGCGAGCGTCTTGCCGCGCCGCGAGGTCATCGCGCAATGAACGCAGACGCGTTCCTGGCCATGCGCCGCGCGCGCCTTGGCATAGCCGTCGAGGACCGACTGTTCATCGGTGATGTCGACATGGGCGAAGAGTCCGCCGATCGACGCCGCGACCCCCTCGCCAAGCGCGTCGTTGATGTCGAAGATGGCGACCTTCACGCCCGATGCGGCGAGCGCCTCGGCGGTCGCGCGGCCGAGGCCCGATGCCCCGCCGGTGACCACGGCCGATATGCTGGAATCGATTTTCATGGAGGGGCTCCTCAGGCGGGAATCTGGTTGAATGGGACGCCCTTGTCGGGGCGATGATCCTGCGGCAGGCCAAGGATTCGTTCGGCGATCGTGTTGAGCAAAGTCTCGTCCGATCCGCCCGCGATGCGGCCGGTCGGTGCATTGATCCAGCTCGACGCCCAATCATCCTTGGACGAGGCGTGTTCGTCGAACGCGAAGGCGTCAGTGCCCTGCAAGTCGAGCGCAAGCTCCGAAAGCTTCTGACGCGAGCGCACCGCGACCAGCTTGTTGAGCGAGCCTTCGGGACCCGGCGTCATGCCTGCCTGCATCATCAGCCGCGCGCGGCGGTTGATCGAATCGAGTCCGGCGCGCATCGCATAGTTGCGCGCTATCTGCTGACGGATGCGGCCGTCTTCGATCGCGGGGCGGCCGTTCAACTGCACATCTTTCGCAAGGTCGACGAACAGATCGAGGTGCGGGCCGAAGCCCGCGCTGTCGGTCGCGACATAGCGTTCGATCATCAGCGTCGCGAGCGCGACCGCGAAGCCGCCGCCGACGGGCGACATGCGGTGATCGTCGCTGATCTTCACATCGTCGAAGAAGACTTCGTTGACGTGGCTGTCGCCGCCCGCAAGCTTGATGGGGCGCACGGTGACGCCCGGCGCCTTCATGTCGACCCAAAAATAGGTGAGGCCTTTGTGCTTCACGACCGTTGGGTCGGTGCGCACGACGATGACGCCATAATCGCTATACTGCGCCCAGCTGGTCCAGACCTTTTGCCCGTTGATCTTCCAGCCGTTACCGTCGGTCTCGGCGCGGGTGCGCAGGCCGGCGAGGTCGGTGCCGCCCGAGGGTTCGGAAAAGAGCTGGCACCAGATTTCCTCGCCTTGCAGCGCTTTCAGCACGCGCTCCTTCACAAACTCGCGGTCGCTGCCGAATTGCATCAGCACCGGCACGGGCATGCCAAGCGAAATCCCGAAATAGACGTTGGGGAAGCCGTGCTTCATCTCCTCGCCCTCGAAAGTGATTTTTTCGAGGTGGCCCAAGCCTTGGCCGCCGAGGTCGGTCGGCCAGTTGATCCCGGCATAGCCCGCGTCGAATTTCGCCTTCTGGTAACGGCGGCCGAGCGCGAGATCTTCCTTGACGCCAAGCCCCTTGCGCGCCGCTTTGCCGAAGGCGGGCACCATCGATTCGCACCAGGCGGCCGCCTTGGCGCGGTAGGTTTCGAGATCGGTCATGCGCCTGCTCCTGCCAGCCGGTCGACGAGCACATCCTCCCAGAAGAAGCCGCTCCCCTGTTCGAGCGCGAGCGTGCGCGAGCGGCGCATGTGCAGATGCAAACCGATCTCCCACGTCACGCCAATGCCGCCATGGATCTGGACGCAGTCGCGCGCAGCGGTGTCGTAAGCCTCGGTAGCCGACAGGCGGGCAGCGGCGGCGGCCATGATGAAGTCATCCTGTCCTTCGCGCGCCGCAGCGTGGATCGCGTTGGCGCGCGCGAGTTCGACGAGGCCGTAGAGCTCGGCGATACGGTGCTTGATCGACTGGAAGGCGCCGATCGGCTGACCGAAAGCCTTGCGGGTCAAAGCATAGTCGCGGGCGATCTCCATCAGCACCTCGGCGCCGCCGGTCTGCTCGTGCGCGGTGACGACAGCCTGCAACGCGAGGATGTGGAGCGCCGCGGTGCGCGCCGCCTCGCCGGTTACGAGCAGTTCGGCGGGGGTATTGGTAAAGGTCAGATCGGCGATGCAACGGCTGTTGTCGAAGCTGTCGATCGCGTCGCGCGCGACGCCAGCCAAGTCGGCGATTGCCAGCACAGGCGTGCCATTTTCGTCCGCGAAAACAATGACGGCATCGGCGACAAGCCCGCCCGATACGCCCACAGCCCTTCCGCCGAGCTTGCCGGCACCCAGCACGACGCTGGGCCGGGCGGGCAGGGGATCTGGGCCCGACGCGAACGCCACCGCGCCGATCGTCTCGCCGCTTGCAAGGCCGGGAAGCCAGCGCGCCTTTTGCTCTTCGCTGCCGTATAGTTCGATCGTTTTCGCGGCGCCGAAGCTCGTGGTCAGGAATGGCGCGCCACTAAGCGTTCGTCCAGCCTGATGCGCGATCAGTCCCAATTCGACCAAGCCAAGATCAAGGCCGCCATAGGCGTCGGGAAGCGCGAGCGCGGTCCAGCCCTGTTCCTTTGCAGTCGTCCAGAAGCCGTCGTGATACCGGCCGCTGGCCTGGAGCAGCGGCAGCAGGTCGTCCTTGCTGACCCGCGCCTCGAGCGCACGCCGCGACTCGGTCGCGATCGCTTGCTGCCCTTCGTCGTATAAAATCGACATTGGCCCGATTCCTCTACCGTCTGTTTTCAGCCATCATCCGGACGTTAACGTAAACGTCAAGCATTTTGGCGCAGCACTGAAGTCATCGTCAACTGGCGTCGCCGTCAGGCGAGCCCGGCTTTCCAGTCGCGCTTGATCTTCTTCGCGAGGCTCCATTTATGGACCTCGGTCGGACCGTCGTAGATGCGGAAGGCGCGAACCTCGCGGAACACCTGCTCGACGATCGTCCTGTCGGTGACCCCAATACCGCCCATGACCTGGACGCATCGGTCGGCGATGCGCATCAGCGCTTCGGACACCGCGACCTTCGCCATCGAGCTTTCGACCGTGCCGAGTGATCCGGTGTCGAGCACGCCCGCGCACCAGTCGATCATCAACTCGGCCTGTTTCAGGTCGATCATGTTCTCGGCGAGCATGAAGCCGACGCCCTCATGCTCGATCAACGGCTTGCCGAAGGCCTCGCGGCGATTGGCATAATCGGTCGCGATTTCGTGCGCGCGGATGCACGCGCCGAGCCAGCGCATGCAGTGCGACAGGCGGGCAGGGGAAAGGCGGACCTGCGCGTAGCGGAAGCCTTCGCCGGCCTCGCCCAGCATCTGGTCGGCGGGCACGCGCAGATTGTCGATCGTTAGCGTCGCGTGACCGCCGGGCATCGAACTGTCGATGGTGTTCGGCACATGGTCGATGCGGATGGCGGGATCGGGCAGGTCGATGAGGAACATGCACGCGCCTTCTTCCGCCTTCGCCATCACGATGCCGACACGCGCGCCCTGCGCACCGGTAATCAAGGTCTTGCGCCCGTTCACAACCCAATGATCGCCGTCGAGGTGGCACGTGGTCTTCATCATCGACGGGTCGGACCCGGCGCCGCCGTCCTCGGCGGGCTCGGTCATGAAAAAGGCGGAGCGAACGCGTCCCTCAACCATCGGCTTCAGGAAACGTGCCTTGAGTTCTGCGCTGCCTTCCTTGCCGAGCAGATACATATTGCCCTCGTCGGGGGCCATCGTGTTGCAGGCGAGGGGACCGAGCGGCGACAGGCCGCTCTTGATCAATACGACGGCGGTCTCGCGCTGGTTGAGATGGCTGCCGTCGCCCAGAATGTGCGGAGTGAGCACGCCGGCGGCGCGCGCATGCTCGCGCATCTCCATGACGAGTTCGTCGGTCGGCGCGCCATGATGATCGCGGCGCGGGTCGACTTCATAAGGAATAACGGTTTCGCGAACGAAGGCTTCGACCTTTTCAGCAATGACCCGCGCCCGATCCGATATGCCTTGACCCGCCGTCATTCCGATTCCCTTCGCTATCTAACTATCCTCTTAGTCAACCCGACGTTGACGTAAGCGTCAAGTTATTTCATGGACCGGACCGAAGGTGCCGTAGGGGCAGGATCGACAGGAGAGATCGATATGGCTTTCAAGACACGCATCACCGAAATGCTGGGGATCGAGCATCCGATCGTCCAGGGCGGGATGCAGAGCGTTGGCTATGCCGAGTTGGCGGCCGCGGTGTCGAACGCGGGCGGCCTCGGCATCCTGACCGCGCTGACCCAGCCGACGCCGGCGGCACTGAGCGCCGAGATCGAACGCTGCCGCGCCATGACCGACAAGCCGTTCGGGGTGAACCTGACCGTCTTCCCGACAATCAACGCCCCCGATTACAAGGCTTATGCGCAGGCGATCATCGACGGCGGTGTGAAGATCGTCGAGACCGCTGGCACGCAGGCGGTCCGCGAAATATGGGAGATGCTGAAACCCCATGGCGTCACGATCCTCCACAAATGTACTGCGGTGCGCCACGCGCTTTCGGCCGAGCGTGCCGGCTGCGACATCATTTCGATCGATGGCTTCGAATGCGCGGGTCATCCGGGTGAGGACGACATTCCGGGCCTGATCCTGATCCCCGCC
This sequence comes from uncultured Sphingopyxis sp., assembly GCA_966250105.1. Taxonomy (GTDB): domain Bacteria; phylum Pseudomonadota; class Alphaproteobacteria; order Sphingomonadales; family Sphingomonadaceae; genus Sphingopyxis. The sequence goes on along the minus strand of CBINGC010000002.1, from coordinate 92,085 downwards.
GCCGCCGACAAGGTCAAGATTCCGATGCTCGCGTCGGGCGGTTTCGGCGATGGCCGCGGCCTCGTTGCCGCGCTGTCGCTGGGCGCTGAAGGCATCAATATGGGCACGCGCTTCTGCGCGACGGTCGAGGCGCCGATCCACGACAATGTGAAGCAGGCCTATGTCGAGAATGACGAGCGCGGCAGCTTCCTGATCTTCCGCAGCCTCAAGAACACCGCACGCGTCGGCAAGAGCGCCGTGAGCGAAGAGGTGGTGCGCCGCCTCGCGGTCCCCGACGCCACCTTCGCCGATGTCGCCGAACTGGTAAACGGCAAGGCGGGCCGCGAATTGCTCGAGACCGGCGACTTGTCGAAGGGTGTTTTCTGGGCGGGGATGGTGCAGGGGCTGATCCATGACATCCCGACCTGCCAGGAACTGATCGACCGAATCATTGCCGAGGCCGACGCGATCGTCGATCGGCGGCTCGCCTCGCTGCGCGCCTGACGCGCCTCCACGCTGGCGCGTCGCGGCCGCTTTCGATATGATCCGATTCTTCACAATCTGATCGTATCGAAGCCCGCCGGCGTCCGCGCCCGCCGGCGCGGCAAGGGGGATGTTTGAGCCTCATCGAATATAAGGGTTTCGGCGGAGTTCCTCTGGCCGCCGACATGCTCGGCGACGAAAATGATCCCGCCGTGCTGTTGGTTCCCGAGGTCGGGCAGGACCGGACCGCGTGGCGCGAGGTTGCCGAAGCGCTGGTGCTTTCGGGCCGCCGCGTCGTGAATCTCGGCCTTCGCGACGACAGGGAACTCGCGCCGCATATCGAAGATCTCAGGGCGGTGCTTGCCCAGATGGGGTCGCGCCCGGTGGTGGTGGCCGCTGGACGCGGCAGCTGGATCGCGACGCGCGCGCTGGGGCTTGACGGTGCGCATCTCGCCGCGGGCCTCGTCCTCGTCGACATGCCCGTCGATGAAGACGCCATTGAAGGCGGGGTCGCAGCGCGGCTGGCGTTGCCTACGCTTGTCGTGCGCGGCGGCTTCTCGCCCGCCCAAGACAGCGCGGCCAGCGAGGCATTCAAGGCGGTGCTGCCATTCGGCGAGAGCGCCGACATCAACGAATGCGACCTCGAACTCGCCTCCGACCGCAAAGAGGCGCTGCTCGGCCAGCTCCTCGAATTCCTCGAGCGCCGCCAGCCGCGCGAAGCGATGGAATTCAAGGCCGGATCGGACCCGCGCACGCTGCGCGATGCCATGGGCTGCTTCGCGACCGGCATCACGATCGTCACCGCGCTCGACCCGGCTGGAACGCCCGTGGGGCTAACCGCGAACAGCTTCACTTCTGTTTCGCTCGACCCGCCGCTACTTCTCGTGTGCATCGCCAACACGGCGGGAACCGCGCCGACGCTTCGCGGGGCGGCGCATTTCGGGGTCAACGTCCTGCAAATCGGCCAGCAGCCCACGTCGAACCGTTTCGCGGCAAAAGGTGAAGACCGCTTCGCCAACCAGCCGTGGGCGCCGGGGCAAACCGGCGTGCCGCTGCTCGGCGGTTCGCTCGTGTCGTTCGAATGCCAGCGCGAATCGCTCCACGAGGCGGGCGACCATTTCATCCTGGTCGGCCGCGTCGTTCGCGCGCAGTTCGAACCGCACCGCGATCCCTTGCTCTATTTCCGCGGAAAATACCGGCGGCTGCATTTCGCCTGATGGCGGACAGGGTGGGATTCGAACCCACGGTGAGCTTGCACCCACGGCGGTTTTCAAGACCGCTGCCTTAAACCACTCGGCCACCTGTCCTTGGCCCGCCGCCATAGCGCGGCGACGCCCGGCGGCAAGCGAAACCTTGCCCGCTCGACCCACCGCGCGAATGACTCGCCTCGTCCTGCGGTGACCTAGCCAAGCCGCTCGCATCTGTGCGAGACACGCCTTATGGGTGGGGACATGATACACGCTATAAGTTTTAGAACCGGACGCCTCTTCGGGATCGCCGCCGCTTTCCTGTCGGCATGGATGCTCACCGCTTCGGCGCCGCTTCACGCGCAGAGCGGCGATGCCGGCTTCGATACCTATGTCCAGTCGCTATGGCCCAAGGCGCAGGCGCGCGGCGTGTCGCGCACGACCTTCGACCGGGTGACGGCGGGGCTGCGCTACAATCCACGCGTCGTCGCGCTCGACCGCGACAATTTGGGCAGCCCGCCGAACCCCAACACCCCGATCCCGGCTTTCGCGCCGTACAGGGCAAAGCATGTCGATGCCGCGCGCATCGGCGGCGGGCGCCGCGTCCATGACCGGTTGCTGCCGCTTCTGTCGCGGATCGAGCAGCGCACCGGCGTTCCGACGAGCATCATGATCGCTATTTATGGCCATGAAACCGCCTATGGCCAGGTCACGGGCAATTTCGACCTGCCCGAGGCGCTTGCCACATTGGCCTATGAAGGGCGCCGCCGCAGCCTGTTCGAGCCCGAGTTGATCGCGACGCTGGTGATGGTCGAACGCGGCGTGCCGCGCAGCGTACTGAAGGGCAGCTGGGCCGGTGCCTTCGGCTACCCGCAATTCCTGCCGTCGGTGTATCTGCGCGTCGCCGAGGACGGCGACGGTGATGGCGTCGCGCGCATCTGGTCGAGCGAAGCCGACGCGATCGAGTCGATCGGTTCCTATCTCCGCAATGCCGGCTGGCGCGCCGGGCAACCCTGGGGCGTCGCCGTCACTGTCCCCGCGAGCTTCAATCGCGGCGCGGTCGCCAACCGCCTGACCCCGACGCGTTGCCCGCGCGTTTTCGACCGTCACAGCCGCTGGCGATCGATGGCCGAATGGCGCGCGGCGGGCATTCAGCCGGTCGGCGGGCGCTGGCCCGACGGCGATGTGCAGGCGACCTTGCTCGAACCCGATGGCCCCGGCCGGACCGCCTATTTGCTGACCGGTAACTATCGTGCGATATTGGACTATAATTGTTCCAATTTTTACGCACTATCTGTGGGGTTGCTGGCGGATGAAATCGATCGTTAGGGGCGGGGGCCTGATGGCCGGGGCGGCGTTGCTGCTGTCCGGTTGCGGCAGTTTGGACGGTAAACGCGAAGCAGGACCAAAGGCGAGCCCGGCGCCTGCGGCCACGGGCGTGACCGATGTGCCGGTGACGGTCGGCAATCCATACAAAATCGGCGGAGTGACCTACACGCCGGTCGACGTCGCCGACTATGACGAGGTCGGCTATGCGAGCTGGTATGGTGACGATCTCGCCGGAAAGCCCACGGCGAACGGCGAAACCTTCGATCCCGCGAGTATCAGCGCGGCGCACAAGACATTGCCGCTGCCAAGCTATGTCGAGGTAACCGCGCTCGACACCGGGCGGACGATCCTTGTCCGCGTCAACGACCGCGGTCCGATGGTCACCGACGGCCTGATCGGCCTTTCGCGCGGCGCGGCGGAGCAACTCGGTATCGCAGACGGCGTTACCGCCGTCCGCGTGCGGCGCACAAACCCGCCCGCCGCTGAGCGCAGGCTGCTTCGTGCCGGTGAGCCGGTGCGCGAACGGATCGCCACGCCCCAATCGCTGTTGGCGATTCTCCGCGCCAAGGCGAAAGATCTACCATCGCCGAAAGCCGTGACGTCAGCGGCGCCCGTCAGTCCGGCGATCGCATCGACGACCGGCAAGGCGGGCGAAGACCGCTTCATCGTCGAGGGGCCCGGAACGAAAGCGCCCGCGCCCAAGCCCGGGCCCGTCACAAAGCCGGCGCAAACCGCTCAGCCGACGGCCGCGGCGGCGAAACCGGCCGCGGCTGGGCGCTATTTCGTACAAGTCGGCGCCTTCAGCACCGAGAGCCGCGCCGATGCCGCCGCAAAGTCGGTCGGCGGGCACGTCACCAAAGCCGGCAAGCTGTGGCGTGTGCGGATGGGGCCGTTGGCCAGCGATACGGAAGCCCGAAGCGCGCTTGCGACGGCGAGAGCCAAGGGATTCCGCGACGCTCTTGTCCAGCGCGACCGCTGACGGCTCGATATGAGCAAGCCAGCCTTGTTTTTGCGGTCCGGCCTCATCGCCCTATCGGGTTTTGCGCTGCTTTGCGCGCATCCCGCGGCATGGGCTCGCGGGGCTGGTCCGAAGGGCGCACCGATCACCGCTACGCCCTATGAAACCGAGGCGCCCATCGTGATGCTCAAGGATGTGGATTCGGGCCGGATTCTCTTCTCGCGCGGGGCCGACAAACGTTTCGCGCCCGCCTCGATGGCAAAGGTGATGACCGCCTATGTCGTCACCGACCTGATCGAAAAAGGCGAATTGTCGCGCGACAAGCTCTTCACAGTGGAGGACGCGACATGGAAGCTGTGGAGTGCGCGCCACGGCGAATCCACCATGTTCCTGCGGGCGGGCGAGAAGGTGTCGGTCGATGACCTCCTCAAGGGACTGATCACCGTTTCGGGGAATGATGCGGCATCGGTTCTGGCCGTGGGAATCGACGGCAGCGAAGACGCTTTCGTCAAGCGAATGAACAAGATGGCGGCAAAGATTGGCTTGACGTCGAGTCGATTCGGCACGGCCAGCGGCTGGCCCGACGGCGGCGTCACCAAGGTCAGCGCGGGCGATCTGATCCTGCTTGCCGATCGGCTGATCCGCGATCACCCGGGCGCCTATGCGCGCTATTTCTCGATCCCGAGATTTCAGCACGGGATGTCGCCCGACGGCAAACCCATCATCCAGTCGAACCGCAATCCGATCCTGGGCCGTTTCGCCGGCGCGGACGGGCTCAAAACGGGGCATACGTCGGAAGCTGGCTATTGCTTTCTCGGTTCGGCGAAGCGCGACGGGCGCCGTCTGGTCATGGTCGTGGCCGGCCTGTCCAGCGCAAAGGCGCGCCGCGACGAGGCCGAACGGCTGATGAACTGGGGCTTTGCTTCCGGCAATATGGCGGCCGCGGCCCAGGATCGGCGCGGCGGCACGCCGAAAGGCCGAACGAACGCCGCTGCGGCGAGATGACAAAGGCGGTCCGCCGGGCTACGGCCCGATCATGCACGGTCCGCTTTCCATTCCTCACCATCTCGGACTAGCGACGTGACGTCCGGCCGTTTCATCACGCTGGAGGGCGGGGAGGGTGTCGGCAAGTCGACACAGATTCGCGCGCTTGCCGCTGCTCTCGAAACACGCGGGATCGAAATCGTCGCGACGCGCGAGCCCGGCGGCAGCACCGGCGCCGAGGCGATCCGGACGCTGTTGATGGAAGGCAGCGACGATCGCTGGAATGCGCGAAGCGAGGCCTTGCTCTTCGCCGCCGCGCGCGCCGACCATGTCGCGCGCACGATTCGCCCGGCGCTTGCGCGTGGCGCCTGGGTCCTGTGCGATCGTTTCGTCGATTCGAGCCGCGCCTATCAGGGCGGCGGCGGCGGAATCACCGATGCCGATCTTCTCGCGCTGCACCGCTTCGGTTCGGAGGGATTATTGCCCGACCGCACCTTCCTGCTCACCGTCAGCCCAGACGAGGCGGCGCGGCGCCTCACGGAGCGCGGGGGCAGCGACCGCATGGGAAACAAGCCCGCCGACTATCAGGCACGCCTCGCCGCCCGTTTCGCCGAAATGGCTGAGGCCGAATCCGGACGCTGGCGGATCGTCGATGCCGATAGAAGCGCTGGAGAAGTGACGGCGGCGATCTTCGAGGAACTCGCGGATTGGCTACCATGATCGGCCATCAGGATGCCGAAACGGCGTTTCTCGAAGCGTGGCAGGGCGGCCGCATCCATCATGCCTGGCTGCTGGCCGGGCCGCAGGGGATGGGGAAGGGCGCTTTCGCCGAGCGGGTCGCGCGCTTTCTCGTCACGCATGGGCGCAGCGGCGAAGGCGAGGCGATCCCGCTCGACGATCGCGGCGACGATGCGGCGGCGCGATTGGTCGATGCGGGCAACCATCCCGAGATCCTGCGTCTCGCCCGCCAGCCGAAGGACAAGGCCAAGGACCTCGCGCGCAACATCACGATCGAACAGGTTCGGCAAATGATCCGCCGTCTGCATCTGTCCCTGTCGCTCGGCGAATGGCGCGTGATCATCGTCGACGCGGTCGACGACCTTGAAACCGACGGGGCGAATGCACTGCTCAAGACGCTGGAGGAGCCTCCGGCGAAAACGCTATTTCTGCTCGTCAGCCACTCTCCCGGACGCCTGTTGCCGACGATCCGTTCGCGGTGCAGAACGCTGCGTTTTCAACCCGTTGCCCGTGACGTCATGACGACATGGCTGCACGAGCTGCGGCCGATGATCGAGATGGACGAACGGCGGGCGATCGTTGCCGCATCGGGTGGCGTGCCGGGCAAGGCGCTGGCGCTCATCGATAGCGACGTGGCGGTCATGGAGAAGAAGTTGCTCACGATCGCGACGAGCGGCGATCCTGAAAACCGGCTGCGCGAGGCGCTCGCCCGTGAGGTCGGTGGCACAAGCAATCGCGCCCGCCTCGAGCTGGTGATCGACATCGTGCCGGGCCTGCTCTCCCGCATCGCCCGCGAGCGCCCCGTTGCCGAGATCGCGCCCGTCCTCGCGCAGTGGGACCGCGTTCAGCGCACAGTCCGCGATGCGATCCGCGGATCCTATGACGGCGCGATGGTCGGCTTCGAAATCGGGAACTGTCTCGCCGAATTGGCGCCGCGGCACGAGCGGGCGGCACGCTGACGCTTTCCCTCCCGCGCGCCAGCGGCTAAGGCGCGCGCATGTCCGAAAATAACGCACCTTTCTACATCACCACCGCGATCAGCTACCCCAATGGTCGCCCGCATATCGGCCACGCTTATGAAGCGATCGCCACCGATGTGATGGCGCGTTTCCAGCGCGCGCGCGGCCGCGACGTTCGACTAGTCACCGGGACCGACGAACATGGGCTGAAGATGTTCCAGACGGCGCGTGATCAAGGCCGCGCGACGATCGATCTTGCCGACGAAATGTCGGGATATTTCCGAGAGATGTATGCCAAGCTGAATATCAGTTATGACGTTTTCATGCGCACGTCGGACGCGGCGCATCATGCGGCTTCGCAGGCGATCTGGAAGGCGATGGAAGCCAATGGCGACCTTTATCTCGACCGCTACGAAGGCTGGTATTCGGTTCGCGACGAAGCTTTTTACGACGAAGACGAACTGACCGACGGGGAAGGAGGCGTGCGCCTCTCGCCGCAAGGCACGCCGGTCGAGTGGACGGTCGAGGAAAGCTGGTTCTTTCGCCTGTCGAACTATCAGGACCGGCTGCTCGCGCTTTATAACGAGCGGCCCGATTTCATTCGCCCCGAAAGCCGGCGTAACGAGGTGCTGCGCTTTGTCGAAGGCGGGCTCAAGGATCTCAGCGTCTCGCGCACCAGTTTCGACTGGGGCGTCCCGGTGCCGGGATCGCCGGGGCATGTGATGTATGTCTGGGTCGATGCCCTCACGACCTATCTCTCGGGCCTCGGCTATCCCGATCCGGACAGCGACTTCGGAAAATTCTGGCCAGCGAATATCCATATGATCGGCAAGGATATCGTTCGTTTTCATACGGTTTACTGGCCGGCCTTCCTGATGAGTGCCAATCTGCCGCTGCCGAAGCAGGTTTTCGGCCACGGCTTCCTTTTGAATCGTGGCGAGAAAATGTCGAAATCGCTCGGCAATGTCGTCGACCCGATGGCGCTCGCCGACCAGTTCGGGGTCGATGCGCTGCGCTATTATTTGCTTCGCGAAGTCAGCTTCGGGCAGGATGGCAGCTATTCGGCCGAGGCGATCGTTCGCACCGCGAACGCCGATCTCGCGAACAGCTTCGGTAATCTCGCACAGCGCAGCTTGTCGATGATTTTCAAGAATTTGGACGGCAAGATTTCCGCGGACTATGCACCTGCACAGGATGATGTCGACCTGCTGACCGACCTCGCCGACATGGCGACCGTCCACCTGCCTCGCGAATTCGAGCAGCTCGCCTTTTCCGTAGGCATCGAGGATTGGATCCGCGCCGTCTTCGCCTGCAACCAATATGTCGACACGCAAGCGCCATGGGCCCTGCGCAAGACCGACCCCGAACGCATGCGTGCGGTGCTGATGACCCTGTTTCAGGCGGTCCGCACCCTTGCGATCGCGATCCGCCCTGTGGTGCCGACGGCTGCCGACAAGCTGCTTGATCAGATGGGCATCGCCGAGGATGCGCGCGATTCCGCCGCACTTTCCGACATGGACTGGTTCGCAAAGCTCGCTGCCAGCGGCTACGTCGTCGGCCAGCCTGTGCCCATCTTTCCCCGTCTCGAACTCCCCGAGGAAGCAGGGGAAGGGGAGGCGTAATGCTCGTCGATTCGCACTGCCACCTCAATTACAAGGGACTTGCCGAGCAGCAGGGCGAGGTGCTGGCTCGCGCACGAGAGCGGGGCGTCACCGCAATGCTCAACATCGCGACGCGCGAAAGCGAATGGGACGATGTGCTCGCTGCGGCCGAGGCGAATGACGATGTCTGGGCAAGCGTCGGAATCCATCCGCACGATGCCGACCATCATCCCGATATCGACACCGCTAAGCTGGTCGAACGCGCCGCGCACCCGCGCGTAATCGGGATCGGCGAAACCGGGCTGGACTATTATTACGACAAAAGCGACCGCGTGCGCCAACAGGACAGTTTCCGTCGCCACATCCACGCGTCGCAGGAAACCGGCCTGCCGATCATCGTCCACACGCGCGATGCCGAAGCCGACACGCTGGCGTTACTCGGCGAAGAGATGGGCAGGGCGACTTTCCCCGGCGTGATCCATTGCTTCACTGCGAGCGACGATTTTGCACGGAAGGCGCTCGATCTCGGCCTTTACATCTCGATCTCGGGAATCGTGACGTTCAAGAACGCCGCGGAGCTTCAGGCGACCGCCAAATGGCTGCCGCAGGATCGGCTGTTGATCGAAACCGACTCGCCGTTCCTCGCTCCCGTCCCGCACCGCGGCAAGACGGGCGAACCCGCCTTCGTCGCCGATACGCTAGCCTTCCTCGCCGATCTGCGCGGTGAGGACCAGGATGAACTTGCGGCGGCTACCAGCGCCAATTTCTACACGCTTTTCAACAAGGCAGCACCATGACGTCACGCGCCTTATGAAGCTTCGCATCCTTGGCTGCGGGACCTCTTCGGGGGTGCCGCGGATCGGCAACGACTGGGGACAGTGCGATCCCGACAATCCCCGAAATCTGCGCAGCCGCGCGTCGATCATGGTATCGCTCGGCGGCTTCCGCATCCTCGTCGATACTAGCCCGGATATGCGGCTGCAATTGCTCGATGCGGGAGTGGGCGAGATCGACGCCGTCATCTGGACGCACGAGCATGCCGACCATACGCATGGGCTCGACGATCTACGCCAGGTCATGCACCTGCGCCGCTCGGCGGTGCCGGTCTATGCCCGCGACCATGTGCTCGACATATTGAAGTGGCGCTTCACCTATGCCTTTGCGGGCAATGCCGGCTATCCGGCGTCGGTCGATCCGATCGATCTTCACGATCACCAGTCGATCGGCCCGATCGAGGTGTCGGCCATCGAAATGCCGCACGGGCCGATCAAGGCGACCGGGCTGATCTTCAGCGACGGTGCGCACAGAATCGCCTATGCTACTGATTTTTCTAAGTTTACAGACGAAATGATCGATTTCTTCCAAGGCGTCGACCTATTCGTCATCGACGCACTGCGCCGCTATCCCCATCCGACGCATCCGCACCTGGCAATGACGCTGGAGGGGCTCTCGAAGGTCGGCAATCCGCGCGCGATTATCACGCATATGGATAATACGATGGACTATGAAGACCTTGCGGCCGAATTGCCCGCAGGGGTCGAACCGGGCTATGACGGGTTGGAGGTCCAGTTATGAATGGTGATACCCTCGTCCAGACGCTGTGGTTCGCCGGCGCGTTCGCGCTGGTGCTGAGCTCGTTGCTCGCGCGCCGGTTGCCCATGGCCGACTGGCTCAAGATGGCGCTCGCATGGGTCGCGATCTTCGGGCTGGTGTTTCTCGTGATCCGCACATGGCAGATGGTGGCATGACGAAATATCTCATCTCCTTCCCGAGCGAAGCCATGGTCGTTGCCGAGGAGGAGTTGCCCCAAGTCTCCGCCGACGCGCACGCGGTGATCGAAGAAGCCAAGGCGGCGGGCGTCTATGTGTTCGGTGGAGGAATCGACGAACAGGTCGAGCCGGTCATGGTCTCGGGCGATGGGATGATATCGGCCCAGATATATCCGGGCAGCTGGATCAAGGGCGGGTTCACGGTGCTTGAGCTGCCGACCCGCGAAGATGCCGTCGAATGGGCGCGAAAGATCGCGGTGGCCTGTCGCTGCGCGCAGGAGCTTCGCGAGTTCATGTACGATCCGGCGAGCTAAGAAAGAGGGCGGACCGCATGGCGGCCCGCCCAGTTGTCGATCGGCGTCATTGGGGTCGTCGCCGATCGCCCCATTCGATTGCTTATTCGCTGGTTTCCTGCTGCTCGGCCGCGTCTTTGAGCTGGCCTTTCGTCATCCCGGTTACGAGCACATCGCCCGAGCCGGCAAAGTTCGCGGCGGGCAGCGTCGCGATCCGGTCGCCGACTTCGACCGTCACCGCCTGCACCACCCCGCTGCCGGTCTGACGCAGGTTCTGGACATGGCCGATCACCTTGCCGCGCGGATCGGTGACCGGCATACCCGGAGCGACCGCGAACATGCCGTTGCCGCCGGCGGCACCGCTACCCGCGGCGGCAAGCTGGCCGAGGCTACCCTGGAAGCTGCCCGCGATCGAGCCGGCGGCGCTGGCACTGCCTGAGACGTCTGACAGCGCGCCGCCGGCCCGATCACGGACAGTCCCGACCGCACCGCGCGCGGTGTCGGTAGCGGTCGAAGCGGCCCCACGGGCGGTGCCGACGGCGCCGCGCGCGGTCTGACCCACGAAATCGGTGCCGACGGCTTGCGCGTCGAGGCTGCCGCTACCCGATGCGGAACCTGAACCACTGGCGTTTCCGCCGACCGTGCGGCCGAGCAGATTCGCGTCGCCATTCGCCGACCCCTTGCCGTTCGCATCGGCACTGCCCTTGCCCTGAACGCGGCCCGAGCGGCGATCGACCTGCGCGTCGCCACGGCCCGATCCGGTGATGTCGCCGGCGCTGCCAAGGGTTCCGCCGATCGGTCCGGTCGGATTGCCGAGCGTGCTGCCCAGCGTTCCGCCGAGGCCGCCCCCAAGCCCGCCGCTACCGCCGAGCAGCTGCGCCGAGGCTGGGGTCGAAAATGCCAAAGCCGACGCGGCGAGCGCGAGAGCCGGGGTGAAAATATGATGTGCCATTATCCTTCTCCTTCGTCTTGCGGCCCGGAGGGGAGGGCCTGAAGGAAGAACGACGACGCGTTCGAATTTCTTCCGAAAAATATGCCGGACGGGTCAGCGGCCGCCGCAATCTCCGCAGATCAGACCGTGACCATAGATCTTGTCGCGGCCCTTCTTTCCCAGATCGCGCGCTTCGAAGACCAGCGCCGAAACCGCGGGTCCGATGCGGTCGATCGCCGGCGCGGGATAGCGGAGAGCGAGCCGCCCGGCGACCAACGGCGCGGCGAAAGATGTGCCGCGCAGGCGGTCGGTCGCATCGATGCCCGTCGCGGCCAGCACCCGATCGCCCGGCGCAGCGAAGTCGACATGAAGCGCCCGGCCAGCCTCGGGCAAAGCGCGGTTCCTGGCATCGACGCCGGTGACGGCGAACACGCCCTTATAGGAGGCGGGATAGGCGGACGGGGCGGCCGGGCCGTCGTTGCCGACCGCCGCGACGATCAACATGCCGCGCTGTTGCGCGCGTGATACGGCGGCCGCCAGCAGCTTGTTATCGGGTCCGACGAGGCTGATCGTGGTCACCGCGGCGCCGCGCTGAACCAGCCAGCCAAGCGCGCGCGCAATGGCGCTCGCATTGCCGCCCGCCGGATCGGAACCATAAACATCGGCGGCGAGGAGCCGCTGCCCCGATGCCGAACCCCGCACCGCTCCGCTGCCGATCAGCAGCGACGCGACCGCGGTGCCATGACGGCTGGCATGCGGCGCGCCGGCGGCGAAGCCGCGCTGCTCGACGCGGCCCGCGACCGAAGGATGCGCAGCAACACCGCCGTCGATCAGTCCGAGCCGAGCCGGGCCGGGCGACGCCGTCGCCGCCAATGCTGCGGCCGGCAGCGCCCCGCCGGGACCGCTCGCGAAATAGATATGGTCGGCATCGACTTCGGCATCGGGGAGCAGCTTGGAGAGCCGTTTTTGCGCGCGGGCGAGGCTATGTCCCTCGGGAACGGCGAAGCGAACGACGTCGAGGTCGATGCCTTCGATGCGATCGCGGTCGATTAGCCGGAATCCGTCCCTTGCCGCGCGCGCGATCATCGCCTCGTCGACCCCCGTCGCGATAATGACGCCGCGCACGGCTGGCTGGCCGTTACGGTCGGGCTCGATACGGTCGCGATTGTCGCGGAGCAGCGTGGCGATCCGGTCGAGCCGCACCTGCGCAAGCGTATCGCGCACGGCTATCAGCGGCTCGGCACCGATTTCCGGCAGCGAGGGCAGGGTGCGCGGGAGTTGGACGGAAGGCAGCGCGATCTGGGCATCGACGCGCGCTGCGATTCCCGCACATAGAAGCGAGAGCGTCACGGGCAGGGCGATCAGGACGCGCATCGAAACTCCTCGTATAACGGGACGGACGGGGACGAACCCGCCGCGTCCGAAAAATTTAGCATGCTGCGGAAGAAACGATAGAGTGGCGTCGTTTCTTCCTCGGACACGGTGAAAAGGCGAAGATGCGCTTCGAAGAGGAATTGGTCGAATTATTGCCGCGCCTGCGCCGGTTCGCGCGTGGATTGACGCGCCACCGAAGCGACGCCGACGATCTGTGTCAGGCCGCGATAGAGCGCGCGCTGAAATCGCGCGACCAATGGCAACGAGGAACGAGACTGGACAGCTGGATGTATCGCATCACCCGCAATCTCTGGATCGACGAGCGCCGTGCGGCGGGCCGGCGCGGCGTTCACACTCCGATCGACGACGCAGCCACCCAAGTCGCGGGCGAAGGCGCCGCCGAGGTCGAGGCGGGCGCTTTGCGCGGCGACGTCGACGGCGCGATGGCCCGGCTTCCGGACGAACAGCGCGAAGTCGTGATGCTCGTGCTGGTCGAAGGCTATGCCTATCGCGAGGCGGCGGAGATACTCGAGGTGCCGGTCGGTACCGTCACCTCGCGCCTCGCGCGTGGGCGCGAGGCATTGATGTTCTATCTCGGAGAAGCGGCATGAGCTTTGATCCCGCCACCGTCGCCGCTTTCGTGGACGGTGAACTCGATGACCTCACCGCGCGCCGCATCGAGCGCGAGGCCGCGGTCGACGCGGTGCTCGCGGCCGAGATCGCTCGCCATCGCGCGCTCAAGGTGCAGCTGACGGCGCATTATGCTCCGATCGTGGACGAGGCGGTTCCCGAACGGCTCGGCGCGTTGCTTGCGGTCGATGACAGAGTCGATACCAGCCTGGCCGATCGCCGCCGCGCCGCGCGCGCGGGCTTTAGTGGCATTCATTGGGGCGCCATCGCGGCTTCCCTGATACTCGGGCTGACGATCGGACTGCGCCCCTGGATGCCTGCCGCTGATGTCGCGATCGATGACGGCACGCTGGTCGCGGCGGGCCCGCTCGCCGAGGCGCTCGATACACAACTCGCTTCGAACCAGCCCGGCGATGCCGCGGTGCGGATCGTCCTCAGCTTCGAGGACAAGGCCGGCCGCTATTGCCGCAGCTTCGAAAGCCGCGCAATCGAAGGCATCGGGTGCCGCGAGCAGGATCGCTGGCAGATCGAGCGGACGCTGCCGGGCGAAACCGGCGGCGATTACCGACAGGCTTCATCGGGCGAACTTGCCGCGGCGGCGGCGACCATGATGAAGCGCGACGCGCTCGATGCCAAGGGTGAACGTGCGGCGCGGGATGCCGGATGGGTTCAGCACCGATAGCATTCGTCGGCAGAAGTTCGATTTCGCGCAAACCACGTCAGACATCGGGTGCTCGGGCTTTACTGCGAGGTGAAGCGATTTTAGACGGGCATTATGATTTGCTCCGGTGTGGTATCGGCGGCTCCTCTCGTAAATTTAACATAATATATATTATCGGATAATCATATGTGTAAGCCCCGGATTGAAAAGAGACAGTTCTCCCAGTTTCAAAGGAGACTCGCCTCTTTCAGATCGCCGCCCAAGCGGCGCGTTACCGGAGGCATGTTATGGATACGGATGGTTCGTCGCTGCTAGAAATCGACAACGAAGCCTATGAAGCTAAAGCGATAAAGGCGTACCTCGCGGACGAGATTTCGTTCGCCGATCTCGAGGCGTCGCTCGACCTGAAACGAACCCAGGTTCGCAGACTGGTCGCTCGATACAGGGAATCAGGCGAAGAAGGTCTCAAGTCGAAAAAATTGGGCGTCCGCAATCATGCGTATTCAGAGACATTTCGCTCACATGTAATTGGCATCGTCCGTGAGCGATATGCTGACTTCGGCCCCACCCTCGCTGCAGAAAAGCTTGAGAAGGACCATGGAATAAAGATTGGTACCGAAACGCTCCGCGGCTGGATGAAGGACGAAGGTATATGGGTCGATCGCCGCGGCCGAAAACCCAAGGTGTTCTCTCCTCGCAAGCCGCGGGAGCAACGCGGCGAACTCATCCAGATCGACGGATCATACCATCGATGGTTTGAGAAGCGTGGCGACGAGGCTTGTTTGATTGTGTTTATCGATGATGCGACGAGCGAGATTCAACTTCTGAGGCTCGTCGATCACGAGAGCTCGTACAATTATATGGCCTGCCTGCGCACTTATATAAACAAGTTTGGCTGCCCCCTCGCCTTATATTCCGATCGCCACAGCATTTTCCGGGTGAATAGAGAAAACCAAAACGGCGAAACGACAACCACGCAATTTACTCGTGCCTGCGGAAATCTCGACATCAAGGTGATTTGCGCCAAAACCCCTCAGGCCAAAGGCCGCGTTGAGCGAGCCAACCGCACTCTTCAAGACCGCTTGGTCAAGGAACTGCGCCTCCGAAACATATCGACTGTCGTCGAAGCGAACGCATATTTCGAAGAATACCGGCTCGACCATAACGATCGGTTCGCCCGCCCACCGGAGAACCCAGCAGACGCCCATCTTCCCAAACCGAACGAAGGGCTTGAGAAACTCCTGACGTATACCGTTCAACGGAAAGTCTTTCAGGATTTGTCTCTCTCTTTCAACAAGATGAAATTGATTTTGGAAGACACCGACCTAGCCAGAAAGGCCATAGGCAAGCGGGTCGTGGTGGCGATGTCATTAGATGGAGACTTGGAGGTCACGTTCGACGAGACTCCCCTTCCCTTCAGAATCTTCGACAAAATCCGTCGGATCGATGACCATTCGCCGGAGGTCGTAGATCATAAACGCCTTGGCGCCGCTCTCGCCGTTGCGAAAACCGTTTGCGAGGTCGAGCCGCATCATTTTCAGCGGAACTCCCATGTTATGGCCGGCTTTCGCAACCATTTTAGGCAACCGGAAGATCCTCGGAGCAGGACGCTACGCGACGCCCCAGAGGATATTCGGGTCAAACATAACGGTCGCGCACGAGCACCGCTTGGAAGGCACCCGATCATCATCCTCGAGGAACGGCTGACAACGCTCGCCGATCGTTACAAGCAAAGTGATTAAAAACCGAAATCGGAAACGCGACGGGTTCGGCCCAAACGAACTTACAGGCGGTCGGCCGAGCGATTGCTACGCTCTTCTTGAGCCTTTTTTTCACCGGGTTGGCACTATCGTTCCGTTTACCCCGCAAATTCCGATTTCTGGAAAATGCAGGGTAATTGGCCAAAAGCAGCCCAGTTTGATCCTTCCGTCGCTTTCGGGGTGCCCCTGAATTGCCCGTTGTCACCCCCCTCAACGCGGCAGGGTTGACTTATATTCAATATACTTTTATCTAATATGCGTATTGGATAGAAGGTGGCGCATGACTGAATCCGATTTCCTCAAGGATTATGATCCCACGGCCTTCGAAAAACCGTCGGTTACGGTCGATCTTGTGTTGATCGGATTGCAGGATGGTCGTCCAGCGGCGCTGCTTCGTCAGCGTGACCACCATCCTTTCGCCGGCCAATGGGCCCTTCCCGGCGGATTCGTTCCGATTGATGAAGCGCTCGACGACGCAGCGGAGCGGATATTGCGTGAAAAGGCTGGCATCAACACAGCGCACTTGGAGCAGCTCTACAGCTTTGGAGCCGTGAAGCGTGACCCGCGCATGCGGATCATCACCGTCGCCTATCTTGCGCTGCTCGATGAACAGGCGTTTGCAGAGGCGCTGAAAGCAACTCCAACCCTTCTACCCGCTATTATTGGAGTGCCATGGTCTGGAGAGACGGGCGGGCCGGTAGAGACCCTAGCTCGCAACGGCGAAACGTTGCCCCTCGCCTTCGATCATTCCGAGATATTAGCAATGGCGATCCTGCGACTACGCGGCAAGCTGGATTATTCCGACGTCGCCTTTGCGTTGCTTCCCGAGCGCTTCACCCTGCGACAATTGCAAGATGTTTATGAAGCCATCCTTGGCGCTTCGCTCAACAAGCCCGCCTTTCGTCGCCGCATGCTCGACAAGGGATGGATTTCCCCCACCGGTGAACGTCAGGAAGGCGCATCCTTCCGCCCCGCAGAACTCTACCGTTTCAATCGGCCGCTCTGACACAGGAGGAACAAATGGCCACTATCCGCAACTTCCCCTTTCTCGCTCAACTCCGCAGCGAGGCGAGCAGCCATATCATCCGCTATCGCGGCGGACGCGTGAAGCAGAGCGGGCGAGGCCTCGTCTTCTGGTTCCGTCCGGAGACGGCGAGTATCGCCGAAATTCCGATGGACGACCGCGAAATGACGCTCTTCGTCAAAGGCCGGAGCCAGGATTTCCAGACCGTGTCCGTTCAAGGGACGATCGGCTGGCATGTCGTCGATCCCGAAAGGCTCGCTGAGAGGGTCGACTTCAGCATCGGACTGGCACACGGTCGCCTACAAGGAGAGCCCATCGAGAAGATCGAGGCGCGCATCAGCGGCATCGCAAATCAGGCTGTCCTTCAATATCTCGCACAAGCTCCCGTTAGAGTGCTACTCGATGCGGGACCAGAACTGCTTCGAGATGGGCTGGCTAGCACGCTTGCGGGCGATCCGGCGTTGGCGGAAATCGGTGTAGCAACTGTGAGTGTCCGGCTTACTAACCTCGCGCCGACGAGCGAACTCGAACGCGCACTTCAGACACCGACCTTCGAGGCGCTACAACAGAAGGCAGACGAAGCGATGTTCGAGCGCCGCGCGCTAGCCGTCGAAAAGGAGCGTGCGATTGCCGAAAACGAACTCGCGAACCGCACCGAGCTTGCTCGTCGCGAAAAGTTGCTGATTGCCGAAGAAGCCGACAATGCGCGAAGCCGTGCGGCAGGCATCGCCGAGGCCGGTCAGGTTGAGGCGGCCGCAGAGGCGGAACGCATCCGTACTGTCGAAAGCGCCAAGGCCGACGCTGAGCAGCAGCGGATTGCCGTATATCGCGACCTGCCCCCCGCAATTCTGCTTGGGCTCGCGGCCCAGGAACTCGCCGGCAAGCTCGAGACGATCGAGCACGTCAACGTAACGCCCGACCTTCTCGCGGCTGTTCTCGGCGAGTTCCGCAAGGTACCAGCGCCCGCACTCACCGCGGCAGGCTGAGACGACCAATAATGGCCCTTCTGACGCCTCGCGCGGTGTTCGTCGTCCGGGAGACTGACTATGAGCTGCTGATCGCGCGTCACGCGACGCGAGATCAGGTCCGCTTCTTTCTCGATACCCGAGCGCAACGGATTGAGGATGTCGAGGCACGCCACCATCGCTTTCACGCGGTGCTGTCTGAAGCAAGGGCATCGGTCCCCTTCGAGTGGCGTCAGGCGCTGGTCCGCCGTGACGACCTCGATCGCTTCTTGTTTGCGCCTGACGATGTCATCGTCGCGGTCGGACAGGATGGCCTTGTTGCCAATGTTGCTAAGTATCTCGACGGCCAACCCGTGCTTGGCATCAACCCGGCACCCGACCTCTACGATGGCGTTCTCGTTCGCATTTCGGTCGATCGATTGGCGCCCCTGCTTCGCGCGAGCGTGGCTGGCGATGCAAACACCGAGCATCGCACCATGGTAGGCGCCAAGCTCGATACCGGCGAAACGCTGGTCGCGCTCAACGAGATTTTCATCGGCCATCGTAGTCATCAATCGGCACGTTATCGTATCGAGGCAAATGGTGCCGCCGAAGACCATTCATCGAGCGGCCTGATCGTCGCTTCCGGCACCGGGGCGACAGGCTGGGCGCGGTCCATCGCGGAGGCGACGCATCTGGCACTCTCGCTCGGCCACGAGGAACGCGCGGTTGGTTTCTGGGCCCGTGAACCGTTTCCGAGCATCGCAACTGGAACCGAGCTTCGTGCTGGACTCATTACTAGAGATCCGCTCATCGTTACGTCACGCATCAGTGAGGGAGGCGTGATCTTTGCCGATGGCATCGAGCAGGACTTCATCGTTTTCGACTGGGGAAGACGCGTTGAAGTCGCCCCGGCCCCTCGTACACTGCGTCTTGTTGTTGGCTAGCTCGAACCCGGCTTACACGGCCTGGAGCGGACTGGCAGCTTCTCAGCGTCGGCGTTAAAAGGCCGGAAGGTCAATATCGGCCGTTCATGCCTTGAAGCTTCAAGCCAGGAACGGCCGAAAGCACTAATCTACGTAGATCATTTTCTTGGTCATGCCGCCATCGACAACGAGCGTCTGCCCCGTCACGAAGCCGGCGGAGGCCAGATAAAGTACGGCCTCGGCTATATCCTGAGGGCGGCCGACGCGCCCGACCGGGTGCTGCGCTTCATCCTCCTCGCGCAAATCTGTCTCATTCGTAATCCAGCCGGGCGCGATGGTATTGACGCGGATTTGCGGGCCAAGCTGTATCGCCAGCGCCTGAGCAAATGCCAGCATGCCACCCTTCGCAGCAGCATAGGCAAAATCAACGCCTTCCGACATCAAAGCGCGCGTGGAAGCCATCATTATGATAGAACCACCATCCCTGAGGAGAGGCTGCGCAGCACGCGACATCAAGAAGGCTCCCGTCAGATGACTTCCGATGGTGTTGTTCCAGCGTTCGAGAGTAGCATCGTCGAACTGCATGAAAGTATTGAAAACAAGCCCGCCATTGTTGACGAGTAGGTCCAGCCCATCCCACCCAAGTTTTTGAAAGGCTTCACCCACCGAAGCTGCGCTGGAAAGATCGCAATATATCTGCTCGCCGAGCTTCCCTTCTTTCAGGTCGAAGGATGCGACCTCCCACCCATCATTCAATAAGTGGGCGCAAATCGCCTGACCGATGAGGCCGGATCCCCCTGTTACTATCGCGCGTTTCATGAACACTCCTCTCAACGACAAGACTATAGCGAACCGAGGGTGGTTCGCCAGAATTCCGGATGCCCTGCGAGGGTACTTATAGTGCCTTCAACCCGGTTTGATCACGGCATAGGCGGGCCAATCGCGATCTTTGAGGCCGGGCAACGACAGATAGCTCGGGCCATCGAGCAATAATGTCATGCGCGTGTAGCCAATTCTCAGAAGGTCGAGCGGCACCGCTCGCAAGGTTTCTTCAAGGCCGGCGTATCTTTCATCTGACACCACGACATAATTGATTTTGCCGGTCGAGCATTCCATCAACGCCTCAACCACCCTGCCCATATTCATCCCGCTATTATCGTCGACGGCCATGCCGATCAGGCCGGTCGCGGTAAAGAGATTGGGCGTATCCGACATCTGGCTGGCGACTTCCGCCGATCGGCCGCCATCCTCATATTTGGTCTGTTGTCCGAGCCAGCGCCAAATTCCGACAATATTGGTTATCATCAGGAATCCGTTGGTTGCGACAAGGGCAGTTTGTTCCGTCGCGTAGCCTAATGTCGTCCAGCAAACCGAGCTGACGCTAAAAACCACAAAGCCCCAGCCTGTCACCCTAGGCCCGAGGTTGGAAGCCGTCATCATGGCCGCGATCATCGTAGCAATCGTTGCCGTCCAACCGACAAGGTTTAGCATGACTCCGAACCTTTCCTGCCGCCGGGTTTCAGGCGGCTACAGCGCAGCTTCGAGATAGGGGGCAGTCAGGCTGCCCTTTGCCTTGGCAACGTCGCGCGGAACACCGCTCGCCATGATTTGGCCGCCGTCCTCCCCTGCCCCCGGCCCGAGATCGATGACCCAGTCCACCTGCGCGATGGCGCGCATGTCATGTTCGACGACCACGACCGTATTCCCGACGTCGACAAGACCCTGCAGATGCCGCATCAGCCGGTCCGCGTCGGACGGATGCAGACCCGACGTGGGCTCGTCGAGAATGTAGATCGTGTTTCCGCGCTGCGCGCGTTGCAGTTCGGTCGCGAGCTTGATGCGCTGCGCCTCGCCGCCCGACAATTCGGTCGCAGGCTGCCCGAGACGCAAATAGCCAAGGCCGATTTCCCTGAGCACGTCGAGCGAGCGCATCACCGACGCCTCCTCGGCAAAGAAATCGCACGCCTCGTCCACCGTCAGTTCGAGTATCTGGGCGATATTGCGGCCGTTCCATTCGACCTCGAGCGTCTGCGGATTATAGCGGCTACCATGGCAGGTCGAACAGGGCGCATAGACGCTCGGCAGAAACAGCAGTTCGACCATCACGAAGCCCTCGCCCTCGCAAACCGGGCAGCGGCCCTGCGCGACGTTGAACGAGAATCTGCCGGGGTTATAGCGCCGTCGACGGGCCAAAGGCGTTTCTGCGAAGATCTTGCGCACATGATCGAACAGGCCGCTGTAGGTCGCGAGGTTCGAACGCGGCGTGCGGCCGATCGGCTTCTGGTCGACGCAGACGAGACGCCGGATATGCTCCATACCGGCGACGATGCGGCCTTCGGCAGCCGCCTGCGCGGCGTCGAGCAGCGGATCGAGCGCATCTTCCTCGTCCGCCGGCGAAGCATTTCCGAGATGCTCCATGACGAGTTCGGGCAGCGCCTGGCTCACCAGGCTGGACTTGCCGGATCCGGAGACGCCGGTGACCGCCGTGAAGCAGCCGATCGGAAGATCGACATCGAGCCCGTGCAGATTATTGCGCGTCACCCCTTCGAGACGAAGCCATGCTTTGGCTTCGCGTGGTGTTCGATCGTTCGGGGCCGGCTCGGCGAAAAGATAGCGGCGTGTCACCGACGCCTCGATCTCGGCGAGCCCCTCGATCGGTCCGCTGTAGAGGATCTCGCCGCCCTTCTCGCCAGCACCGGGCCCCACATCGACGAGCCATTCGGCGTGGCGGATGACGTCGAGATCATGCTCGACGACGAACAGCGAGTTGCCCGCCGCCTTCAGCCGCTCGAGGATCGTGAGCAAGGCTTCGCCATCCGCCGGATGCAAGCCCGCCGAAGGCTCGTCGAGCACATAGACGACGCCGAAAAGCTGCGACGACAATTGGGTCGCGAGACGCAGGCGCTGCAGTTCGCCCGACGAGAGCGTCGGGGTGCTGCGATCGAGCGAGATATAGCCGAGCCCCAAGTCGATCAGCGGATCGAGACGCTCGAGTAATTCGGAGGCGAGGCGCTGCGCGGCGACGCGCTTCTCGTCGGAGAGATTGGGCGTACGGCGCACATCAGGAGCGCTCTTGTGCGCCGAACCGCCGGCAGCGACACGGCGTTCGACCGCCGCATCGCGCGCCGCCTTGCCGAGGACATGCCCCTTCGCGGTCGCGGCGGCATCGCCATATTCACCATGCGCGACCGGCGTCAGCAGGTCTCTGAGCTTGAGCAGCGACAGATCTCCGAACTCGGCGATATCGAGCCCGGCGAACCGCACCGAGAGCGCCTCGCGCTTCAGGCGCTTGCCGTGGCAGGTCGGGCAATCGCGGCCGATGATATATTGCGAGACGCGCTTCTTCATCAGTGCGCTCTTCGTGTTGGCGAAGGTCTCCAGCACATAGCGGCGCGCACCGGTGAAGGTGCCCTGATAGCTCGGCTCCATGCGGCGCCTGAGCGCGATGCGGGTCTCTTCGGGGGTGAAGCCTGCATAGACAGGAGCCGTGGGCGCTTCATCGGTAAAGAGGATCCAGTCGCGATCCTTTTTCGGCAGGTCGCGCCACGGCGTATCGACGTCATAGCCGAGCGACACGAGGATATCGCGGAGGTTCTGGCCATGCCATGCCGGCGGCCAGGCCGCGATCGCCCGCTCGCGAATGGTGAGGCTGTCGTCGGGCACCATCGTCGCCTCGGTTGTGTCATAGACGCGCCCGATGCCGTGGCAGGTCGGGCAGGCCCCGGCGACGGTGTTCGGCGAGAAATCCTCGGCGAAGAGCATCGGCTGATTGCGCGGATATTCGCCGACGCGCGAATAAAGCATCCGCACGAGGCTCGAGAGCGTCGTGATGCTGCCGACCGAAGATCGCGCGTTGGACGAGCCGCGCTGCTGCTGCAAGGCGACCGCGGGCGGCAGGCCGTCGATCGCATCGACTTCGGGCACGCCTGCCTGATCGATCAGGCGCCGGGCATAGGGCGCGACCGACTCCAGATAGCGGCGCTGCGCCTCGGCATAGAGGGTGCCGAAGGCGAGCGACGACTTGCCCGAGCCCGATATGCCGGTGAACACCACGAAGGCATTGCGCGGGACATCGACATCGACATTTTTGAGATTGTTCTGCCGCGCGCCCCGAACCTGCACGCAGGTGGACCGCACCGCGTCGCTGTCACGCGCGCCCGTCGCCGGGGCGGAAGAGTTTTTGACTGTCATTTTCTGGTTCCAATAATGCCCGCTCGCCCGGCCAGCCTCACCGCGTCTTCAAAACGGCATCGGGAGCGATGGCGCGAGAAGCGAGCCCGGTCCCGATAAGGATCAAAGATAGATGAATTGGCGATAGAGACCGTCCAACTGGCGTCGGATATCCTCGATCTGCCCTTCGTCACCGCTATCGACGGCCGCGAGCAGCCGCTGTTCCTTGTCGGTGATCAGGTCGCAAAGCTCGTAGAGATTCTCGCAAAAAGCTTCCGAGTGGACCGACGGCTCGACCGATGGCGACTGGTCGGACGCGAGTTTGCGGACAGAGGATGAAGGCGCGACGTCATTCTCTTCGTTGAAGGCAATCTGGCGCTGCCTGCGGCTGCTGGTCTCGTCCATCGCGGCCCGCATCGCGGGCGTCATCGTATCGGCGTAAAGGACAGCCTTGCCGTTCACATTCCGGGCAACGCGCCCGATCATCTGAATGAGCGCCGGCGCCGTACGCAGGAAGCCCGCGCGATCCGCGTCGAGAATCGCGATCAATGAGGCTTCGGGAATATCGAGCCCCTCGCGCAGGAGGCTGATGCCGATGAGGACGTCGAATTCGCCGGCGCGCAGACCGTTTATGATCTGGGTCCGATCCTCGGCCTTGATATCCGAATGCATGTAGCGCGCGCGAACACCCTTGCTTTCGAGGAAGGCATGCAGCTCCTCGGTGCCGACCTTGGTGAGCGCCGTTATCAGCACCCGTTCGTGCCGCTTCGTCCGTTCCGCAATCTCGCTGAGCAGGTCATCGATCGAGCCTTGCGAGGGCCTGACTTCGACCTCGGGATCGAGCAGGCCGGTCGGCCGCACGATCTGCTCGACGACCCGGCTTTCCGACATCTTCAATTCGTAGGAACCGGGCGTCGCCGAGACGAAGACGGTCTGCGGCTTGATTGCCTCGAACTCGCCGAAGCTCAGCGGATGGTTGTTCTTCGAGGATGGCAGGCGGAAGCCATATTCAATCAGCGTTTCCTTGCGGCTCTGATCGCCCCTGTACATCGCCGAGATCTGCGGGATCATCACATGCGATTCATCGACGAACAGCAGGCCGTCCTTCGGCAGATAGTCGAGCAAGGTGATCGGCGGGAGCGCGGGATCGCGGCCGCTCAGCTGGCAGGCATAATTCTCCATCCCCGAGCAATATCCGACCTGACGCAGCATTTCGGCATCGTTGCTGATCCGCTCATAGAGGCGCGCCGCTTCGGTCAGGCGATTTTCACTGTTCAACTGCGCGACACGCTCTTCCATTTCCGCGAGGATCGCCGCGGCCGCCGCCCCGGCCTGACGCGAGGACGCCGCCAGAAGCGTCTTCGGCGACACGATATATTCATCGGCGTCCTCGAGCCGCTGGCCCGTCGCGGCGTCGAACCAGCGAAGCGCCGCGATCACGCCATTCTCCAGTTCGACGCGAATGCCCTTGTATTCGGAGTCCGCCGGGAAGATTTCGACGGCATCGCCATCGACGCGCCAGGTACCGCGCTTCAGCTTATGTTCGGCCCGGTCATATTGCAGCCGGGCCAGCCCGCGAAGGAGTTCGCCCTGATCCAGCCTCGCGCCTTCGGAGAGCGGGATCTGCAATGCGCGATAATCGTCGGGATCACCCATCCCATAGATGGACGAAACCGAGGCGACGACGATCGTGTCGCGGCGCTCGATCAGCGATTTGGTCGTCGACAGGCGCAATCGTTCGAGATGATCGTTGATCGCGGAGTCTTTGGGAATGAATTGGTCGCTGCCCGGCAGATACACCTCGGGCTGGAAATAATCATAATAGGAGACGAAATATTCCACGGCATTTTCGGGGAAGAAATGCCGCATCTCGTCATAAAGCTGCGCCGTCAGCGTCTTGTTGGGGGCGAGGATCAGCGTCGGGCGCTTCAATCGATGGATCACATTTGCCATCGTGAAGGTCTTGCCCGACCCCGTGATGCCTTTCAGCGTCTGGTGCCTCGCGCCGTCTTCGATGTCGGAGATCAGCCGCGCGATCGCTTCGGGCTGATCGCCTGCCGGAGTATATTGCGAGTGCAGTATGAACATACCGGTCGACACTGGAAATCTCCTGCCTGAACTATCTTGGGCGCGAGCCGCACGCGCGCGGAAGCGATCGCCGGGTCACAGCGACCCTTTCTGCGGAGGCGGCCCATGGTCGCTGTGCGAATGCCGAATCTGCCGAACGATCCACCAGACGCCAAGCAGGACGAAGGGAACGAGCGCCCCGATCACCAGCTCGGGCGCAACGACGTCGTGAAGGCCCGGAATGCCCTTGATGAGATAGGACAGGAGCCCGATCACATAATAGGAGATCGCCGCGACCGACAGGCCTTCGACGGTCTGCTGAAGCTGCAATTGCAGCTTCGCGCGGTTGTTCATCGAGGCGAGCAGGTCGCGGTTCTGGCGCTCGAGCTGGACGTCGATCCACGACCGGAGCAAGGTGGTGGCGCGCGCGAGCTTGTCGGAGAGATTGGCTTGCCGCTCCTCGATCGCGCGGCACGTCCGCATCGCGGGCGCGATCCGACGCTGCAGGAAATTCCGCCAGCGATAGCAGCCGGGAACGAAGGTTTCGCCGAGCGCCGCGAGCCGTTCCTCGACGATTTCGAAATAGGCGCGGCTCGCGCCGAACCGATAGAGGCTCGATGCCGTATCGGCCTCGAGTTCGGTCGAGAGGTCGGTCAGCCTCGAAAGCAGATCCTCGCTGTTGCGGCGCGCCGATTTGCGCATCTCGTCGGTTATCGCGGCAAGCCGTTTTTCTATATTGCGCAGATGCGGACCGAGCGTGCGGGTCAGCGGGATGCCGAGCAGCGCGAGCGTCCGGTAGGTTTCGATTTCGAGGAGCCGCTGCGCGAGCGCACCGAGCCGGATCGGCGTCAGTCCGCGATCGAGGATCAGAATGCGGGTCAGCCCTTCCTCGTCCTGACGAAAATCGGTGACGATATCGGCCATGCCCTCCTCGACGAGCGAGTGGCAGCGGCTGATCGGATCGAAACGGTCGATATAGGTCGCCGTCTCTTCAGTCCATGTCACGATATCGAGGCGGACGCCGCACACGACCGGTCCGGGCGCGACAAATCCGTTCTTGAACGGATCCTCGCCCGCGAGCGTCCCCGTGGCCGGATCGAGCGGCGCGCTCCACAAATAGGTCGAAAACTCGGTGTGCTTCTCGCAGTGCAGATCGCCCTGATCCCAGGTGAGGCCGTGCAGCGGCGTGTCCTGATCGGGCAGCCGCGCGCCCATCCGGCTCGATATCTCGGCCAGCGTCGCCTTGTCCTTTGCGAGATTGCCCTCGTTCATGAAGGCGAGCTGCACCAGCGCGCGCGGCGCCTCGATCAGGAGATAGGGGCGAGCATGAACCTCGTCGATGGCAACGCACCTATGTTCGTAGGAAGCCATGCCATAGACGGTCGGCCCGTCATTCGGAGCGTTGCCCTCTTCACTCAATCGCCGTCCCTCCCCTTGCTGTGCGGCTCGGCCGCATCGCGCTGATTGAGATCACCATAGGTGATCAGGCGCGAGCCACGATATCCTATGCTGTGCGTCCACATCCAGCTCAATGCCACCATAAGCCGGTTCTGCGCCCCGATCAGGAAATAAATATGGATGAGTTTCCACATCCACCATGCGAGCGCGCCGCGCAATTTGAACCGGCCCATGTCAACGACGGCGAGGCTCCGGCCGATCGTCGCCAGATTGCCCTGATGCTTGTAATGGAAGGGCGTCACATCATTCTCGCCCCGCAGGCGCTGATGGATACGCCGGGCGACATATTGCCCCGCCTGCTTGGCCGCGGGAGCAAGGCCGGGAACGGGTTTTCCGTCGGCGCCGGTCGAGGCGGCCGTATCGCCGATCACGAAAATGTCGGGGTGTCCGGGAACCGTGAGATCCGGCCCGACGACCACGCGGCTGGCACGATCGGCCTCGGCGCCCAGCCAGCGCGCGGCAGGCGATGCCTGCACGCCCGCTGCCCACAGGATCGTTTCGGCGGCGATGGGCTTGCCATCGACGACGACGCCATCGGCGGAGCAGTCGGTGACCGGCGTGCCGAGGATGATTTCGACACCGAGCTTTTCGAGCGCCCCACGGGTATAGTCGGACAGGTCTTCGGGGAAGACCTGCAACAGGCGCGGCCCGGCCTCGATCAGCACGACGCGCGTCGCGCGCGGGTCGATCGACCGGAAATCGCGTACCAGGGTCAGACGGGCGAGTTCGGCGATCGTGCCGGCAAGCTCGACGCCGGTCGGACCGCCGCCGATGATGACGAAGGTCTGCAGCGCCGCGCGGCGCGCGGGATCGGTTTCGCGCTCGGCTTCCTCGAAGGCGGCGAGGAGGCGACGACGAATGGTCGTTGCATCCTCGAGCGATTTGAGGCCCGGCGCGAACGGCTCCCATTGATCGCGTCCGAAATAGGAGTGCCGCGCACCGGTCGCGATGACGAGCGTGTCATAGGCCAGCTCCGAGCCGTCATCGAGGATGACGCGCTGCTTGCCCGTGTCGACGTCCACGACCTCGCCGAGCAGCGTGCGCACCTCCTTGCGCTTCCGGAAGAGCGAGCGGATCGGCCACGCGATTTCCGAAGGCGACAGCGAGGCGCCTGCGACTTGATAGAGAAGCGGCTGGAAGAGATGATGGTTGCGGCGATCGACGATGGTGATGTGGGTGCCGCTTCCCTTGAGCGCTTGCACGGTTTCGAGCCCGCCGAAGCCGGCTCCCACGACGACCACCCGATGCCGACCGAGCTCGGGCTCATAGCTGGCTGCAATTTCGCGCATGGTTGAAAAGGCCTCCCTGGTCATTGCGACAGTGCCGCGGCGTGATGGGCGATATGCTCGCCGATGAAGCTGGAGATGAAATAATAGCTGTGATCGTACCCCGCTTCCTGGTGGAGCGACAGCGGGTGGCCCGCCGCCTCGCACGCCGCCTGCAGCAGGTCGGGGCGTAGTTCGCGGGCGAGAAACTCGTCGTCGAGACCCTGATGAACGAGCAGCGGCAAGCGCTCGCGGGCCGTCTTGATGAGTTCGACGGTGTCATAGTCTTTCCACGCCTCGCGGTCGTCGCCGAGATAGGCCGTGAAGGCGCGTTCGCCCCATGGCACCTGGCTCGGCGCGACGATCGGCGAAAAGGCCGAAACGCTGCGGTAGCGACCGGGATTGCGGAGCGCCGCGACGAGCGCGCCATGGCCGCCCATCGAATGCCCCGAGATCGACCGGCGATCGTCGGTGGGAAAATTGCTTTCGATCAGCGCCGGCAGTTCGTCGACGACATAATCATACATGCGGAAGTTCGCGGCCCATGGTTCCTGCGTCGCGTTGACGTAGAAGCCGGCACCCTGTCCCAGATCATAGGCGGGATCGTCGGCGATCTCCTCGCCGCGCGGACTGGTGTCGGGCGCGACGATGATGAGACCATGCTCGGCGGCGAAACGCTGCGCCGCGGCCTTGGTGATGAAATTCTGCTCGGTGCAGGTGAGGCCCGACAGCCAGTAGAGTACCGGCGCGCGCGCGTCCTTCACCTGCGGCGGAAGATAGACGCCAACCCGCATCGAGCAACCGAGGCTGATCGCATCATGCTGATAGACGTCCTGCCAACCGCCGAAGCTGGCGTGATGTTCGACACGTTCCATATTGGTTTTCCTCGCTTCGACGGTTGGAGGGGGGCGCCGGGGGTAAGGAGCCGGCATTCCCGATACATTTTGGACGGAACCTCATCGTATCGGTCTGCCGGCTCGCTCATAACGCCCGCTCTGTTCGTGGCCTTCAGACGAAGGTGTACGAGCAGACCTTGTTGCCCGCGGGGTCACGCAGATAGGCTGCGTAGGCACCCGGCAGGTGATCGCGCGGCCCGGGCTGACCTTCGTCGGTGCCGCCCGCGGCGAGGCCGGCGGCATGGAAGGCATCGACCTCGGCGGGCGTGGCGGCGGCGAAACCTACGGTCGCACCGTTGCTCGACGGCGCTTCGCCATTGCCCGGACGGGCGATGATGAAGGCCGGCTTGTCGCGACCGTAAAGCACCCAGCCGTTGCCGAACGGGCCGAGGTTCTGGATGCCGAGCGCACCCAGGGCGGCGTCGTAGAAGGCGGCCGACTGCTCGACGTCGGCAGCGCCGAGGAAGACGTGCGAGAAGATGCCGTCGCCGGAGATAACGGGATTCGTCATGATATTTTTCCTTTAGTGTTGAATATGGAACGGAACGAATTGGTTTGTCGGATCAGTAGTGGATCACCGTGCGGATCGACTTGCCCTCGTGCATGAGGTCGAACGCCGCATTGATGTCCTCGAGACCCATGGTGTGGGTGACGAAGGGCGCCAGATCGATTTCGCCCTTCATCGCGTCCTCGACCATGCCGGGGAGCTGGGTCCGGCCCTTGACGCCGCCAAAGGCCGACCCCTTCCAGACGCGTCCGGTGACGAGCTGGAACGGACGGGTCGAGATTTCCTGTCCGGCACCGGCGACGCCGATGACGATCGACTGGCCCCAGCCGCGGTGCGCGGATTCGAGCGCAGCGCGCATGACATGCACATTCCCGATGCATTCGAAGGTGTGGTCGATGCCCCACCCCGTCATCTCGATCAGCACCTGCTGGATCGGCTTGTCATAGTCCTTGGGGTTGATGCAGTCGGTCGCACCGAACTGGCGTGCCAGGTCGAACTTCGACGGATTGGTGTCGATCGCGATGATCCGCCCCGCCTTCGCCTGGCGCGCGCCCTGGATCGCGGCGAGACCGATGCCGCCGAGACCGAAGACGGCAACCGAGTCACCCGGCTGCACCTTGGCGGTGTTGTGGACCGCGCCGATGCCCGTGGTAACGCCGCAGCCGAGGAGGCAGACCTGCTCGGGATTCGCCTCGGGGTTGATCTTGGCGAGCGAGACCTCGGCGACGACCGTATATTCGCTGAACGTCGAGCAGCCCATATAGTGATAGAGCGGCTGGCCGTTGTACGAGAAGCGCGTGGTGCCGTCGGGCATCAGGCCCTTGCCCTGCGTTTCGCGGACCGCGACGCAGAGGTTGGTCTTGCCCGACGTGCAGAATTCACACTTGCCGCATTCGGCGGTGTAGAGCGGAATGACATGGTCGCCCGGCTTGACGCTGGTGACGCCCTCGCCGACCTCGACGACGATGCCCGCGCCCTCGTGACCGAGAACGACCGGGAAGATGCCCTCGGGGTCGTTGCCCGACAACGTGAAGGCGTCGGTGTGGCACACGCCGGTATGCGTGACCTTGATCAGCACCTCGCCTTTCTGGGGCGGTGCAACGTCGATCTCGACGATTTCGAGTGGCTTGCCTGCTTCAAAGGCAACTGCGGCGCGAGATTTCATTTTGATTTCCCTCGTTGGTTGAATCGGACTGCCGGTTGCGAGGCCCGTTTGTTCATTGCGAGTCGCGGGGTCTCTCATACTGGTAGGGAGTATTTTTAATATACTCCCATGCAGTATGCAAGAGGCAAATCAAGATGGTGAGGGATCAGCGCATGCGTGCGTGCGCAAAGACCGGAAAACAGCAGGGATTTTTCGAATGCTTCGGTCCGAAATTTTCGGCTTGCCCGGCCCCCGGAAGAGGCAGCGGTCGGCAGGCCCGGGAAATATTCATGCGGGAAATGTCGAGGATTCCCGCCAGGAGGAATGCCCCGCCCATGAGCGGGGCATTCCGTATCGGTGGATCAGTGCTTCACCGAGCCATGGGGGTCGATGACATATTTGAACGCCGAACCGTCGTCGAACTCCTTGTAGGCGGCCGGCGCGTCCTCGAGGGCGATGAACTTGATGTTCATCATCGGGGTCAGATAGGGCATTCGGTCATTCAGGATCGCGCGCATGATGGCGTGGTTATAATTTGCCGTCGGCGACTGGCCTGCCGACATCCGCGGCGACTTGATCCAGCCGCTCGCCCAATCGACTTCCATGCTACCCCGCTTGCTGAGCGGATCCTTCGAGATGGGATTGGGACAATATACCCCGACCGTGCTGGTCATCCCGCCGAAGCGAACATATTTCAGCAGCGCGTTTGTGACGGCATTCTCGACGATCTTGTCGGAATCGGGGCCGAAGCCGCGACAGTCGAGGCCCACATAGTCGATCACGCGATCGACTTCGCGATTGCCCGTAATGCGTTCGAGATGGTCCTCGATCGGAACGCCGTCCGAAAGATTGATCGTCTCGATGCCGTGTGGTTTTAGCAGATCGAGCCGCTCCTGGATGAAATCGGCGACGATGATCGCACCGGCACCGAGCAGTCTCGCGCAGGCTGCGCCGGCGCGGCCGACAGGCCCAGCCCCGAATATCAACACATTCTCGCCAACGATATAGGCCGGCTGCGCCGGCCAGTCGGGCGCGGCAAAGCCGTGGAATGCCGTCGGCAAAACGTCGGATAGAAGCGTCAGATCACGAATCTTTTCCATAGCTGCATCCCTGTCGGGAAAGCGCAGCAGGTTGAAATCCGCGTAGGGGACGAAGAGATATTCCCCCTGCCCGCCGGTCCATCCGCCGAGGTTGAAGCCGTATGCGCCGCAATCGATTTCCGGATTGGTATTTTCGCACACATCCGAACGCATATGCTTGCAATTATAGCAGCGCCCGCAGCCGACGTTGAAGGGCACCGAGACGATGTCGCCCTTCTTGATGAATTCGACGTCGGGACCGACCTCGATGACCTCGCCGGTCATCTCGTGGCCCATCGTCATCCCCTTGGGGACCTCGAACGAGCCGCGATAGATGTGAAGGTCGCTGCCGCAGATATTGGTGGTGACGATCTTGAGAATGGCGCCGTGCGGAGCTTTCTTGCCTTGCGGGGTAATCAGCTCGGGAAATTTGAAGGTGTTGACCTTCATCTCCATCGGCTTCTCAAAGGTGACGATCCTATTTCCCGTCTGAGCCATGCTATCTCTCCTACGTTGCTGTCGCCCCCTCAATAACGGTGAAGAAATTTTTGACGCAAATCGGTAATATGCTGAAAAAGATCAGCATATTAGGTTCCCGGCAACAAGATCCTCTCCCTTACCGTACCCACAGAATGGCTTTCGCTGCGCCGGGCGGCAAACTCGAAGATTCTATCTCGAGATAGGAAATCCCTATGATCGAGGTGCGTCCCGGCCCGGCCCTGGCAGCGCTTTCGGTTCAGTCCTCTTCAGGCTGAAATTGCCGATGCAGCGCCAGGACGTCCTGAATCGGTGTCACGAGTCCGGCCGTGTGAACCATCTCGAGCAGCGCCGCCGGCGCCCCCGTCTCCAATCCGCCCCTGGAGGCGGCGAAACCCACATTGGCATGCGACCCCTCACCCGCGACCACGATGGCCTTAAGGTCAGGTATCCGAGCGAGATGGGTGACCAGCGACTGGGGAAGTATGGTTGCATAACGCCCTGTCGCTACGTGCGCGGCAAGAACGTCCACGGCGTTGGTCCGGATGGTCTTCGCGGAGCAGCGGGCAAGTTGGATCTGGGCCGCGGGCGGCAGCGCCGCGTCGAGGATACAAAGCGGCAGGGACGCGACATGATCCCACGATACGCGCCGAGGCTGCCGTTCGCCGCTTGCCTGAAACAGCATGACGCGCTCTCGATAGAGAAGATGCGTGTCGAAATCTTGCTCCGAAATATCATCGAGATAGGTCAACGCCATGTCGACCTCGCGGGACAGGAGAGCCTTCGACAGCGACGCGACCTCCCCGACCGAAATCGCCTGTTCGACCAAAGGCATCCTTTCGGCCAGCGCGACGCTCAATATGGGGGCCACGACGGAGGTGCCGACAACGACGCCGAGCCGAAACTGTCCCTCGAGACCCTGTTTGATCGCCGAGAGCTCTCGCTTGAGCGCATCGCAATCGCTTCGCGCCTTCATGGCCCAGGCAAGAACAGCCTCGCCTTCCTGCGTGAGGCCGTCATATCGCCGGCCATGATGCACGATCTGGACGTCGAGATCCTCCTCCAATTGCTTGATGCCGGCGGACAGGGTCGGCTGCGAGACATTGCAACTCTCGGCTGCCTTGCCGAAATGCCCCTCGCGATGGAGCGCGAGCAGATATCCGAAATTCTTGACGATCATAAATGCCCCTCGCATGTATGCTGTATGCGCGACACCAAAAGCCCGACACGCGGGAATTGCGGTCGAGACAGCATCCGCCGTTGATTTCCAAAACTGACATGGCCGGGGCTTGCCGCGTGAAGCCGGGCTGACCGGAGTACGGTCAACCGCTTCGCCTTTCCCCAGGCCTGGTACGATCCACATTGTAAACTGCGGGCCCTCCGGACCGGCAACAAGTTGATCGGACTAGGATGCCGCGTCGGGGCCCAGCTGAATGACAAGTCCGAGACATGGGATCGGAAGAATATATATGCGGCGTTTGGGCCGGTCAATGTACACGCCTACCCACAAGTCATACCAGGCAAAGATTGGCCGCACCGTCATTCCGACAATCACACTTCCTCGAAAGATTCAAATATATTGTAATATTTGCCGATAGTTGAACGCGAAGGCGCTTGCCTATCCCGGCTGAGAAATGCGCTCACCATCTATTTGAGATAGGTGCGCAAGATTTTCATGACCCCTTCCATATCGTCATCATAAGCGGCGACATGATCGCCTTGGGGCGTTTTGGCTTCCGGGCTGAACGTCTCGCGAAGATGACTCTCCATGACTTCGGCCATCAACCCGTTGGTGGCGCCGCGCATCGCCACAATCTGTTGCAGCAGCGGGGCGCAGTCAGTGCCGGCCTCGATCGCCCGCTCCAGCGCCTCGGCTTGCCCTTTGATCCTGCGCAGACGGGTGATGGCGCGTTTCTTGTCTTCCGGTGAATGTGGCATCGTATCTTCCTGAGAGAGGGGCGCACCATACTATACAGGGGGGGAGTTTCAACCCCGTCATATGCCCGAAAGCGCCGGCGCACCAAAATTTCCGGTATCTTCGACCTTTAGCCACCACGCCCGTGCGCGAAACACCGAACGGCCTTCCCGGTTTCAATCAATTCTTGATACTGGTAGGGAGTATGCTATATCCACTCGCATCGCCGGACAGCGCGCAGATGGCAAGATGGCGCGCACCGGACCCCAAACCCTTATTCTCGGTCGCAATCCTCTCCAAACGAGAAGCGGCGAATCGATACGAAGGGACGAAGCAGGGAGGAAATTTATGTTGGACAATCTCGATCCCGTCATTCTGGCCCGGGCGCAGTTCGCGTTCACGGTTTCCTTCCATTTCATTTTTCCGGCCTTCTCGATCGGCACGGCAAGCTACCTCATGGTGCTCGAGGGGCTGTGGCTGAAGACGGGCAACGGCATCTACGCGAACCTCTACCGCTATTGGCTCAAGATCTTCGCGGTCGCCTTCGGCATGGGCGTGGTCTCGGGCGTGGTCATGTCCTATCAGTTCGGCACGAACTGGTCGGTCTTCTCCACCAAGGCCGGCCCGGTCATCGGCCCGCTCATGGCTTATGAGGTCCTCACCGCCTTCTTCCTCGAAGCGGGCTTCCTCGGGGTCATGCTGTTCGGGATGAACAAGGTCGGCAAGCGGCTGCATTTCTTTGCGACCTGCATGGTCGCCCTCGGAACATTGATCTCGGCGACATGGATCATCTCGGTCAACAGCTGGATGCACACGCCGGCCGGCTATGCGATCAACGCCAAGGGGCAATTTGTCCCGGCGGGCTCCTGGCTCCCGATCATCTTCAACCCGAGCTTTCCCTACCGGCTCGTCCACACGGTCATCGGCGCCTATCTGACGACGGCGATGGTCGTGGGCGGCGTCGGCGCCTGGCATCTGCTCCGCGACCGGACGAACCCCGGGGCTCGCAAGATGTTCTCGATGGCGATGTGGATGGCCGCGATCGTTGCGCCGATCCAGATCTTCGCCGGCGATCAGCACGGGCTCAACACGCTCGAACATCAGCCCGCCAAGGTTCTTGCCATGGAAGGCCATTATGAGCCGAGCCCCGATGGCGCGTCGCTCATTCTCTTCGGCTTGCCGAGCAATGCCGACGCAGAGGTCCACTACAAGGTGGAGGTGCCCAAACTGGGATCGCTGATCCTCAAGCACAACCCCGACGCCCCTCTTCCCGGCCTCAACGATTTCCCGCGCGACCTATGGCCGCCGACCCCGATCGTCTTCTGGTCGTTCCGGATCATGGTAGCGATGGGTCTCGCCATGCTCGGGCTGGGGCTCTGGAGCCTCCTCGCGCGGTGGCGCGGCAAGCTCTACGACGCGCGCTGGCTTCACCGCGCCGCGATCCTGCTCGGGCCGTCGGGGTTCGTCGCCGTCATCGCGGGCTGGGTGACAACCGAGGTCGGGCGGCAGCCCTTCACCATCTACGGCCTGCTGCGAACCGACCAGTCACATTCGCCGCTGGACGCCGCGGCGGTCGCAACGTCGCTCGTCGCCTTCATCATCGTCTACTTCTTCGCCTTCGGTGCCGGGACCTATTACCTGCTCCGGATGATGGCGAAGCCGCCGCAGCCAGGCGAGCCGGAGCCGCTCAAGGCTCCGCAACGCGCTGCAGGAATCACGCCGGCCGCGGCTGTCGCGGCTTCGCCCGAGCGGGAGGCCTGAACATGGAACAACTCGACCTCACTATCGTCTGGGCCGCGATCATCGGTTTCGCCGTCTTCGCCTATGTCGTGATGGACGGTTTCGATCTCGGCATCGGCATTCTGTTCCCGACCTTTTCGGTCGGCGAGGAACGCGATCAGTCGATGAATTCGATCGCGCCGGTCTGGGACGGCAACGAAACATGGCTCGTGCTGGGCGGCGGCGGCCTGCTCGCCGCCTTCCCGCTGGCCTATGCGATCATCCTCCCCGCGACCTATCCGCTGATCATCGCAATGTTGCTCGGCCTCGTTTTTCGCGGCGTGGCGTTCGAGTTTCGCTGGCGCGATCCGGGTCATCGCCCGTTCTGGGATATCGCCTTCAGCCTCGGCTCGATTGTCGCGGCCTTTACACAGGGGATGATCCTCGGCGCGATCCTGCAGGGTGTGCGCGTCGAGAATGACGCCTATGCCGGCGGCTGGCTGGATTGGCTGAGCCCGTTCAGCCTGCTGACCGGTGCGGCCGTGGTCGTCGGATACGCCCTGCTCGGCACGACCTGGCTGATCTGGAAGACCGAGGGAAGCAACCAGGAGCGCGCGCGCCGTCTCGCGCTGCCCCTCGGCGCGGCGACGCTCGTCGTTCTTGCCGCCGTGAGCGCGGCCACGCCGTTTCTGACCGATGACTATTGGCGCCGCTGGTTTGCGATGCCCGGCGTGCTTCTGACGGCCCAGGTTCCGCTGCTCGTCGCGATCTGCGCGGCGACCTTCTTCTGGAGCCTGAAGCGCGGAGCCGAGCGCCTTCCCTTCCTGATGGCGCTGGCCCTCTTCTTCCTGGGTTTCGTGGGACTGGGGATCAGCATCTATCCTTACGCCGTTCCGCGCGCGATCACGATTTGGGACGCCGCGGCGCCTTACGAGAGCCAGCTCTTCATGCTGGTCGGCGCCGGCTTCATCATACCCGTCATCCTCGCCTATACCGCCTGGGCCTATTGGGTGTTCCGCGGCAAGGTCGGCACCCACGGCTATCATTGATGGACGAGCAGAAACCCCTTGGCCGGCGGCTCGCCTGGATGGTCGCCATCTGGGCCGCCAGCATCCTCGCGCTGGGAGCGGTGGCGCAGGTCATTCGCATGATCCTCCTGCCATGAACCACGGTTCGCCGAGAGGATATGGGCCGCCGCGCAAGCACGCCGACGATAGCTGTCAACGAGGCAACAAGGACGTCCACAGACCATGATCATACGATCGCAACCGAGCTTCCGGGATGTTCTCTTCACGGTGAATGGCTCGATCCTACCGCGCATCGCTCCGCGGCTGGGCGCGATCGCAATCGTCAGTATCATAGCCGTCCTCGCCGCCCAGGCGCATCCGGGCATCTTCGCGCGCATCTCGACGATCCCTTTCACCCTGATCGGCATCGCGCTCTCGGTCTTTATGAGCTTCCGCAACAATGCGTGTTACGCGCGCTGGTGGGAGGGACGCCAACTCTGGGGCGACCTGATCATCGCTGCGCGTTCGTTCGCGCGCGAGACATCGCTTCTTCCCGAGGACGATCGGCGCGAGTTGCTTCGCGGGGTATGCGGCTTCGTCTGCGGCTTGACCGCGCGCCTCCGGAATGAAGACGAACTTGCCGCCATCAAGCCATGGGTCGACATCGATGCCGGCACAACGATCCCGAACGCCACAAACCTCGTGCTCGATCGCATGGGCCGGCGGCTCTTGGCGCTGATGCGGGACGGCATCGTCACGCCGATCCACTATTCGGTCCTTGAGGAAGAGGTTCGCACCTTTTCGAGGGTCCAGGCCGCCTGCGAGCGGATCGCGACAACCCCCGTGCCTTTCGCTTACTCCCTCCTCCTCCAC
The DNA here is from genome assembly GCA_966250105.1 of uncultured Sphingopyxis sp. Taxonomy (GTDB): domain Bacteria; phylum Pseudomonadota; class Alphaproteobacteria; order Sphingomonadales; family Sphingomonadaceae; genus Sphingopyxis. The sequence continues at coordinate 54,977 of CBINGC010000002.1, read as the reverse complement.
CGCACCGCCCTCATCTTTTGCGTGATGCTTCCCTTCGCGCTCGCGGGGGCGCTCGAATGGTGGACGTTGTTGCCGGTCCTCCTCACCGCCTATACTTTCTTCGGTCTCGATGCGCTCGGACACGAGCTCGAGGATCCGTTCGGCGTCAAGCCGAACTGCCTGCCGCTTTATGCGCTGAAGCGGACGGTCGAACGGGAGATGTTGTCTCTGCTCGGCGAAGAGGATTTGCCCGAACCGCATCAGCCCCACAGATTTGTCCTCAGCTGATCGGCACCTGGCCTTGATACCCGGAGGGAGTATCTTATATTCCCTTTCCGAACCCGGATTATCGTGCGTCCCCGCAAGGAGGCGCGCCGGGTTTCTGTCCCTCAGGTCAAGATCAAGGAGCTTGTGGCGATGGCGAATGGATGGGCACCCGACAGTGCGGTGCAGGACCAGATCGATGCAACGATCATGGACGCGGTTCTGGCTGCGCGCTCGCGCTTGCCTTCGGGAATGGGCAGCGCCGAATGCACGGTCTGCGGCGATGATATCCCCGAAAAGCGCCGGATCGCCATTCCGGGCGTGAGGACCTGTGTGACCTGTCAGAGCGCACGCGACAAACGCCCGGCCTTCGGCGGCATCAACCGCCGAGGGAGCAAGGACAGCCAGTTACGCTGAGCTCGGCGAACCAAGGCAACCTTGCATCAGCCGTGATCGGCCCGAGGCGCGCAAAGGGTCGCGCCTTGGGCTGACGACGGCCATGTGGTGCCCGCTGTTCCCGGTCACCGACTATTGGGAAACCGAACGGCCCCAAGGATCCCACGGGCTCGCAGCCGCATCCAGCGCGCCCGGGAGATCTCTTCGCAAGCTTTCAACGACGAGGTGGATATTGGGCGCCAGATGCCGCCTTTGGGGGTAGACTGCCCAAATCGGCTGCTCCTCGGGTCGAGCGTCCTCGAGCAAGAGTTCGACCATGCCGCTGCGCAAATAAGGCAGGACATAGAATTCGGGAAGCTGACAGATACCGAATCCGGCGACACAGGCCTCGATTACCGCATGGCCGCTGTTGCAGGCGAAACGCCCCTTCGCACGATAGTCGACATCCCTGTTCCCGATCCTGAAGTTCCAGATCGGGTTCGTGCCGACGATGCACTCGTGCAAGGAGAGGGCGTCGACCTTCATCGGACGTCCCGCTTGCGCGAGATAGGCTGGCGCAGCACAGGTGTAGAGCTTGCGCGAAGCGACCTGGGTGGCGATCAGGCGTGGATCGATGACCTGACCGCTGCGCACCGCGAGATCGACCCCCTCTCCGACAAGGTCGACAAGCCGATTGGTGAGATCGATCGACACAGACAATTTGGGATATCGAGTCGCGATCTGCTGAATGATTGGCGCCACGAAACGCTCGCCCATGGCCGTGGCACAGGTCACCCGCAGCATGCCCTGCGGTTCGCCCTTCTCGTTCATCATGTCGATGGCGTCGTCAGTGTCCTGCGCAATGCGTTCGCACCGCGCGAGAAAGGCTCGTCCCGCATCCGTCAGACCGACCTGTCTCGTCGTACGATAGAATAATTGCGTGTGAAGCCGCTGCTCCAGCCTCATGATCGCCCGGCTGACGTGCGTCGTCGACAATCCGAGCGCGCGCGCGGCGCCGGTAAAGGAGGTCGCGGCCGCGACGGCGAGAAACTCGTCGATCCCTTCCCACTTCGACATGATTATCCCTTATTTGGTAAAGTCCGTTGATGAAAACACATATTAACACACACAGGGGTTAATGCTAAGGCGTATTCAAAGAAGCGACGGGCCGCAATCTGACGCACCATGGCTGACGCCATGCGCCTTTCACTTTTCGATCTCGATGGCAAAGCACGCGCCCTCGCCGGCGCGAAATGATATGACTGGAAATATGATGAACCGCACTGAGACCCTCGCGCTGATCGAACGCTATTATGCAGCTTTCAATGCCGGCGATGGCGACGCGATGCTCGCCTGCCTTACCGATGACGTCGCGCACCATATCAACCAGGGCGCGTGCCATGTCGGCAAGGATGCCTTCCGGGATTTCCTCGCCCATATGGATCGCTGCTACCGCGAACGCCTCGCCGATATCGTGATCATGGCGAATGACGAAGGAACACGCGCTGCCGCCGAATTCGTCGTCCATGGGCAGTATCTCGCCACCGACGAAGGCCTGCCCGAAGCAAAGGGGCAGGAATATGTCCTGCCGGCCGGCACCTTCTTCGATATCGCCGATGGGGCCATCGCGCGGGTCAGCGTCTATTACAATCTCGCCGACTGGACCGAACAGGTCAATCGATGAGCCTCGTCGTCAGGCCGCTTGTCGATCGCGAAATGCAATTCGCTATCGACGATCTCGCGCGGCTGCGCATCGAAGTCTTCGCGGCCTGGCCCTATCTCTACGTCGGCGACCTCGCCTATGAGGCAGACTATCTGCGTGAATTTCTCGACGCGCGGAACAGCGTCCTCGTTGTGGCATTCGATGGCGCACGCATCGTCGGTGCGTCGACGGCATCCCCCATGCCCGCCCAAAAAGCGGAGATCCGTGAGCCCTTCGAGGCTCTCGGCCTCGAGACGGCCGGCCTCTTCTATTTCGGCGAAAGTGTTCTCCTGCCCGAGTATCGGGGCCAGGGTATCGGCCGGGCCTTCTTTGACCAGCGCGAGGCCCATGCCGCGAAATTCGGTGCTCGCGCCACGAGCTTTGCCGCGGTGGTCCGGCCCGACGATCACCCCTCCAGACCACAGGATTATGTTCCCCTCGATGCCTTCTGGAACCGGCGTGGCTATGCGCCGGTCGACGGACTGGTTACGACCCTCGCATGGCAGGACCTCGGCGAGGAAGCGGAAACGCCGAAGCCGATGCAATTCTGGGCCCGCGGCCTGTGAAGTTCCTCGTCGCCGCCGCGCAATATCCGATCGACATGCTGCAAGACTGGGACGCTTATGCGGCCAAGCTCGAATGCTGGATCGAGGAGGCTACCTCGCTGGGCGCACGCCTTCTCGTCTTTCCCGAATATGGCGCCATGGAACTGGCTTCGCTGGACCCCGCGACCATGGGAGACCTCGCCGGATCGATCGCGAGTGTCGATGCCCTGCTCCACCGCGTCGACACGCTGCATGCCGAACTGGCAGCGCGGTTCGGCGTCCACATCCTTGCCGCGAGCGCGCCGTGCCGCGAGGACGGTGGACGCTATGTCAACCGCGCTAGGCTCTTCACGCCTGCCGGGGGCACAGGCGTTCAGGACAAGCTGGTTATGACGCGCTTCGAGCGCGAACAATGGGACATCTCCCCGGGCAAAGCCTTGCGCCTGTTCGACACCGACCTTGGACGGATCGGCATCGTCATCTGCTACGACAGCGAATTTCCACTGATTGCCCGCGCGCTTGTCGAGGCTGGCGCCGACATCCTTCTGGCTCCCTCCTGCACCGACAGCCTGCACGGATATTGGCGCGTTCGGATCGGCGCACAGGCGCGGGCACTCGAGGGCCAGTGCTATGTCGTCCAGGCACCGACCGTCGGAGACGCGCCCTGGTCGCCCGCCGTGGACGTCAATTGCGGCGCCGCCGGTATCTATGCGCCGCCTGACGGGCCCTTTCCTTCAACGGGCGTCGTAGCCATCGGTGAGCTGGACCGGCATCAATGGGTGATCGGCGAGATCGACACGTCCATCGTCGCCGAACTGAGAGCCGATGGCGGAGTGCTGAATGTGCGCGATTGGAGCGACACCGACGCCAATCGTCCCTCCCCCGCCGTCGAGGTCGTCGACCTCAGGACCGATCCGGCATCGACCCGGAACCAGGTGCGCGCACCATAGTCAAGGCTGCGCAAGCACGGCCACTTCACGCACTGCAAACATGAACTGCGCGGCGCCGTTCGATCATCATTCTTCCGCGTCGACCTTGATATGCTTCGATGCGCGTTGCATGAAAATGGCCGCCGGAACGAAGGTCAGGCACATGATGATCAAGGCATATCGCAACCCGTCGGCTGGACCGTAGACTGCGCCGAGGTGATCGCTGAGAGCGCCGGTGATCAGAGGTCCGGCGCCCAATCCGATCAGATTCGCAAAGAAGAATGCGAGCGCGACCGCCATCGCTCGCCGTTTGCTCCCGCATACGATGTGCAACGCCGAAAACATCGCGAGGACGGCGACCGCAAGCACGATCGATCCGAGCAGCAGGACCGCCACCATCGAGGCGACATTGCCAAGCAAAAAGGCCCCCACATAGAGCGGCAGCGAAAGCAGGAGCAGCAGCCCGGCGCACTGGGCAATCGAGTCCACGTCGCGGCGCGCGAGACGATCGATGATCTTGCCCCCACCGATGTAACCGACGACCGCCCCCAGGGCCATCAGACCCCCGAAGAGGCCTCCCGCCTCGGCCACCAAGAGGCCATGCACGCGGATCATCAGCGAAACGGTGAAGACCAGCGCGCCGTAAGCCATCAGATAGTAGAGGACGAGGGCGTATACGATATTTCGGTAGGAAGGCTTCGCCCTCAGCCGCCCCATGCTGACACGCGCGTCTTCGAAAGCCTCGCGGGAAACCGCATATTCGGGAATGAGCCTCGGTTCCTTGAGCGTGAAGCGGGAAACAGCAGCCAGCAACAGGCCCGGCGCTCCGATCACGATAAACGCCTCGCGCCAGCCATAATTCTGGGCGATCCAGCCACCCAATATCATGCCGATGACATAGCCCGCCGTCGAGGAGCTCATATAGATGCCCAGCGCGCCGGCACGCTTCTCGACCGGATAATAGTCCGCAATCAAGCTTTGCGCCGGTGGCACAGCCCCCGCCTCGCCGGCCCCTACGCCCACGCGCGCGAAAAAAAGCTGCCAGAAATTCTGCGCCAACCCGCACAGGAGGGTCATGATGCTCCAGATCGCGAGAGACCAGACTATGATCCTCTGGCGGTTGCCCCGGTCCGCGAGCCAGGCGACCGGCAACCCGACCGTGACGTAAAAAATCGCGAAAGCGAGCCCCGTCAGCAACCCCAGCATTGTATCGGAGACGCCGAAATCCGCCTTGATGGGCTCGAGCAGAACACCAACAATATGGCGGTCCGCATAGTTTGACGTGCCCGTCAGGAAGAGGACGAAGAGAAACCCCTTGCGCTGGGTTTCGCTATAGAGCATCCAAGGGCCCGACCGCGGTCCAGCTTCGTCATTTGTGGCCTTCCCGATCACGCCGTCTCCCAAAGAATCAAGGTTTGGCCCGATCGGGCCCCAAATAGATTTGCGAGCGCTCACCACGGGCGGATCGTCGCATTCTGGTCTTTCCGACCCAGCCACGACAATGTTCGCGCCCAAGGCAAGCGCCTTCGAGGCGGAGTGTAGCCAGAACAGGAGAGGAAATGCAATTATGATTTATACATACATGCATTTTGCATGGAAATGCGCTGCGCGCTCGATCCGGTGCATGCGGCCGATCTAACCGGACTGATTGCGGCTATCCGCACCTTGCCTTCGACATATTGCTCCGGGAATTGCTTGCAGCTACGTCGGAATGGGCGCGGTCACCTCCTGCACCACCCCTCTTCCATGCGCCAGATGAAACGCCCGGATTTACGCTCGGAGTCAGCACGCCAATGTATGTCGAATGACCAGCAGAAAACCATGCATTTTTGCATGCTGACTTTCTGGCTCCGCCGAGATGTGACATGGGCGCGCAAACGCGGCACCCGAATGCCGCAAGTCGACAGCAGAAACGCACGGACTACCGGATGCACGCCACCTGTTTCCGCGCACCGCCTCACCCGACCGGATGGATTCCGGGAATCCCGGCGCAGGGCGGCGCAAGGTTGCTCGCGGTTGTTTTGACATCGCGATCGATCGGGGCGCCGGTCGCCCTATGACAGGATCCATCGGATTGCGCCTGCCCCGCCATCTGATCCCGGCAATTGCCCATAAGAAGACACTTTTGTATTTTTACTTTACCCATACAGCATTGTATGCGATCTCCGCCACTGGCTTTGCTGCTTTGAGCGACAGCCTGACAAACGGGGAGCGAGATGCACAAGCGCACCAAGAAAGTTCCGCAAGCCCTTGCAAAGACCGGCATCGCCGCCGCGCTGATGGCCTCGGGCGCACCAAGCGTCTATGCGAAAGCACAGTCGTCGACGACAACGGTCGAGGTCACCGCACCAGCCCTGTCGAGCCAATCGAACAACGAGGACATGGAAGCCGCCTATGCGCGTGCGGCCAAGGTTCTTGATGCCAATCTGGCGCAGGCCATTCGCAACCCCGTCGTCCGGCCGCACTGGATCGGCAGCGGCGCCGCCTTCTGGTATCAAAGAGACGGCGAAACGGGCCCCGAATGGATTATCGTCGATACCGAGACGGGTGCGCGTACGCCAGCCTTCGATGCCCTTCGCCTGAAAAATGCGGCCGTCGCTGCGGGCGCGCAGCCCACTACACCGCTCTCGGTCATCACGCTCGACACGCGCGGGGCTGCCGGAAGCGTCACCCTCGCCGCGGAAGGAGGACAGCTTGTATGTGCCCTGCCCGCTTACACCTGCGACGTGCGCGTGCCGCTTGGTACGGCTGATATCCTCTGGTCTCCGGACGGAAGTCGGGGAGTCTATGTGCGCGCCAACAATCTGTGGCTCCGCGACCGTGCAACTGGCCAGGACGTGCAACTCACGAGCGACGGCGTCGAGCATAACGGCTATGGCGTTCCAACCGACCATTCGACGCGCGCAATCATCGATATGCAGCAAGCTGCGCCTCGCAAACCCGTCAATCTGGCGTGGTCGCCCAACGGAGGCTGGCTCGTCGGCATCCGGTTCGACGAGCGGAAGGTCGAGCCCTATCCCTTTATCGAATATCACCCCGCCGACGGCGGCTTTCGCCCCAAACTCCGATCGGTCCGGATCGCCTTGCTCGGCGATCCGCATCAGAGCGAGGTGGAGGGCTATGCGATCGAGATCGCCACACGGCGCAAGACCAGCTTCCGGGGCGCCGATGGAATGCCGCTCGCGATGCGTGACGGCTCGCCCTACAATGCGGCGGCGGTGGACTTCTCGCCCGATGGACGGACAGTCTATGGACTGGTCGCACAGCTGGGCGACAAGAAGCTCGGTTTGATCGCCACGGACCTGGCCTCGGGAAAGACCCGCACGCTGATCACCGAGACCGGAAAAACCTTCGCATCCCTAAATGCTTATGGTTTGGCGCCCCCGAATATCCGCATCCTGTCTTCGACAGGAGAGATACTCTGGTTTTCGGAGCGCGATGGCTGGGCCCGCATCTATCTTCATTCGGCGCAGGGGATTCTCAAGCGGGCCTTGACCCCGACGGGCATGGCTGTGCGGGATATTGTGGCCGTCGATGAAGTCCATCGCCGGCTCTTCTACACAAGCGGCGGTCCCGAGGGCGACGGCGACCCATATCTGATCAAGCTCTATTCGGCCGGCCTGGACGGCGGCAAGCCTGTTCTCCTAACGCCCGGGCAATCCTATCACCATATTGCCATGCCCCCGTTCGGCGCCGACAAGGATCCGAACGGAACGGGTGTATCGCCCGACGGACGGTGGTTCGTCGACACATATTCGACCGTCAGCGATCCACCTGTTTCGGTCCTTCGCCGAACTTCCGACGGCAAGATCGCTGCGACCCTCGAAAGAAGCGACGTCAGCCGTGTCGCCGCTTCGGGCTGGCGCCCGCCGATCCGGGTAAAGCTCGTCGCAGCCGATGGACATACGCCGATATGGGGCACGGTCTATTTTCCTCCCGACATGATCGAAGGCAGAAAATATCCGGTCATCAGTGCTTACTACGGCGGCTCGTTCATAACGAACGCGCCGGCCGACTATGCTTCCGCCGTGACATTCCCCAATCCCGTGTCGCGCGCGAGCCTCGCGCAATTGGGGTTCATCGTCGTGACCATCGACGGCCGGGGAACGCCCGGTCGTTCCAAGATGTTTCACGATGAGAGCTATGGCACCAATTTCGGCAAGGTTGGAACTGACGACCAGGTCGCGGGTATTCGTCAGCTCGCCAGCCAATATGGAAACTTCGACCTGGATCGTGTCGGAATATATGGTCATTCGTTCGGCGGCTATAGCGCCGCTCGCGCCATGCTGACCTATCCCGACTTCTTCAAGATCGGCGTGGCTTCGGCCGGTCCCTATGCGCTTCACGGCGAATTCTCCACCGAACATTGGTTCGGTCCGGCGGACTATGGGGAGGGGAGAACGATACGGCCCGATGCTTCGGCAATTCCCTCGCCTTACGACAGTCTGGATTTGCACCCGCTCGCAGCCAATCTCAAAGGCCGCCTGCTCATTGCATATGGCAACCTCGATGAGAATGCGATGCCCGGATTGACAATGCAGTTCATCAAAGCGCTGACGGACGCCAACAAGCCCTATGACCTCATCTATATGCCCGATGCGAATCATGGGTATTTCCGCACCAGCGCATATTTCACGCAAAGGATGTGGGACTATTTCGTGATGAACCTTGCCGGCGCCGAGCGAGCCCGGGATTTTCGCCTTGTCCTGGGAAACCGATAGCGATCGGACTCCTCGAGGATAACAGGCATGTCGTTCGCTCGGCTCAAGCCGCTCGGCGCCATTCCCGATTGCGCGGGCAAGAATGGGCTGCGCCGCTCGCCCGGTGCGCCCGAGCCGAGGATGCTCGCCAAGCCTTGGCCCGAAGCAGAGAGTGGGCTTCGAGGATTGCCGTCCTTGTCGGCCGTAGGTCAAAGCAACCAAAGCTGAGGAAAACGCCCATGATCTACTATTCGGTCGAAGACTGGACGGATGCTTATTCGAACATGATCCATATTGTCGGCGCAAGCGAACTGCCGGCAAAATGGGCCGATTTGGCGGCTGCCTACCGGGCCGCTACGGTCGCGGCCGGCAGGGCCACGCTGGGGGTGTCCTATGGCAACAAGGATCGCGAACGCTTCGATCTGTTCATGCCCGATGAGACCCTGAAAGGGTTGGTAGTGTTCGTCCACGGAGGCTATTGGATGGAGTTCGACAACTCCTATTGGTCGCATCTGGCCGCGGGATGCGTCGAGAACGGCTACGCGGTCGCCATGCCTTCCTATTCGCTATGCCCGTCGGTCCGTATCACGCATATTTCCGTCCAGGTGGCGACGGCGATTGCGGCGGCAGCTGATCTTGTTCCAGGCCCGATCCATCTGGCCGGCCACTCCGCGGGCGGTCATCTCGTCGCACGGGCACTGGCGGTTACGTCGCCCCTGCCGCAAGCGGTGGCTCAGCGCATCGGAAATGTGGTGTCCATCTCCGGCGTCCATGATTTGAGGCCGATGACGCGCACCGTCATGAATGAGACACTTCAGATCGACGATCGTGAAGCGCAGGATGAGAGTCCGGCTCTGGCGACGCCCCGGATAGGCGCCCGGCTCCTTTGCTGGGTCGGAGCAAACGAACGCGCCGAGTTCCTCCGCCAAAGCGCGCTGCTCGCCAATATCTGGGCCGGATTGGGAGCCGAGACCGCCAGCTACGAGGAGCCGAACAGGCATCATTTCAATGTCCTGGACGGATTGCGAGCCCCGCGGCATCCGCTGACAAAAGCCCTCCTCGGCATCTAGCTTCGCGTCAAGCGCACCGACCAGCACGCAATATCGTCATCAGCAATGGGTCTGAATGTCTGTCACGAACTTGTCGGGGAAGAACATCATCGTGACCGGCGCATCGTCGGGCATCGGTCTGCGGACCGCCGAATTGCTGATGGAACAGGGCGCGATCGTCATAGCGCTCGACCGGAATATGCCCCCGCTGGCTGTCTCAAAATATGTTGATGTCGATCTCGGCGATCCCCGGAGTATCGACAGCGCCGTCAGCGCGCTCGGAGACCGGCCGATCCACGGGCTGTGCAACATCGCGGGCGTTCCCGAAACCGCCGGTGACGAAGCGGTCTCGAGGGTCAATTATCTTGGCCTGAGGCGCCTCACCGATCACATCCTGCCGCGCATGGAGAGTGGTGGCGCGATCGTCAATCTTGCGAGCACGGCGGGACATATGTGGCATGAACGCGCGGCGCTGCTCGGGGAACTTGCAAATATCCAGGGCTGGGACGAGGCTGCGGCATGGATCGCGGCGCATCCGCAAATGTTCGACGAAAGCTACAGCAGATTCAAGGAAGCGTTGATCGTATGGACGCGGTCCATTGCAAGCGAATGGTTCATGCGCCACCGCGTCCGGATGAACTGCATCAGCCCGGGGCCGGTGAAGACGCCGATCTTCGATGATTTTGTCAGCGACTTTGGAACGCAACATGTCGATGACATAGTCGAGCGGACCGGCAGGATAGCGATGCCGGACGATATCGCCCATCCCGTCCTGTTCCTCTTGAGCGACCTGTCGCGGTGGATCGTCGGCGCCGACCTTCCTGCCGAAGGAGGCCTTCTGGCCTCCCGCTTCGCCAGCGATTTGCGGCAAGGAAAAAGCTGAAGGGGTGCGATATGCCTGCAGGCAAGAATCGGGCCTGGTCAAGCCGCGTATCATAGAGAATGGGCACAGGCCGAAGATTGCCGGATTTCGGCTTCAAACCATTATCGGCCACCATATTCAGGATCGTTAGCGCCACACTTCTCCGCAGCCTTCGGCTGATAATCAGTGGTGCCTTTAAGACCATGATGCCGGCAGGGCGCGAGGCCGCGCCAGGTGCACGATGAGCAAACAGGAAACGCGCGGGAATGGCGCATCGTCGTCGAGGGGGCCGACGCGCTACTTGCGGGCCATCACGCAGCCGAGCCGGCCGGCATCCTTGGACGCCGGCCGGCCCGTTCCGTCAGAAATTGGCGGAAACCGAAAGTGTCAGCGTCCGCGGCCGGATCAGGGCGCCAAAGGTCGGCGTCTGCTGACCCGCGAAAACTTGATTGGTGTACAACGAATTATAGCCGAATTCGTTGAAGATGTTCGCCGCGACCAAATGCACGCCGAACCGCGGGAAGGAGACGCCGGCGCGCAGATCGACGGTGGCGATGCTGGGAACCCTGGGGTCCGGGTTTATCGTCGCGCCCGGCCAAGAACTGTCCATGTCGGAGCGGAAGCGCAAAGTGGCGCCGATATCGCCTCTCACGTCGCCGCCCAGCGGGATGCCCTGATCGGCCATCACCGTCGCGGTCCAACCCGGAGACAACGGCAGCTTGTCGCCGGCTTTTACACCGAGGGCTGCCTGGACACCGGGATTGATCCGGGACATCCGCGCATTGGTATGGCCCAGGTTGATGGAAAAGTTGGTGAGCGGCGCCGGACGCGCTCTCATCGCCAGTTCGAAACCATCGACCTTCGCATCACCGCCGTTACTGCCGAGGAGGAATCCCAGCACCGTCGTGTTGAGCGGGATATCCTTCCAGTCGATGTGGAAAACCGAGGCATCGATCGAGAAAGCGCCCAAACTTGCCTTGATACCAGCTTCATAATTCTGGGTCGTATCCGGGCGAATGGAGGTCTGCGCACCGGGAGGCGGATTGGGGTTTGTTTGCGCCGCACCGGGCCGATAGCCGTTTGCAAAACGGGCATAGAGGCTGATATCCGGAGTGGGACGAAAACGAACGGTCGCAAGGTAGGTCGCGACGCTGTCGCTCGACTTGAAATCGGCCCGGGGTCGCGGATTGTAGAGGGTGCTAGCGCCGCCGGGAAGCGCGCCAGTCGCTGTGTCCTGCTCATTATGTGCGTAACGGATACCGCCGCCGACATCCAGATTTTCGGTTATGTAGAAGGTGCCGTTCAGGAAGCCAGCGACCTCCTTGTAATTGGAAATGTTCAGCGAGCCAATGAGGGTCGCCAGCGGCAGGCCGGTGCTCGGGAAGCTTCCCGACACCGGAGTTCCGTCGGCGTTCTGCGCGTAAACGACCGTGAGGTATTTGCTCTTCTCGCTCGTGAAGAAGCCTCCCGCGACGAATTCGATCGGCCCCAGTCTTTTGGACACGGCGCGCAGTTCCCCCGTCCATTTGTCCATGTTCGGCGAGATATTGGCGACCGCCTTTCCGTCCACCGGCAGCGCGGCAGCATAAGCCGGACTGAGGCTCCTGGCAAAAGTGTAATAATTGTCGGTATAGTCGATTATATTTTCGGTCCGATAGGAAGCGAAGGACCCGGTCGCGATCAGCGAGATCGGGCCCAAATCATAATCGATCGAAGCGGAAGCGAGCCGGTAGCGCAGATTGCTACCAATGTCGGCCCGTCCATAATAATCATATCGTCCGTAAAGCGGGGTGAGGCTGGTGGTGGCATTCGTTTGCCGGCTGGTGCCGTTATTATGGATATCCTGGATGAAGCCGGAGATGTCGATGGTCACGTTGCTGGCGGGCTGCCAGCGCAGCGCCGCACGGGCACCCTTAATGGTCGACCAGTCGAAATCATCCTCGCCGGTCGCAACATTGTCGACAAAACCGCCGACCCGGCGATACACGCCGTTCAGCCGCAGAGCGAGCGTGTCGGTTACAATCGGCATGTTGACGCTGCCGCGAAAGCCATACCCTTCGTCGCCGTGCGCGGTCGTCGACCCGTCGGCCGTGAAGGTGCCCGAGAAATCCTTGAGATCGGGACGCTTCGAGATGATCCGTACGAGCCCGCCGAGGCTGTTCGCGCCGTAGAGCGTACCCTGCGGTCCCTTGAGGACCTCGATGCGATCCACGTCGGCGATGTCGGGGTCGGGGTTGAGAAGGGCGCCCGCGGCCAGCGAACCGCTCGCGGTGAACGGCGTGTCGTCGATATAGGTTGCCGCCGTACTCGTGAGCTGGAGGGCGGCGTCGGTGGAGAGACCGCGGATGATGACCCTGCCGAGCCCCGGGCTGCCGGAATCGTTGAAGCTAACCCCCGGCACCAGCGCCAAATACCCCTTGGTGTCGCGCACGCCGAGCTCGCCGAGCTTTTCGCCGTCGAGCGCGGTGATCGCCGACGGCACGTCGCGCAGTCGTTCGTCGCGGCGCGACGCAGTGACGACGATATCCTGGTCGCTATTGCCGCTGGCGGTGGCCTCGCTCGCAGCCGTGGTGGCCTCCTGGGCCTGGGCCGCCATCGAGAAAACGAGGGCGGCGGCGCCGACGGCGATCCGCAGAGCAGTCTGGTTGGTCTTCATATATCGCTCCCAATTACGTCACCTTCAGGTCGTTGACCTTCAGGCCCGGTGAGAGGGAAGCAGGCTCTTTCATGGAGCTGCCTTCGATCCCGCAGGGGCCTCCCGTCGACACTGTAATCTCAAGCCGACAAAAAATGCAATTACGAATTATACATATATGCATTTTTATAATTTCGACGGCCATGCGTGAGTCTATGAAGAATATTATCCCCTATATTCAATCAATAATCGCCAGCGCGGATCACCCCATCCCCCCGGCGAGACCGGGCGCTACGCGCCGTTGCCTCGATCTTTCAGCGCAGAGTCATCGCTGCGCATTGGCGAATCACCCTTCCGGAGCTCAACATTCTTCCAGAAGTTTTGACATAAAATTCCATTATGCATTATTCGCGCCACACGCTTTTGGCGGGAGATCTGAATCACAGGCGAAAGCCTTTTCCGGTCCTTCAGCACGCCTCTCTTCCTATGCAGCGAGCCGCTGCGGGGCATCTTGCCCGGTCGCCCCCCGGATATCGGAGGGAGGACTCTGTGTCTCTCAGCCTCTCGTGCCGTTTGCTGATCCGAAACCTTCACCCCGAGCAAACCTCCGACCGGACGAGTGCGCCCAAACCATGCTCCTGCCTTCCGGACATCCCGTGGTGCTTCTTTATGTATGCATTTTTGCATGTTCAGCTTCACGATAATGTGACATGGACAGGGTATGGCGGCCGCACTTGACGGCAACAACGGGAAGGAATGAGTAACATATGGTTGGACGGACGCCGAAAAACACCGTTCAGGACTGGATCGATGCAGCGAAGCGCATGCTCGTCGACGAGGGGATCGCGGGACTGAAGGTCGATCGTCTTGCGAGCCGGCTCGGTGTCACGCGCGGCGGCTTCTATCATCATTTCAAGGATCGGGACGAGTTCTTCGATCAGATCATCCTACACTGGGAAGAGACATGCCGTTTTCTTCCCGAAGCGCCGCCGCCGGCGAAGGCCGGTGACGCTATCAAGTGGCTCGACAGCCTGATTTCGCGCCTCATCGAAGCCGACGGTTATGATTATCAATATGACCTCGCGGTCCGCGAATGGGCGCGCGCGGACAAGCGCGCCGAGTGGGCCGTCGAACGCGCGGACCGCGACCGACTGGAGACGCTGCAGAAGTTCTTCGAAGCAATAGGATATGATGCCGAGCATTCCGCGATCCGTGCGCGCGTCTTCTATTATCACCAGATCGGCTATTATACGATCGGCGTGCGCCAGAGCATTCCCGAGCGCCGCCACAACGCCCAATTGTACATCGAAATATTGTGCGGAGAAGACGTCCTGGCCGCCGCTCGCGCGAGCGGTGCGAAAGCACGTAAACCACAGTCCCAGACAGCCTGACCGGAAAAGGGCAGGCCGCGCCCGTCCGGCCTTTGTCGATCGTCATTCGGAGCGATGCTGTCCCACTCCGAATGACGTGTCACCTGTCGCATCGGCCATAAGAAAAATGGCTTTTCCTATTCCTTGATACCATCGGCCACGGCGCAACGGCGCGGATCGGCCACGGCGGTCAATGTTCCCCTGCTCTCGTCACGAGCGATCACCGAATAGCTACCCATGTGCATGTCGTAGCCGGGAAGCGCTCCGACGCGTACGCCGAGCTTGTGCAGGTCCTCGACGACCCCCGGCGCGAGCCGGTCCTCGACTGCGACGAGTTGGCTCTCGCTCATCGGCAGCATTCGCGGTGCATCGACCGCTGCATAGGGATCGAGTTTGAAATCGAGTAGATAGGCGAGCACCTGCGGCAGGGTACAATGGATATTGCCTGGCGAGCCTGCCGAGAACAGGGGTTTGCCGTCCTTCAGCACGAGCGTGTTGCCGATGACGCAGCGCTGCTTCGCTCCCTTGAGCAGAACCGCGTCTATCGGGCTTTGCAAGGCGTTAAACGTCGCATGGCTGCCGATCATCGGAATGCCGCCGACGACCTGGCCGGGGATGCCCGAGCCCTGCAGCGTGTCCATGAACTGGCACCAATTGCCTTCGGCGTCGACCACGGCAATCTCGCAGCTGCCGGTCGGCTGTTTATTGTCGTGGCTGACCAAGCGGGGCTTTCCCGCCGCGCCGGCAAAGCTCGACATCAAGTCGCCCGCGGCGGCCCCTTCGCCCGAAAGCCGGATATGATCGGTCATGTCGACCTTCGGCCGCGATCCACGGATCAGCTTCGCGAGATGCTTGTGATAGTCGTCGTCGAGCACTTCGGCGCGCGGCACGTCGAAGAACTGGTCGTCGCGCGCATATTCCCAGTGCCGCTGACCCTGGCGCAGCGCATGGCCCATCGCCCAGATATGTTCGCCGCATCCTGGCGCCATGTCGCGGATGCCGAGATGCTTGAGCACACCGAGCGCGACGCTGGTGAAAAAGCCCTGCGCCTGCGGCGGGCCGAGGAACAGGATTTCATATTCATTGTAGGGGAAACGCAGCGGCTCGACCCAGCGCGGCGGCGTCTCGGTCATATGATCGAGCGTGATCTTCCACCCGAGCTCATTGCCCTTCGCGACGAACTTTTCGGCCCACGGCCCGGTAATCATATGGTCGGGGCCGTTGTCGCGCACCGCGCGCAGCGTCTCGGCCATGCCCGGCGGCGTGAAGACATCGCCGACGCTCGGGAAATAGCCGTTCGGCTGATAGAAGTCGCGCCCTTCGGGAAAATAGGTGATGAACTTCTCGCCAAAGCTGTTCACGCCATATTCGAAGCTCGATACGACATGTCCGGTTTCCGCCCATTTCACCGCATCGGCGCATAATTCGGCCCAGTCTTTGGTCGCGAACTTCCTGTGGATTTCCTTGAGGCCCGGCATGAAGCCCGGGATGATCGCCGAAGGGGGATGGGCCGCATAGCCGCCCATCGAGGGCGGGACAGGCTTGAAGGGCGGAAGCCCGGAAGGATGCCCCCCGACACTGTCGAGCTGATAGGTCTTGCCGGACTTCGCCTCATAATAGAGCATCGTGATGAGGCCGGCGTGGTTGGTCATGAACGGTTCGACCGCTGCCTGCACCATCGCGCCCGCGATCACCGCATCGGCGGCATTGCCGCCGCCGTTCAGCACTTTCATGATCGTCTCGGTGACGATCGCGCTGTCCGTCGTGACGGCCGCCTTCAGTCCGGTCACGGGGGTCTTGGGTCCCGGATTCACGACATAGCTTGAAAGGTCGGCCAAAAGTCTCTCCTTTGATGCAGAATCCTGGTTCGTACGTCAGAGCACGACAGTCTTGTTCCCGTTCTGAAAGATGCGATGCTCGGCGTACCAGCGGACCGCGCGCGACAGCACCGACGCCTCGATCTCGCGGCCGATGGCGACCATTTCGTCGGCAGTCGTCCGGTGGCTCACTCGGCGCACATCCTGTTCGATAATCGGCCCTTCATCGAGGTCGGCGGTGACGAAATGCGCGGTCGCGCCGATGATCTTCACCCCGCGCCCATGTGCCTGATGATAGGGCTTCGCGCCCTTGAAGCTCGGCAGGAAGCTGTGATGGATGTTGATGCAGCGCCCCGCGAGCGCCTCCGAGAAACTGTCCGAAAGAATTTGCATATAGCGCGCGAGCACGGTGAGTTCGGCGCCGCTTTCTTCGATGATCGACAGGAAGCGCGCTTCCTGCGCTTCTTTGCCCTCGCTCATCGGCAGGTGATGATAGGCAAGGCCGTGCCATTCGGCGGTCTTGCGCATCGTCTCATGGTTCGAAACCACGCCGACAATATCGATCGGCAGCTGGCCGATCTCTTTCTTGTGGATGATATCGATCAGGCAATGGCCGAATTTCGACACCGCGAGCAGCACCGGGGTGCGCCGCGCAAGGTCGTGCAATTCCCATTCGAGCGAGAGCTCACCGGCCACCGGCGCGATCTCACCCTCCAGTTCGTCCCGTCTGACCGGGCTGGTCAGCGCCATGCGGAGAAAAAAATGCCCGGTGTCGTCGTCGCCATACACTTCGGCCTCGCGGATATCGCAGCCGCGCGCCGCGAGCGCCGGCGCTACCGCCGCCATGATCCCCGGCTTGTCGCGTGCGCGGAATTTGAGAACGAGGTTCGAGGCTGTCACAAGGTCACTCCTGATATGGTCGCATCGAGCAGGCGCTCGGCATAGCCCGCCATCGTCTGGTCGAAGATCAGTCTGAAACAGGGCTCCCCGTCTCGATCGGGGCGGCGGCTGATGAAGACTCCGGCGTCGCCGAAGAGCGAGCGCCGCGCGGCGCCGACGGGCGTCGCACAGGAGCCGAGGTCGAGCGCGCAATGGGCCGCGAGAACCGAGCGCGCGGCGCGCCCGCTAACCTCGAACACCACGCGCCCGTGCGTGAGGTCGACGATGAGCCCTTCGGCGCCGATCACCTCGGCGCTGCGCAGCCTCAAACTCTCGACCTCGACCTCCGGCCCGGTAACGAGCCATTCGTCCGGCGCGAGCCAGGCGCAGGAAAGCATGCCAATGTCTATTTCCTCGAGCGGTGGCGGGGGCGCGACGTCCATTGCCGTGACGAACCACGCGGCGGGATTCTTCGCGCCTATCTGGAGCTTCGCGATGCCGAGCCCGGTCTTGGACGTAGCGCGCACGCCCGAACCTTCGGCCACAAAGGTCCGGCGCGTTTCCCGCGCAAGCAATATCGCACGCCGATCAGACATTCAGTCGCTCTCCTGCGGAGTCATAGAAACGTGGATCGACGATGCGCGCCGGACGCGCCGTGCCGCGATCCCAGACCTGGATTTTTTCGCCCATGCGCGCCTCGCCGCGTTCGATGAGTGCCATTGCGACTGGACGACCGAGCGTCGGCGACAGGACCGATGACGTCACCCAGCCCTGCGTTGCGCCGATGCCCCTGGTCTCCGCAGCAAGAATATGCGCCCCGCTCTCGAACATGCCGCCGGCGTCGAGCGCCTCGAGGCCGACGAGCTGGCGGCGATCGGTGCGGAGCCCTTCGGGCGTCATCGTCGAACGGCGGCCGATGAAATCCTCGGCCTTTTTCGAGACCGTAGCGCCAAAACCGATATCCTGCGGCATCGTGGTGCCGTCGGTGTCCGACCCGACATGGAGGAACCCCTTCTCGATACGAAGCGCCATCAGCGCCTCGATTCCGAAGGGCGCAATGCCGTGCCGGACTCCGGCCTCCATCATCGCATCCCACAGAGCCCGGCCATAGTCCCAGGGCACCGAGACCTCATAGGAAAGTTCGCCCGAGAAGCTGACGCGCTGGATCCGCGC
Organism: uncultured Sphingopyxis sp.; assembly: GCA_966250105.1. Lineage (GTDB taxonomy): Bacteria > Pseudomonadota > Alphaproteobacteria > Sphingomonadales > Sphingomonadaceae > Sphingopyxis. The sequence continues at coordinate 36,698 of CBINGC010000002.1, read as the reverse complement.
CGCGACGCCGCCGACCTTCCCTTCGCGGTAGGCCATGTGCGGGAAGGCCTCACGCGAGAGGTCGATATCGGTTCCCACCCCTTCCAGAACGGCACGCGCCTTCGGACCGGCAACATTCATGACCGCCCAGGCGGTCGTCACATTCTCGACGAGAACCCGAAGATCGGTCCACTCGCATTGAAGCCACTCCTGGAGCATATCGGCGACCGCCGCGGCATGGCCACTCGTCGTGCCGACGAGGAAATGATCGTCGGCGATCCTCGCGAACACCCCGTCGTCATAGACGATGCCATATTCGCTGAGCATGAGGCCGTAGCGGCAGCGCCCGACCTTGAGATTGCGCACGCCGTTGACATAGACGCGCTGCAGGAATTCGGCGGCGTCGGGACCCTTGACCTCGATCTTGCCGAGCGGCGATGCGTCGAACAGTCCCACCGCGTCCCGTACCGCGAGCACTTCTCGCGCGACCGCGGCATGTTCATCCTCGCCGGCGCGCGGGAAGCAGGCGGGGCGCAGCCAGGATCCGTAATTTTCCATCTTCGCGCCGAGGTCGAGCGCCGACAGATGCGCTGCCGAATGAGCGATCGGTGCCAGATTGTCGCCGACGGCGCGGCCTGCGAAGCCGCCGATCGTCACCGGATCGAAGGGCGGCCGGAATTTGGTCGTGCCGATCGCCTGCGGCGGCTTGCCGAGCAGGCTCGACAAAATCTGGATGCCGGTGACGTTCGACGTCTTGCCCTGATCCGACGCCATGCCGAGAGTCGTGTAGCGTTTGAGATGTTCGACCGAACGGAAATTCTCGCGCGCCGCGATCTGCACATCGCCGGCGGTGACATCGTTCTGGAAATCGACCCACGCGGCGCCGGCCTGCGCGTCGCCATCGGCGAAATGCCATGTCGGCCCGATGCTCGCGGGGGTCGGCGGCTGGACATCGTCGCCCTGCCCTGCCGCGCGTCCGCTCGCGATCGCGACGTCGAGGTCAAAGATGCCCGCCGCGGCACCGGCAGTGACCGCTGCCTGCACCCGCTTGCCCGGTAGAAAGGCCTCGAGCGCCGGGTTGAAATCGAGCGAGCCGCCCGATTGCGAATGAAGATGCACCGCAGGATTCCAGCCGTTCGACATCAATATGGTATCGCAGGCGATCGACCGGCCGGCCCGACCGCCCGCAATCGCCGCCACGACAAGCCCCTTGACGCGCCGACGGCCCTTTGCCTTCGTCGGCGCGCTGTTCATGATCGTACGAATGCCGCGCGCCGACGCGCCGGCGGCGATATCGGGATCGCCCGCCTTCGCCCGGCTGTCGATGATCGCCGTGATCTCGACCCCCGCATCATGGAGGACGAAAGCCGCGAGGTAGGCGCTATCATTATTGGTCGCGACGACGATGCGCCGTCCGGGCGCGGCACCATAGCGCAGGGCATAGGTTTGCGCGGCCGAGGCCAGCATGACGCCCGGCAGGTCGTTCCCGGCAAAGGCGACCGGCCGTTCGAAGGCGCCGGTTGCCAGGATCACGCGCCCCGATCGGACCTTCCACAGCCGCTGACGCGGCCCCCTGCGCTCCGATAGCGGCAAATGGTCGGTCATACGCTCGCACAGGCCGACGAGCTGGTGGTCGTAGAAGCCGAACGCCATTGTCCGGTTCATCACCGTCACATTCGGCATTTGTCCGAGCGCGGCGAGCATCCGGTCGCGCCAGGCGAGCGGTGCCAGCCCCTCGACTTTCGCGGTTTCAGCCAGCAGTCCGCCGCCGAGCTCGGCGTCGGCCTCGACGAGGAGCACTGTCTCGCCATTCCTCGCCGCGGCAACCGCCGCCGCCAGGCCTGCCGCGCCCGAACCCACGACGAGGATGTCGGTGTGCGCAAAGCGATGCTCGTAGCTGTCGGGATCGGCCGCACGCGGCGCGTTGCCGAGTCCCGCCGCGCTGCGGATCGCGGGCTCGAACCAGTGCCAGTTCGGCCACATGAAGGTCTTGTAATAGAAAGCGGCCGGAATGAAGCGCTTGAAAAAATTGTTCACCGCAAGCCAGTCGAACGCGGCGCTCGGCCATGCATTGACCGGCTTCGCGACGAGTCCCTCATAGAGTTCGATTTGGGTCGCCTTGACATTGGGGATCTCGGCCGCCCCCGTCTCGAGCTGGATGATCGCGTTCGGCTCTTCGAGCCCGGCCGCGAGCAACCCGCGCGGCCGGTGATATTTGAAGCTGCGGCCGACGATCGAAACGCCGTTCGCTATCAGCGCCGATGCCAGCGTGTCGCCGGCATAGCCGTGGAGCGATTTTCCCGCCCATTTGAATACCACTTGCTTGCCGCGATCGATGCGGCCCGCCATCGGCAGTCGCCAACCGCTCATTGCATCCCCCCTGCGACCGCGCTCCGCGCCGGTTTGCCAAGCGGGTCATCCGCGGTTTCGGGACAGGCCTCGCCCATCTTGTAAGTGACGCGAATGTGGTGGGTTACCGTGTCGCGCGCGACGTTGAACCAGCGGCGGCACCCGGCCGTGTGAAACCATCGTTCGCGGTGCTCGCCTTTCGGATTCTCGCGATAGAAGAGATAGTCGGCCCACTCGGCGTCGGACACGTCGGTGTGCGGGCCCGGACGCTGGATGTGGCTTTCGCCGCCACAGCGGAATTCGATTTCCGCACGCGGACCGCAATAGGGACAATCGATCAGCAACATTCTTCAAATCCCCTAATGTGCGATGCCCGAGGCCGAGGCTTCGTCGACCATCGCACCGGTCGTGAAGCGCTCGAGGCCGAACGCGCGGGCGAGCGGATGCGTCTCACCGGTCGCCATGACATGCGCGAGGCACCAGCCACCTGCCGGGATCGCCTTGAACCCGCCCGTGCCCCAGCCGCCGTTGAAATAAAGTCCGCCGATCGATGTCGGGCCCAGGATCGGGGTCGAGTCATGGACGACATCGACGATCCCCGCCCATTGGCGCAGGAACCGCATGCGCGAAAATTGGGGGAAGAGCTCGACGACGCCGGCCGCCGCGCGCTCCATCCACGGCAGATTGCCGCGCTGCGCATAGGAGAGATAGACGTCGAGACCCGCACCGATCACGAGTTCACCCTTGTCCGACTGGCTGATATAGGCCCCGGTCGCCGGCGAGAGGATGACGGTGTCGAGACAGGGCTTGACCGGCTCCGACACGAAAGCCTGCAGCGCATAGGAACTGATCGGCAGGCGCAGCCCGGCCTTCGCGGCGACCACCGAGCTATGCCCCGCCACCGCCATGCCGACCCGGTCCGAACGGATCCTGCCATGGCTGGTTTCGACGCCGCGAACCTGCCCGCCCTCGATGATGAAATCCTGCACTTCGCAATTCTGAATGATATCCACACCCAGCGCCGAAGCCGCCCGCGCGTAGCCCCACGCCACCGCATCGTGCCGCGCCGAGCCGCCGCGCGGCTGGTTGACGCCGCCCATGATCGGAAAGCGCGGATCGGGATTCAGGCCGGGGATGTTCGCATGGACGCTCGGCCCGTCGTGGAATTCGGCATCGATCCCGTTGAGCAGCATGGCATTCACCGATCGCCGCGCCATTTCGACGCCGTGCCGGTCGTGAGCGAGCACCCACATCCCGCGCTGCGAGAACATGATATTATAGTTCAATTCGTCGGAAAGCGTCTCGTAGAGCTTGACCGAGAAATCGTAGAAGGCCGCCGATTCCGGGAAAAAATAGTTCGAGCGGATAACGGTTGTATTGCGGCCCGTGTTCCCGCCACCGAGCCACCCCCGTTCGATGAGCGCAACCTTGGTGATGCCGTGGTTCTTCGCCAGATAATAGGCCGTTGCGAGGCCGTGCCCGCCTCCGCCGATCACGATCGCATCATAATGGGCCTTCGGCGAGGAATCGCGCCACGCCGGCTCCCAGCCACGCTGACCGTTTACGCCTTCGCGCAAAAGCGTCATCGCCGAATAGCGTTTCGTCATGCCTCTCCATCCTTTGACGCATTTCAATACATATATGCATGTAATTTACAAGCCAAATCTCGGGATGGAGGCCTTGTGGGCGTGCAGAATATAACCAAATGAATTTATACGAAAACTTCTTGTTTCTCGTACCGTGCCACCGCCACGCCCTTACTCCTCTCGACCCGAAACCCGTCATTATGGCACGCCGGGCGCGCGCGCCAACGCTTCCCATATCTCAGAACCGCGCGTCGCAATCAGATTCGCGATGGATCGCGAAGGCCGTTGCAGGAGCCGTGGCGATCGGCCGGATGTCCGGCAGAATCCTACCATTATTATATATGTTTCATAGGAAACCCGTTCATCCGGCAGGCCCCGCTGGCGTTCGCCGAGCCCGGAGCTTCCAGTCCGGCGAGGGCCCTTCACAGAGACCCGCCCGCAAAGCATAGCTTTATTTTATTCTGTGATGAATATATTGGGTCAGCGAGTCTGCATGGCCGCATCTCGGCCCGCATCACAGGAAACAGCGATGAAGAAGACCGCCCATATCATCGACGGCAAGGCCCGCGCCGAAAGGCTGCGCGGAAAGATCGCCAGCGGGGTCGAACGACTGCAGCGCGAGCGCGGCGTGACGCCGCGGTTGGCAACCATCCTCATAGGTGACGATCCGGCAAGCCGCATCTACGTCCGCCGCAAGGGCGAGCAGGCGGCCTCCGCCGGCATGCAGGCCGAGAGCCACCGGCTCGACGCGAAGACGTCCCAAGCAACGCTCCTCGCCCTTATCGCGGCACTCAATGCCAATGACGCGGTCCATGGCATCCTCGTACAGCTGCCGCTGCCGCCGCATATCGACAGGAAGAAAGTCCTGCGTGCCATCCATCCCGGCAAAGATGTCGACGGATTTCATCCGTCGAACGTCGGCCTCCTCGCAAGCGACGGCGAGGCCGACCCCGATGCCATGACGCCATGTACTCCGATGGGCTGTATGATGCTCCTCGTCGATATCCTCGACACGTTGGAAGGCCTTCATGCCGTGGTCGTCGGCTGCTCGAACATCGTCGGACGTCCCATGGCGCAACTGCTGCTCCAGGCCCGTTGCACCGTCTCGATCGCACATCTTCATACGCGCAACCTTCCCGAACTCGTCGCCGGCGCAGACATTCTGGTGAGCGCAGCCGGCTCGCCCGGCCTCATCAGGGGATCATGGATCAAACCCGGAGCCATCGTAATCGACGTCGGCATCAACCGTGTCCTGGGAACCGATGGCCGCGAAGCGAAGGTCGTGGGCGATGTGCGCTTCGACGAAGCGATCTCGCGGGCGGCTGCCATTACGCCCGTTCCGGGCGGCGTCGGCCCGATGACGATCGCCTGCCTGCTTGCCAATACGTTGCGGGCGGCCGAAAGGTCGGCAGCCCATGGCGCACCCGGGACGACCGGTGAGCGATCAGCGGAGATTGCTGCGGCGATCTGCTAGCATCTTTGCCGGAATAGCCTGGCGCCGAGGGTGACTTGGCAGCCGATCCCTTTCAAGACGCTTGCCCGGTGACGCCCCGGGCGTTTGGCCGGCGCGCCAGGGTCGACCTCACATGCCTTCCCTGCACGGATTGCCGGGCATCGCCGGAACTAGCCGCGGGCGCGAGCAGCCCGTACAATCGGCCAGAGACGTCACCCGTCCGTCGCAGCGGAGATCGCGTCGCTCGCGATTGTCCCGGCTTCCCGGAGATCTTCAACCGGAGCGGTTTGAGTCGGCGACCCCAGCTCGCATACCGATTCTGCCGACAGTTCGTTATACATTAGTGCATGGAAAAAATTTCGACCGCTTTCCGGCGGCATTGCGGGGACCCGTCTGCACTGCAAGAAGGAGCGCCGACACAAATATGAATCTTGATCGAGATGAATAAAATCTATTATTGTCAGATATTTATGAAACCGCCTTCCGCTCTTACGCCCAATTCGAAGCGCAAAAATCTCGATAAACCGCACGACGGGCCTTGCAAAATCGGGCGATCCTAATAAACATACAGATATGTCCGCTTGAGCGCAGATGCTGCCGCCCGGGACAGGACGCGTATAAACTGGGATTAGGAGCAAGCGATGGGCTTTCGCGTCGGCGTCGATGTCGGTGGGTCGTTTACCGATTTCGCAATCTTGAACGAAACCGATAACACGGTTCGTGCCTTGAAAGTGCTCTCACGCCCGGACAAGCCCGGCGCCGAGGTCACCACCGGGATCGAGCAGATCGAGGCGCATTATGGCGTCGATCCGCGCGACATCTCCTATTTCACCCATGGCACGACGGTCGGCATCAACACCGTCATCCAGCGCAGCGGCATCCGCCTCGCTCTGTTTGCCACCCGGAATTTCGAGGATGTGCTTGAACTCGGGCGGCTCAAGACGCCCGACGTCCTCAGCCTCACCTCGAAACGCCCCGCCCCACTGATCTCGCGCGATCTGGTCTTCCCGGTGAGCGGGCGCATCGATCATAGCGGCGCCGTCCTCGAGCCGGTCGATCGCGAGAGCGTGCTCGATTCGCTCGCCCGAGCGAAGGAAGCCGACTGCGAGGGCATCGTCATTTCGCTCCTTCATTCCTATCGCAACCCGGCCCACGAGAAGGAGGTCAAGGCGATCGTCGCCGAGGCCGATCCCGCCATGCCGGTCTTCAGCTCGAGCGAAATCTGGCCGATCATCCGCGAATATGAGCGGACCATGACCGCGGCGATCAGCGGCTATGTCCAACCGAAGGTCGAATTCTATCTCGAGGCGTTCGAGAAGGCGCTCGAGGCGCTGCGGGTTCCTTCAAAACCACGCATCACCAAATCGAACGGCGGCGTGATGGACGTCAACCAAGCCAAGTCCGAATGCGTGCAGATGATCCTCTCGGGCACCGCGTCGGGCGTCATCGGCGCGAGCTTCGTCGCGGCGAGCTGCAACTTCCCCAAGGTCATGAGCTGCGACGTCGGGGGGACGAGCGCCGACGTCGCCGTCATCGTCGACGGTGAGCCCCAATATGCCACGGGCGAACTCATCGGCGATTTCCATATCTATATTCCGTCGGTCTCGGTCAGTTCGGTCGGCCAAGGTGGCGGGTCGATCGCGTGGGTCGACAGTCTTGGCGTGCTGAAGGTCGGCCCGCGCAGCGCAGGCTCCAATCCTGGCCCGGCTTGCTACGGCAAGGGCGGTGAAGACCCGACGCTCACCGACGCCTTCGTGTCCTGCGGTCTCGTTGGCCATGCGAACCTTGGCTACAGCGCGATCGACGTCGATCGCAAACGCGCCGACGCGGCGATCTCGAAGCTCGCGGCGCCGCTCGGCCTGACGGTGCAGGAGACGGCCGAACAGGTGATCAAGGTGGCCGTGTCCGGCATGTACACGGCGGTCAGCGGCCTTGTGGCGCGTTTCGCGATCGACCCGCGTGAATTCTATTTCGTCGCATTCGGCGGCGCCGGACCGATGATTTCCTGTTTCCTCGCGCGCGAGCTCAACATGAAGGGGGTCATCGTGCCCCGCACGCCCGGCGTGCTCAGCGCGCTCGGCGGCCTGATCGCCGACCTCAAGAATGATTTCATCCAGACCGTCTACGAGGATTTGACGCCCGGCATCGAGACGGCGATGTCGTCCTCCTTCGCCGAGCTCGCCGAACGGGCGCGTAAATGGCTCCGCGAAGACCAGGCGTTCGACGGCGACTATACGCTCTCCTACTCGGCGGACATGCGTTATGCGGGGCAGTCTTTCGAGATCGAGACCCCGCTCGAGCGGGAGTGGATCGAAAGCGGCAACCTCGCGGCGATCGCGGACGCTTTTCACCAGCGTCACGAGCAACTGTTTGATCATGCCAATCACCATTCGCCGATCCAGGTCATCAGCCTGCGCCTCGTCATCGCCGGCGCGACGCCCAAGCCCGACCTGCCCCGGCAGACCGTCAAGAGCGAAACGCCGCCCCCCGAGACCCATGTGAAGGCCTATGTCGACGGAAAGCTGATGGGGGTTCCTCTCTATCATCGTGCGAAGCTCGGCTTCGGCGCGGCCTTCAGCGGGCCGGCGATCGTCGGACAGGATGATTGCACGACCTGCATCCCCGAAGGTTTCGACACGACGGTCGACGAATTCGGCAACCTCGTTATCACCCTCAAGACCAATTAAGGGGCTTGGACATGGATATCACCGGTCACAACCTGCAAATCCTCATCAACCACTGCGTCGCCGCGGCGGATGCGATGGCCTATACCATCGTCCGCACCGCGCATTCGACCTTCGTGAAGGAGACCGAGGACTTCACCTGCACGATCCTCGACGCAAATGGCCTGGCGATCGCGTCGTCGCAGACCTTCGGCGCGCCCTGGATCAGCTGCATCGACTATGGCCCGGTGCTGGGCATGATCGACGATTATGAGCCGGGCGACATCTGCATCACCAACGATCCCTATAGCGGCAATGTCGCGACCCATACGCCCGACGTCCACATCTGGAAGCCGGTGTTCTACAATGGCGAGATCGTCTGTTTCGTCGGCGGCCATATTCACAACACCGATGTCGGCGGCGCCGTCCCGGCTTCGCTGTCCAAGGCGCTGAGCGAGGTGGTGCAGGAAGGCCTGCGCATTCCCCCGGTCAAGATCGTGAAGAAGGGCCAGATCAACGAGGAGGTCGCCCGGATCATGCGCCTCAATGTCCGCGTGCCCGACCAGAATTGGGGCGATTTCAACGCCCAGATCGCTTCGGTGAACATCGGTGAGCGCAAGATGGTCGAGATCATCGAGCGCTTCGGGCTTGAGGGTTTCAAGGCCGGCACCGCGGCGATGCTCGATTATGCGCACAAGCAGGCGCAAAACGCGATCCGCACCATTCCCAACGGCGAATATTTCTTCGCCGACTATGCTGACGACGACGGCTGCGGCACCAATCCCTGCCGGATCGCGCTCACCGTTCGCGTCTTCGACGACAATGTCGAACTCGATTATTCCGGCAGTGATCCGCAGCTCTCTTCGTCGCTCAACATGCCCACGGGCGGGCATGAACGGCACCCGCTTGTCATGATCGGGCTGATGTATGTGCTGACCGCGATCGATCCGACTATCGTGCCCAATGCCGGGACGATGCGCGCGGCACGGGCGATCCTGCCGAAGGGATCGGTGGTGAATTGCGAGGCGCCGGCTGCCGTCGGCATGCGTTCGCTCACCTGTATGGTGACGCAGAGCGCGACCTTCGGCGCCTTTGCACAGGCCATACCCGACCGGTTGCCGGCCTCGTCCGCGGGCGGCATCGCGATCATCAACGTCAAGACCTTCAATCGCCACGGCACACCGGTCATGGCATCGATCGGACCGGTCTGCGGCGGCGGCGGCGGTACAGCGACCGAGGATGGCGCCGAAGGCCTTGGCGGAGCGGCCGGTTTCTTGCGTAACACGCCGGTCGAGGTGAATGAGCTCGAAGTGCCGATCCGGATCCTGCGCTACGGATTGTGGCACGACACCGCGGGCGCTGGCCGCTTCCGCGGCGGCCTTGCGACGGTCATGGAATTCGAGGTTTCCTCGCCGAACACGCTGGTTACGGCGCGCAACCGCGATCGCACGATCTTTGCGCCATGGGGCGCGGCGGGCGGCCGGGCAGGTGCAACTGCGACGATCATCAAAAATCCCGGTACGCCGCGCGAGTTCAGTCTCGGCACGCTCGACGTGATCGAATGCGGCCCGGGCGACATCATTCGCGCGATCGGTTCGGGTGCGGGCGGCTTCGGCGATCCGTTGACGCGCGACCCCGAACTTGTGCTCCGCGACGTGCGTCAGGGCTTCGTCTCGGCGGACAAGGCCGAGAGCGACTATGGTGTGGTGATCGCCGAGAATGAGATCGACGTCACCGCGACCGGGACGCTGCGCGCCAGCCGGCACATCTCCGACCAGAATATCTTCTTCGACCTCGGCGAGCAGCGGGCGCTGTTCGAGGAGACCTGGACGAACGAACGCTATGGGCTTCTTGCCGAGCTGCTGATGAAGACGCCGGTGATCTGGCGGCAGTTCGTCAAGGACCAGATGTTCGCCGCCGTCGCAGAAGGCAGGCACGCCGAACTTGGCGCTGCGGAGCAGATGCGCGTGCTCGGCGAAGATTTGGTCGCCCGCTTCCCGGCGATCGAAGCCGACGCCGCCTGAGCCTGTGAAGCGGGCTTGAGGGGCCGGGTGTCCGCTTTCCGATCTCAATCGTTCGGTCCACGTTCGATCCACTATGGCTTTGGCCGCCGTGTCAGCGCCCGCTCGACGTAAATCGGGCGGGCACCATATGAAAAAATCTGTCGTCGAGAGAGGCAGAGCTCGTCCGCGCCGCACCACGAGATCCGAGATAATGTGAGCCGCGAGATTGCATGAAGCCCCCGAATTGATCATTTCATGGACGTTCCTTCATCGACGAGACAGCTTCGCAATACCGGCCCGCTTCGAACCGTTCGCCCTGCCCGCTGGTCTGTGCCACGCATGGCTTTGCGACGGAACATTGGAGATGTGATTGGTATGAACCATAAGCTTTCGATCATCGTCTCGCAGGAATTCACGAGCTTCGTTGGCAGGGGGGGATGTGACACCGCTGCGCTGCCCGGCGATCCGATCATCCTTGGTTTCGGCGACATCGGCGAGCCGGCGGTCACGATGCTGGCGATCGAGGACCTTGGGCAACCCGTCTGCGATGACTTGGTTGTCTTGGCGATTGATCGTGCAGCCGCCGACCGGCTCTTCGGGTTCCAGCCCAAGGCGGCCGGTAGTTGGTATCTTTCCTCTGAACTGCGCGGACTCGGACACGCCATATTGTCCATCGATCGCAACGATGAAGCGTCAAACATGCTCCGCGCAGCGCGCAGCGTCGAATTGCTTTGCGGTCTGTTCGCCGCGTTCAAACAAGGACTGCTGGTCGAGATCCGCGGCGCAACGACGCTGAGCGAACAGGACGTTACGCTGGTCGCCGCCGCCCATCAGATCGTGAACGAATACTGGCAGCAGCCCCTCACCCTGGGCAGCGTTGCGCGGCGATGCGGGCTCAACAAAGCCAAGCTGACGCGCGGCTTTCGCGAGCTCTATCGGTGCACGGTCCCCGAAGCCGTGAGCGAGAAACGCTTGGGATCAGCCCGACGACTTCTGCTGCAATCCGACCTTGCGATTTCGACGATCGGCTACCGTTGCGGTTACTCGAATAACGCCAGCTTCACCCGCGCCTTCGCACGGCGTTTCGGAATGACACCTACCGATATGCGCAGAACCAAACAGATCGCCTGAAGGCCTCAATTCCGGGCCCCCGAAGCTCAGGCCCGGATTTGACCGAACGCTGGCTTCCGTGCGTCAGGCAGCGACCTCCATCTCAGTCCAGCAATGCGAAGTAGCCGATTTCTGCAATTTGGACGTCTCTGTTTCCGCCGTCTCGCGGAGCAGTTCCACCTGTGAATTCGGCGAGCCGCGCGGCACCATAGAGTTCAGCCTCTGCCCCGGGAGGCGTCGAGCATCGGGACCTGCGCGGCAAGACGCACAAGGTTATTTGCCAGCGCCGTAGTTTCGGTTCTCACCCATTCCCCCCGATCCGTTGCGCCTCACGCACTTCACGCTTTTGCGAAGCGCTCACTTAACCATCGCTGGACCCACCGCTGGAGCTTGACATCGCCAAGCCCGTCCAGGGCCGACGCGGGAAGGAGTCCTTCTTCATCGAAGAGACGACGGATCGGATGATTTTCGGGAAGAAGAGCGAGGATGGCACGACCGGTCGTCGGCATTCGGTCATGGAGAAAATAGGAGCCGAGCAAAGCCAGCGATCGATGAGCGTTCGAATTTGCCATCCGCTCGCAGAGCGCGACAGCATCGTCGAGCGTCCCATGTCGGCAGACCAGCACGATCGCCGACGTGGCAAGTGAAGGGCTGAGCCTCATGATCCGCTCCGCCGTGAAGGGCACCAGTAATTCGGGTTCAATCGTGTCGGCCTGAATCAACGCATCAAGCGCGTCGAGCCGTAACCAGCCGCGTTCGCGATCACCGATCATTGCACGGATCCTCATTCGAATAGCGGGCGAGCCATGTCCGGCAGCGACATCGAGACATGCTTGGCCAAGCCTTCGGTCCGGAGTGCCTATCGCGAGCTTGATGAGTTGTTCACTGACCCGATCCGGCAAGGGTGTGAATGCTGCGAGCGCGGCCACTGCCTCCCTTGCGATCGGAAAGGAGTCCGGTTCATTATATTGGGGGTCCGCATCGGACCATGTATCTCCAGTCAGGCGGAGCAGCACCGGAAAATGATCCGGCTGCGTTGTCCCGGAGAGGACTCGCACCAACGCCCGACGGACCCGGTAGCCGGGATCGAGTGACAGGGCCAGAAGCTCGGCAGGCAATGGCGACGCCCCCCGGCCTGCAAGAAACTCGAGCGCGACCACGCGCGCATTGGCCCGAGGATGCCGCAGAGCGCTCGCTATCGCCTCCTCGTCCTCGATTTCAACGGCAGCCAAAGCGGCCGCCTCAGCCAGATCCTTATCCGCCGTGTCGGTCAACCAGCGGCGGATCGGGCCAGCAGGAGCATCGCCGGCGCCGATCAGCAGCGGTACGATCTGCGCGAGGATGCGTGGTGGTGCCGTATCGCTCCCCTGCCGGAGAATTTCGACAGATTCCGCACTAAGAGGGGTTGTGCGGGCGCCACCTCGATGGATTGCCCGACCGATTTCGCGATATGGTCGGTCCAGAGCCTGGAGGAGGCTTCGCAGACCAATCTTCTGAGCCCGAGTACGATAGCGCCGCGCGGCCAGAAGATCGCAGAGAAAGGCAAGGCGCAGCGCGGCAGTCGGAGAAGTCGCGAACGCCTCTGCTAACAAGGTGGGATCGACCGCTGCAGCGCAAGCCATGGCGGCCTCACTGTCCTTTCGGCACGGAATGCCCGCAATCAGCGCTTGCTTAAGAGGCTCACGAAATTTCTCATGCCAGTGGCAGAGCACGGCATCCCATGCGCGATCCTCGTGCCCGCCAGCTTGAGCCGCGGTAAACATCGCCGCCATTTCATCAAAACTCGGCGGGTCGTCGGAGCCGGCCTCCCGAATTGCGCGCGCCCAGAAATGACCCAATCCAGAAGCACGATTATGTTCGGCCAGAACCTTCCAATTGTCGGCGGCGCGAACGGCCTCGACATAGTGCTGGGCAATAATCTCGGACGAGTAGCCATCGTCCTCATAACCGGAGGAGTAATATTCCTCGAAGGCATAGTCGCACTCACCATCGTCAATAATTCTCCATTTTTCCGCATTCTTTGCACGGGTTGCGTCATCGCCGGCGAGATCGTCGAGCGCCTCTTCAAAGATCATCTTGAAAGCGGGGAGATCGCGGAGCGCCCCGACAACGACCGTCTCGGCATTGGACACATAGCCCATGCCGACCAGACCGTGCGCGGCATCAAGATACGCGGCATCAAGGCCCGTCGCGATTCGATCGAGCGCTGCCGGGAAGTCAGCCCCATAAGATCCGTTCTCATGGGCCAGTTGGTCGCGAACGAAACGCTCGGCAATTGGGAAAGAGCGCGCATCCTGCGAGATTCGCTCGTACCATTCATCAGGAAAGGCCGGCGCCTGCCAGTCATCGACGAAGAATGCGGAACCGCGCCGGACGGAGGTCAAGAGCCAGCGCGCGAGTTCCGCTGGGTTCGATGCCGGACCGCCGACATCGCATGCAAGTTGGAGAAGTTTGGGGAAATCCCCGTCCGGGTCGAGCAGGGCAGCCTCCAGCCAGTCGTCGATTCTCGCCTGCGCATCCGGTGACACCTCAAATGCGATCGCACCGCCCTCGACATCGGCGACCAGACGGCGCACCTCTTCGATCAGGAGCGCGGCCGTTTCCACCCCCCAATCTGCATGGGGCTGCGGAAGGAGAGTAAGCGTGGTCAGCACGGTCGCGAAAGCCGGCTCATAGCGGAGCCAGTCGTCCTTCAGATGTTTTTCGAAACCCGCACGCACGCTCGGATGCGCAAAGGCAACCGAAGTGGCCGGCTGACGAAGATGGCGCGCGGCAATCATCGTATCGATCAGCTTGTCGAGACCCGCAGACAGATCTGGTGCAGTTGCCCGCAAAGTCCGTATCACCGTGATGAGTTGCATGCGGTCAAACGTCCCCCGCGCTGCCAGCAAGGACCAGATGACTGCGGATTGTCCGGTCACATCCGCATGTGTCAGGAAACGGTCGACTACGCCCTCGACGGCGTCGCGGTGCGCGAGGCCGATCATTCGATGCAGCCATTCCCCGTCATTCTCGCCTTCCAGGCGACCCGTCGCGATGTTTGCGAAGAACAGATCTAGTTCGAGCGGCTTTTCCAAAGTCCGCAGCACCGCGGATCTGAAATCGAGCGCCTTCGACTGAAGGTCTGGCGGCAGCAGGTCCATACGCTTGTCGTAGATTTGACCGAGCCGGCCATTCAGATAGCGATCGGCCTCAAGCTCTATCGACCAAGGCGCCAGCCCGTCGGCCGCCTTCGCCCCGCGAAGCATGTCGCTGCGCGACGTCACGACGAATTGGTTCGAAGGATGGGCGTCTCGGAGCATCCGCGGCAACTGCTCCGTCCACGTCTCAGACCCGCCGCGCAGGCTATTCTGACCCCATGGATCCTCAATGTAGAATAGCTTCGGCCCGGTTTGGACGATTTGCAGGATGCTCGATGGCTCGCTGTTCGGATTGACCACGATGATATCGAGCGCACCGTTGCGTTGTCGCGCCTGGTCGCACAACGCGCGCGCAGCGAGCGTCTTCCCTGTGCCGGACGATCCCGCAATCACGACCGCGCTTTTCTTGTCGAGCTGATGGATCATATCGGGGTAATTCGTCGGCGCGACGAATGCGTCGAGTTCGGCGACGCTTGCCAGAAAGCCGCCATGCCCGCGGATCGTCCCCAGCAAATCATTATAAGCCCAGACGCCGGGCGATGTCCCCCGCATCCGGGCTTTGGCTTCCTCGCGCAGCGCCGTGAGACAAGGGCCTTGCCGATCCTTGGGCACCCGCAAGATGTTGGTCAGGATATGTCCGACCTCATAGTCGAGGAGCTTCGGCGATAATCCAGCGAAGATGGCGACGCGACCTTCCGGATCGTCGGGCAGGATTTCTCGCAGCGACGCGGGAAAATCGTCGGGACCGGCCCGCTCCTCGAAATCCTCGACCAGCAAATTTCGCGCCTTGCCGGAGACATCTGCGTTCGTCACCAGGAGGTAGCGAACGTCAGGATCAGCCAGATGGTCCTTCGCCGGTTTGCGCCTCGTGCCATGACTGAGCAAGCGCTCGAACAGGGCGAGCGACCAGGGATCTCCGCTGCGAAGCTTGACCTGCATGATCAATCGGGTGGCAACGCCCAACTGGGTTTGCGTCTCGACATGTCCGGGATCATCTTCCTCAAGCTCGACCTCAATATCGTCGGCGTTCGCCGGTTCGAGCGTGATGCGGGTCGCCGACTTTGTGACAAACAGGATCCGCAGCGCCGCGAGGATGGAGACATCGAGTTGATAGTCGTAACCCGCCAGTGCGGCAACGGCGCCCATATTGTCTGTCGATGCGGGAGCGGTGCGGGCAGGTTCGTCCATCGGCAGACCCTAGACCAGATCAGGGACAGAAAAACAATGAACAGGTCCAAAATGCGCACCGCATCGAAACGTCAACAGTGCGTATAGTTCCCGCCCAAATGTTCAAAGCCCCGCATCGGCGCTGCATTTGGTTGTGAATTCTCTTTACCCGCACCATTATTCGACCAAGGCGCAAAACCGGGTATCCGCTAAAGAGGGGGATAAATGAGGTTCGGGGTTTTCAATCGTGTGTCGGGCGTTCGTGTTGCCCATTTTCGGATAAATTTCGAAAAGGGCCAATTCGAAGGAAATATCGTCGACGAGGCTGGTGATATTCGATCACTGATGACCGGAGCAGTGAAAGCTTATGTCGTGGAGGGCGGCGAACCTGGCGACGATGGCTTTCTGGCGCATCTAAGGGAAACACTGGACCCGGCCGGCGTCGATGTCCGCCACATTGACGATGAGGAAAATATTTTTCGCGCCGTGATCGATTCCAAACGGGGATTGATCGCCGGACGAGAAATTCTGGCGGAAGGTGTCGAACCGCTCCCAGCCGAGCTTTTTCAAGGCGTCGCGGGCTCGCTGGGGCGAGCGATACGTCGATTTTCCGACGATCTCGCAGCCAAGATTGAAGAGTTGAGCGGGAAGCCAGGCTCGGCGCAGCAAATAGCCGAAATCGTTGACGAAACTCGTCGAGGCGGGGCGCTCTCCTTCGAAGCAACACCCGCTCTCGGCGATGCTTTCGCGAACGTCGATATAGACGGGATTGAAGATGCTTTTCTAAGACGATTCCTTGAGCAGCGCGTCGCTGTTCTCGTCCAGCTGAATAGAATGAAGGAAGCCGCCGTTGACGCTCGGCTGCTCCTCGATCGCTGGGACGATCTTCCCGGTAAGCTCGCGGCGGAGTTCAATAATATCATTGCAATCGATCATATGCAGGCCGGTCGACGTGAAGCGGCATGTGCAATCTGGGAGCGGCTCGCTTACGACTTTCCCGGTATCGAGCCTCTATCTCGCGCGCAGGTACTCCGGAATCTTGCATGGTCACAGGAGCCGGGCGCTCCGCGTGCTGCTGATTTGCTTGAACAAGCGTGCGACGCATTCCTCGAGGGCGGAGACCGGAGCGAAGCGGCCGTTACTCTTGTTCATTTGGCCGACGCCCTCGAACTTCAGAGCGGTGAAGAGTCTCTCGCTGCGCTCGCGCGTGCCGCCGTCCTGCTCGATGAAGGCGGACCGATCGGCGATGTGCTTCGCGCGGGTCTCGAACACGCCCGCGCGCAGCGGCTGGGCGCGCTCGGAAGGACATCGGAAGCGCTCGAGAGCGCTGTCGCCGCCGTAGAGATAAGGCGCGGACTGGTTGGAGAAGAAGAGTCATTTGAGGCAAGCCTGGCTCTCGCCGAGGGGCTTGCAACCGGGATTGGAGATCCGCGGGCGGCCGGCCTATCGAGTGAGCGCGTGCGGTTCCAAGAAATGGTGCAAACCCGCCACCGCGAGATCAACGATCTAATGCTCCGTCTATCGAACGAATGGAGTCCGGAACTTGCCGATGCGCTTCGCACCGCGATTGACAGCGAAGAGTATGACGACGGCGATGTTATCGCAGCGCGCGCGGTCATCCTCGCGCGTGATCCAATGCTTAGCGCAGAGGAGCGGCTCGGCGCTCTCGAAGCCCTCCATGCCGATTATGACGGCGGACGCGGCACCGGCCGGATGCTTGTGCCGGTTCGCATTGCGATTGCCGGCACGCTCGAAGACCTCAAGCGAAATGAGCGGGCCATCGGCTGGCTTCAACGTTTATTGGATGACGCTCCGCTCACGACCAATATGGCCGACTGGCTGCTCCGCCTCCTTTGCGAGGCGACGCGTTGGCCTGAAGCAATCAAGCTCATCCGACGGGAGATCGCGATACGGGGAGAATCCGCAAAACGGCTGCTCAGTCTCGCCGAGACTCTGCTCAAGAGCGGCGAGCCCCAAGATGCATATTTTACGGCCAAGCGGGCGAGAGGGCTGGCCGGTGATGACACTGAGGCAGCGGCAGCTCAACAGCTGATCGAGCTTGCCACTGATGGCGGCGCAACGATTAGCGCTGGCAAAGCGCCTCAGGTTGTTGCCCCGGTCACAGCCAGCGCCCTGGCCAAAAAGCTGAAAGAATTTGCGAAGAGCACCGCTGCCCATAGCCGGATGGATTTTTGGCGCAGTGCCAAATCGGGTAAAGGGCATGATTGGACCGCGCGCCCGGAACGACAGGCGCAACTCCTTCTTTCAACATGGCTGCGGGCGGCGTTCGATGGCCGCGTCGAGATCGTTGAGGAAGTCGGGGCCGGTGCCGGCCGGCTCGATCTCCTGCTCCATCTTGCCGGAGGGGCGCGGGTCGTTCTTGAACTCAAGATGTGCGGCGGAGCCTATTCCTCAAACTACGCCGGCCAAGGCGGGGTGCAGTTAGCGCACTATATGGCCAATCTGGGAATAGGGCTTGGGTATCTTATAGTGTTCGACGGACGATCCCGCGATTTTGGCAAATCGGTTCTAGCCGAGGCGGGCGTGAGCAACGGAGCGAAGCTGACAATCGAAGAACTTTTCGTCGATCTGCGTCCAACCTGGAAAACCGATGCCTGATAAGAGCTGGCGTTCGCAAATTCGAATTCATGTTGGGCGAAAACGCCAAACGCTCCATTTTCCCCGCCGGCATCGCCAGCGGGGAGATCAGGATCAACCGTTGAGGCGGTCTTTAACCGCCTTGGCAGCACCAAAGGTCAACTTCTTCGAAGCGGCAATCTGAATCGTCGCACCCGTCGAAGGATTGCGACCTTCGCGTGCTGCCGATTCCTTGACCTTGAACTTTCCGAAGCCATTGACCGATATTTCATCACCCCTGGCGGCGGCGTCGGTGATCGCGGCGAATACAGCGTCGAACGGCCTTCTTGGCGTCGGCCTTGCTGATGCCAAGCGAGGCGGCAACGCTGTCCGAAAGTTCGGCATGGTTCATATAATATCTCCTGAAGCGTCCGGGGTCATCCCGGGCGGGCCGCCGCCATAGTCATGAGCGTGACATGACACCATGCGCCAAAAATGGAAAATCGAAGATGCCTGCAAGGAACAAGGAGACCAAACCGAGCCCGATCAGCTTTCGAACTGCCTTTCCTCGATGGGCAACCTAGCCGTGCGCTATGGAAAACTGTAATCTCACTCTAAGGGGTGGAAAAATGGCACGGAACAAGAATATCCATCGGGAACCCAAGCCACGCGTGGGCAACCCGCCTAACAGTTCTCTGGCTTGGTGGAAGCGTCGTTGGGTGTGGAGCGTGGGCGCCATCGGCGCTCTGGCACTACTGCTATCCAACCTGACATCAATTCTGGCTGATGTTCGGGGATTACCTAGCGAATATAGGCAAACATCTGATCAATTTTTTGAATGGTATGGGGCCTATGACGATTGGAAAGGTCGTTGGACCTATTTCCCCGAGGGAGACATAGCGATGGGCAGTATGAAGCTGACTGAAGAACCCTTTCAACTTGTAATCGACGTGAGCGGTCAAGGCGAGATCACGGGATCGATCGAGACAAAAGGCATCTGCGACAAGATTCCCTATTTCGACGCGCTGATGTTGGACGGCAATGTCAAAAGCGCTTCACGCGCTGACATAACTATATTCGACTATGTGGGAGGCCACAGAACGAACTTTGCCGAGCTGAGTTTGGAGCGACACGAAGGTATGATCGTCCGACCAACGGATGATCCGTCAGGAATTTTTGCGAAGGAAACACGGATTGCTCTAGCGCCGGAAGGCCTGAACGATCCGAGCGAGTTCGAGCCGATCTGCCCGAATAAGCGTGAAGAGTTCATCAAGAAGGCTTTGGGCTCGTCGAAAGACGCCAGCGCGGCGAGTGTGCCCATCGAGCAGATCGGTCCGAGCCGAATCCAACCGACCGGCTAGAGTAATGCCCGTTGATCATGGCGGGTGAATAGCCGGGCATCGAGCACGCCGACACATTTTTCGACATCTAACAAAGTCCGCTCCGGTTGCTGTTCATCATTGAAGGCAGAGTCCGCCGGGATATATTCTGACCACAGCTACGGGCGATTGATCATGTCCCAGATCAACTCGGGAAGAGCCGTCGGCGATCGTCCCGCATGATGCAGGCGCAGAAGCGACCGGTGGATTGCACAACGACTTCTACGAAGCCATTATGAGACGATGACAACTTCCCCCGAACTCACCGGAGGTACCGGGTTCAGCTTCGAGGATCGAGTCACCGCGCAATATCTCGCAAGCCTATTACTTGCCGGAGAGGCCCCCGGAATCGACGATCGCCAAGTTGTCCGCGTCGCGGTCCAGCAGGCCGGTTTTGGCGAGCCGCTCGACGACCTCGTAGTCGATTTCAAAGGCACCGATGGGTCCGAAGCCCGGCTCGCGCTTCAGGTGAAGCGCGCGACCGCGATTGGGCGCGGCGATGAAGCCTTTTCCGCAATCATCGCGCTGAGCTGGGAAAGCATGGCCTCGCCGCGCTTTCGCGACGGGCATGACCGCGTAGGGGGCGCGATAGAGTTTGCTGCGCTCTCCACCTATCGGCCGTTCCTCGACCTCCTTGCCGCGGCGCGGGCAAGCGAGACGTCGCAACATTTTGAGCAGCGCTTTGCGCGCGGCGGGACAGCCAGTCGACCAGTGCACCATGCGCGCCAGGAAGTGGAAGCCATTCTCGTGCGCGCCGCTGGCCGGACAATTGACCCCGCCGAACTCCACCGCTTCCTTCGCCATCTGCTCCTGCTTCGTTTCGATCATCTCCATGACGGAGCAAGTGACCCGCCCGCAGTTATTGCGGCACTTCGCTCCGCGCTCGATCCAAGCAGCGTCGGCCAAGCTTCGCTGGTGTGGGACCGACTCTGCCGGATCGCGCGCGATGCCGCGGGCACCGCCGCCGAACTCCATCGCACGACGATCGTCCGCAAGCTTTCATCAGTCGTCGCACTCGCCGCGAGCCCATGGCTCGCGGGCGATATCACCAAGCTCACCCAACTTGCGCGCGACTGGTCAAGAGATATTACCCGGGCTGTCGGCACGACGCATATTCCGAGACCGCGCCTTGACGAGCGCCTAGCGGAGGAGCTTTCGGCGCATCGCTTCGTCGCAATCCGCGGACTTCCAGGAACGGGCAAGTCTGTGCTGCTGCGCTATGCGATCGATAAGGCGCTCACAAAAGGTCCGACGCTCTTTCTCAAGCATGACCGGCTCGAAGGTAATGGCTGGAGCGCCTTTGCGGGTCAGTTTCGGATCGAAGCGTCCGATCTCGAAGCCTTGCTCGTCGAGCTGGGAGCGGTTGGCGTACCAACATTATTCGTCGACGGCATCGACCGGCTCGAGATCCGGCACCGGGCCATCGTCGCCGACATCGTGCGGACGATCACCAATTCGCGGCTCCTCGACAATTGGAAGATCATCACCACACTGCGCGACGGTGCGATCGAAGCGCTCAGCACTTGGCTTCCCGAGCTATTTACTGGCGACGGCTTTGGTGCGGTTCTCGTCGAAGCGCTCGACGATAATGAAGCTATCGCGCTTGCGGAGGCCGAACCACAACTCTCGGCGCTACTGTCGGGGCCTCCGGCGGTCCGCGAAATTGTCCGCCGGCCCTTCTTCGCGCGTATTCTAGCGCAAAACTTCTGTACAGCGTCGAGCGCAACCTCGACCAGCTTCGCCCCGCAGTCCGAGATCGACCTCATCGACCATTGGTGGCGCCGCGGCGGATACGATGCCGAGGGCCGCGAGGCGACCCGCCGCCAACGCGCCCTGCTCGCGCTCGGTGCGCTTCGAGCCCGGCATCTCAGCGGGGCGATCAGACTGTCCGATCTCGCGCCCGATACGATCGACATGATTGATACACTCAAGGCGGACGGTATCATCCAAGACGTCCGGCCAGGCCATTCGGTCGCCTTTGCCCATGACATCTTCTTCGAATGGGCCTTTTTCGAACATCTCGTCAGCGCCGACGGCGATTGGATTGCCCAACTAGCCGCCGCGGGCGAACCGCCGATGCTCGGGCGCGTCGTCGAACTCCTTTCCCAGGCCGAATATAACGACGAGGTGCGCTGGACGCATGCGCTTGCGGAGCTTGAGGCATCGCGAATGCGAAGCCAATGGACGCGGGCATGGCTCCTCGGCCCCCTCTCGCTCGATGACTATGATACGCGTGGACCAATATTCGAGCGGGTCTATTTCGCGGACGAATATCGCCGCCTGCATCAAGTGATGGTCTGGTTTCAAGCGGAGCGGACAATTCCCAATTTTCGCATTCTCGAGGTGCTCGATGGACGGGATATGATGAATGCGGCCGCGAGGCAGCGCGCCGCCGATCATCTCGCGCTGCCGTCCGATATCGGCCTGTGGAGCAGATTTCTCAGACTGTTGATGGATGACAAGCTGGAGTTGCCGGTCACTCTCTATCCCGACCTCCTAGCGCTGTTCGAGGTGTGGCAAAATCTCTGGGCCGATACGCCCAACCCTGTCTCGGAGGCCATCGTCGCCTACGTTGGGAACTGGCTCGTGTCGATCGACGACGAACAGGATCCCGAGCATATTCGCCGCTGGGGAAGCACGTCTTCATGGAGCGGCCTTCCAGGTCGTTTCGACGAGTTTTCGAAGGGAGCGCGAAATCTCTTCATGCGCGCAGCGCGATCCTATCCCGCCAAGATCGACACGTATCTCGAAATGCTCGGCAAACGCCCACGCCTGCTGTCGACGCTATATCAGGATATCATACGCTTCTCGGTGGTTCTCGCTGACGTCCTGCCCGCGCGCCTCGTCGATCTCACGCTGACATTCCTCTGCCGCGAACTGCCCGAAGATGCAAAGGCTCGTCGAGCGCGGGAAGCGAAAGCCAGTGCGGCCCGTCGTGCCAGAGCACGGGCGAAGCCCGAAGAAGAGCGGACACGCGAGCACGAATTTGCGCTCAGTTCCCTTTCGGTAAACTACGGTCACGACCATCATCATGATTGGCGTGATCTGGCTATTGGCGACGGACCAATTGGTTTCTTCCCCGCATCCCCTTTTACCGAGCCATTTCATGCCCTGTTCGAGCGGGCACCAGATGAGGCGATGCGGCTCGTGCGCGAGACCTCGAACCATGCAGTCCGCGCCTGGCGCCAACTTGCCCGGATCGATGCGGAGCGGCAATCGACCCCGATACCGTTTCAGATCGAATTCCCGTGGGGCACACAGCAATTCTGGGGTGGCGTGCGCGAATATCATTGGTCGCGCGGAATACGCGCGCCGGCCCCGATCGCCACCGCCTATCTCGCGCTTGCCCATTGGGCATTTGCCGAACTCGACAGGGGCGCAGATGTCGATGCGCTGATCAAGCGCGTGGTTGCCGGGCACGACGGCATCGCCGTCTTAGGTGTGGCGGTCGCCCTCACTCTCGAGAGCGGTCATGTATCGGACGCGACCGAAGCGCTGGTACGATCGCCCCGACTCTGGCGGGCCGACGACGCCCGCTGGCGCAGCGAGATAGAGTGGGTGAGCGCAAACAGGGGTGGGTTTAAGGACAAACCCGAGGCCGAACGCGAAGCCGCCGAGGCACTGCATGGACGCCGCGCCTATCGATATGATCTTGCGTCCTTCTCGCCGCACATCCTGTTCGGTTCCGACGAGGTGCGTGCGCAAGGGCTTCGCATGGAGATAGAAGGCTTCACTCCCGACATGCT
This sequence comes from uncultured Sphingopyxis sp., assembly GCA_966250105.1. Classification (GTDB taxonomy): domain Bacteria; phylum Pseudomonadota; class Alphaproteobacteria; order Sphingomonadales; family Sphingomonadaceae; genus Sphingopyxis. The sequence goes on along the minus strand of CBINGC010000002.1, from coordinate 13,546 downwards.
TTTCGAACGCCAGGAGGAACGCGAGAGCGACGAACGGCGCGCGGCACTCGACCTTTTTTGCCGGAGCGCGAAGAGCTGGACTAATCCGGACAACTTGAGGCGAGTTCCCGCAGGCGACGGTGCCGGCCCCGACCATATCGTTCACCGCGACCCAGCGACGGACGACACAGATATGGCCGGGCGGGTTGCCGAAGCGCAAGACTTTCTTGCCGGGCATCGCCTTTTCCAATGGGCTCGATCAAGCATCGAAACAGGCGCGATCGGACCGGCCATATCGCGAACGGAAGCGCGCACCACCGCCGACAAGATTGGGGGAGCCGAGCTCTTCGAAGAAGCAGATGAGCAACATGTGGCCGCCGGCGCAGTCGCGGCTACGGCGGCCGCGCTCCTCGCTTTTCCGAGCGACGAAGATTCGGACTGCGACGGCGAGCGCGCATGGGCGCTCGCATTGATCTTGGCTGCAACGCAGAGCAAACAATCGGGCGACATTAGCTCGGTACGCTCAGCATCCCCCTGGCATCCGCTGCGCTTTGTTGGGCACGGGCTTGCCGCCGAAATCCGCTGCACCGGAAACGAAGAAGCAGCAGTCCTCCTCCTGCAACTCGTAACCCATCCGATCGAAGAGATTTCGCTGGAAGCGCTGGGCTGCTCTCTCGGCCTCTGGGACGTCAACCCGCGGTTCGCTTGGGCAGCACTCGGCCTCGCGCTATTGCTGTGCCGAAACGACGAAGCGCGCCCCCGTGACAGCGATGTCGCGGAGGAGCGCGCCGAAGACCGTCGGCGCGTGGAAGCTGCCGGGAGAGCGTTGGCCGCATATCGCGAAGGCAAGGATGATTTTCCCGCGCTCCCTCCGCTCCCGCGCGCGTGGGTCCGAAACAATGCACCAAAGCGTCGCCCCGAGGACGGCGACTGGATTCGGCCACCCGGTTATTGGGATACGCGCCATGCCAGCTCCATTCTCGAACGCACCCCGGTTACCGCAATCCTCGCAAGTCCTGCCAGCAAGCCCTTTCTTGCTTATATGGGCGCATTGATCCGCTGGACCTGCGCCTGCATCGCGCCCGCTTGGGCACGCGAACATCAGGATCTAAACCGCGATGCGGGACGCATCGAATGGCGCCTCGCGCTCGGACAAATGGCGGGCCAACTCGCGGGGCAGCTGCCAGTTGCAGAGACCGGCCGTATCTTCCTCAATCCCGTGAAGGCACTTCCCGACAAAGCCTGCTTCGGCCTGCTCTCGCCCTTCGCGCGCGCACTGATTTGCTGCCATGTTTATGATGCACCCGAATTGGGGCAGCCGCCGGTTCCGCTTTTCGATGCCATGCTCGACCGGCTCCGAACCGCATCGCCGTTCAACCCTTCAGCCTATCGGGCAGGCCGCGTGGAAAACGGCGATATGATGACCGTCGCGCGTTGCCTGTTTCTGGTGCTGGTGACCGATGCCCCGGGTGCTGCGCGCTTCGCCAACGGCGACTGGAACGATCTCACAATCTTCCTGCCGGTCGTCGACCGTATGGTGCGGTCAATCGGATGGTCGGCGGATGTATTGTCGGTCTATCTGACACTTGCCGAGGAGGCGCAGGCGACCTATCCAGTCGATGATTTCGCTGACCAGATTCTGGCGCAATTCGACAAAACCCCCGATGCGGCGATTCACTGGCGGGACAGGCTGATCGCAGCACGCATCGCGGGGCTGGTCCAGCATTTCTCCGAGCGCGACGCCCCACTTGTCGAGGCGACCGCACAAAAACTGCTGCATATCCTCGACCGGCTGGTCGATGTCGGCGATCGGCGTAGCGCCGCCCTGCAGCTCGGCGAAGCCTTTCGGGACGTAAGGCTCCGTAAGGGAAATGCGGGACCGTAGCGGCCGCGCGGCAGCGAACCACGGCAATGGCAGGTGAACCATTCGGGATCCGGCGCGCCGTGTCGGCGGTTGCCTCATGCGACCGCCGAGGCTACGGAAGAACAATCTGGGAACAAGATGGATCGCGCAAAGAAGATTGGGGTCACGGAAATGGTCGATGTTGTCACGAGTCTAGCGAGCGCGATCGACATCGTCACGAAGCTGCGATCCTTGCACAAGAAGATCGGCGAGGCTGAATTCAAGATGCTGCTTGCCGATCTCACCAGCGATCTTGGGGATGCTAAGCTGGAAGCCGGAAATCTGAAAATCGCACTGGCAGAAACGCGAGCCGATTTGGAAGAATGGAAGCGCAAGGCCAATCAGACGAGCTCGGCTAAACCGGAGATTCATGAAGGGGCCTATATTTTCGGCGATGCCCACCGCCATTATTGTACCGGCTGTTTCGATGCGCGAGGCGTAAAAATCCTGCTTGGCGAATTGACGGGCCCGTGGGCGGATTTCGGGAAATGGCAATGCCCGGTGTGCGACAAGACCTCCGGGCCGTCGGCGCTTTGATCCTCGAACCATGACGAAAGGCACCCGCGCTACGCCTCACCCGGCCGCTGAACCGGCCATGTTATCGGTGCTATCAAGTCCTGCCGATCGGATACCCAACCTGGCACCGGTGGAAACAAGGGTTCAGCGCCTCCCTTTCGAAGCGCTGACATGGGAGAATTTCGAGCGGCTATGCCACCGGTTGGTCGCGGCCGATGGGGGCATCGAATATTGCGCGCGATATGGCCGCCAGGGCGAGGCCCAAGAAGGCATCGACATTTTTGCCCGGCAGACTGACGGCCGCTATCATTGTCTGCAGGCGAAGAAACATAGAAGCTTCGGCGCGGCAAAACTGCGCGATGCGGTCGATCTGTTTCTGGACGGCAGCTGGCCGGAGAAATCCGCCCGCTTCACGATCTCGGTTCAGGCATCGCTTGGCTCTGCAACAATCCAGCAGGAAGCAGAAAAACAAGCCGCACGCCTCGCCGGTCAGGGAATACAATTCCTTCTTCTCGATGGCGACATGTTGACGGAGCACTTGCGGGGACACCCCGAACTCATCGACGATTTCTTCGGCCGCAACTGGGTCGCCGCTCTGCTTGGCCCCGACGCGGCTGTCCGCTTGGGCTCGCGGCTCGACGGCGCAGCCTTCGCGCGCGCGCGCGCGGAACTCGCCTTGGTATATGCCGCGCAGTTCCAGCACTTCGATCCCGGCAATTATCGCGTTGCCGACGATGACGGGTATCGCGCTCCGCTTACCTTGCCTGAGCGTTTCCTGCGGCCGGACATGCTTATCCGGGAGCGAGTGCGCCCTGCCGAAACGGCGGATATTCCGAAAGCGGCTGCCACCGACACCGCCTTCGGCGCCCCTACCGCGCTGCCGACGGCGACCGGCATCACCGCACAGTCGGCAAGCAGCATGCGGCGCCTCGGGCTGAACGAATGGATCGCCGACGGGAAGCAGATGGTGGTCGTGGGCGACGCCGGCACCGGCAAAAGCACATTGCTTCGCCTCGTCGCGCTCGACCTCCTCAACAATCACGGACTTTTCCCGGAACTGTCGAAGCGCTGGGGCCAGTATCTTCCGATTTATATCCCGTTCGCGAGATGGTCTGCGCAGGTCGCCCGCGACCAGTGCCAGATCGGCATCAAGGAGATTGTTCGCCGAACGCTGGAACCGCTGCTCACGAGCCCGATTACAGACCTTATCGACAGTGCCATCGACGATTGCCGGATTGTCCTTCTCGTCGATGGGCTAGACGAATGGAGTCACGAACAGGCCGCAAGATCCACGCTCGGCGCCTTGGTGACATCGGTCGAGGCGCATGACGTCGCGGCAATCGTAACGGGCAGACCGCGCGGCCTCGATCGGATCGGCAGCCTCCCGGCGCACTGGAAGCGGGGAACGATCGCGCCGCTTTCGGTGACGCAGCAAATGGCCATCGCGAGCCGGTGGTTCGAACGCTATGCCATATCCTCAGCAGCGACGGAGCAGGTCTCGGAGGGCCGGCTGCGAACCGAGCGCTTCATGGCAGAGCTCGCGCGCGATCCGACGCTCGGCAGCCTCGCGTCCGTCCCCCTCTTGCTCGTCGGCCTCATAACCTTGTCGCTCCGGGGCCAAATCCTACCGCGGACGAAAGGCGACATCTATGATCAACTTGTGCGGGTCCTCCTCGAACATCATCCCGTAAACCGCGCGACGGCCGCCGGCGACATCGAACCGCGATATCACCCCGTAGTGGAGCCAGAATCCCGCCGCGCAGCGATTGCGCGGCTTGCCTTCGCCATTCGCGAGAGTACGGGTGGGGGAAGTCTCCCGATCGCCAGCGCTGCGACCATCATTTCGGACTTTCTCGGCACCGCCGGCGGCCTCGACCTTGCTGCAGACATCGCGCGCGCGGCGAGCAAGGAAATCCTCGCGGTGAACTCCGAAACCCAAGGACTGCTGATCGAGAAGACGAGCGGCGAAGTCGGCTTCGTCCACGCCAGCTTCGAGGAATATCTCGGCGCCGAACATATAGGCTCCTGGCCCTTTGCAAAAATTGAAGAATTCGTCCGGACGAATGCCGGAGAACCGCGCTGGCGCAACGTCATCGGCAACCTTCTCGCCGCGCTTCAACGGAGGGATGAAATCGACCGACTCGTGGCAATCGTCGAAGAGCCTGAAGGCGATGAACTGCAATATTTCTATAAGCGCGCCCTGCTCGGGGATATCGCTTTCGGAGCGGCCGGACGATCGCCAGCCACCGCGCGGCGTCTGGCGCAGGACACCATGCGACGAGTCGAAATCGAGGACTGGTTTCCCGCCCGGCAGGATGCCCTTGCGTCGGTCCTCAAAGGCCTCGCCGATCCGGCGCTGAAGGAAGATGTCGAACCTAGCCTCCGCCGGTGGCTGCCTGCCCGTATCGGCCTCCGGTCGTCGCTCATCTCTAATCTTGGTGAATGGAAACCAGGCGACGCTTTGCGCGACGGGCTCTGGAAGGCGCTCCATGACGAAGATGCGGGCGTTCGGCGTTCTGCCGCGGCCACTTATGCCCGTGTATTTGGCAAAAGTCCGGACGCTGCCGATCGCCTGGTAGAGGCGCTCGCACGCACCCGTGACGTCGACGCGGCCGCCGCGATGCTCGAGTCGCTTGCACTCGGCTGGCCTGAGCATTTCGAGGCCGCATCGCTGTTCGAGGAAGCCTATTCTTCGCATGCCGGCAATCTTAGAGTGGTGGGAATTCTCGGACTTGCGTCGATCGGCTGCGCGCCGGGCGAGGTCCGCGACATATTGGTTCGCAGCCAGAGTTTCTGGTCGAATCTCTCCTATCCGCACCGGGAGCTCGCAAGCTCCCTGCTCCGGAAATACTGGCCGGGCGACGATATGCTGGTGGCAGGCGCCTTGGACCGCGTCACGGGTAACCACAACTCACCCTGGGAACATGACGTGGCGACCAGCTATCTCCTGGAATCGCCAACAGATCGCGCAGACGTTCGAAGCTGGGTGCTCGACGAGCTCAAGGACAAATTTCCATTCCATGCTTTTGGCGATAACAGGATCTGGTCGAACGTCGGCCGCTTCGCCGAGGCCGATCCGGAGATACGCGCGGCGGCGAACGCCTGGTGGTGTGAACCGGATAACCGCATCATCAACATGCACAAAATTCCGTCCTATACGCCCTATGTCGCCGATGAAATGGTTGCGAAAGCCATGCGCGACGTGATCGAGGGCAAGGGCGGAATGGATCGGCATTGGGCAGTGTCCGCGCTGGTGAGCGGCTGGGACCGGCACGATCCCGCCGTCGCGCCGACATTAGACGCGCTGGCCGTAGCGCCGGTGGAATCTCTCGTGGATATCGTCGCGGCCCTGCCAGACATCATAACCGACAAGGCCTTGGCGCGGTCACGGCTTCTCCAAGTGGGCGCGCGCGACGACACGAGGCGGGATCTTCTGGCGATCGGATTGGAAGCCTGCGGATGCGACGGCAGCGACGAGGAAGCCGTCTCGGCCATTATGAGAGTATCTTCCGAAGCCGCCCGCTTCGACCCGTCATTCCCGCTGTTTCGGGCCTTTGGTTCGAACCCCCGTGTCAGAGCACTTGCCCGGCAGCGGCTTTTGGAAAACGACGGGCCAGCCGCAGCGATCGCCGCAGCTTATATCGATGATTCGGAGTTTGCCGATGCCCTTCTGGCAGCCGCGACGCCCCTGCACACTGAACTGCGAAGCCAGACGATCGAAGTAGCGGCCGCCGGAGCGGCGGGAACCGCCCTTGAAACCGTTCTCGCGGAACACCGGTCGGAAAGCGACCCTGAGCTCCGCGCCCGCATGACGGTAGCTCATCTGCGCGGTCTGGGCCCGGCCGAGCGCGACACGGCGGTACCTCAGCTCATTGCCGATCTGCTGTCGGTCAGGAGCAATGCCGAAAGCGTGCGAGCGGCGGCGCTCGCGGGGCTGGCGACCATAGAGAAGCTCGATGCGAGCGTCGTGGTCGAGGAACGCGGGAAACCACTGCGATTTCACGTCGGGACTATCGTCAAGGGCTTCCCGGCGGTTGAGCGAGCTGTTTGCGAACATTTTGCTGCATTTGAGGAATGTTTCGGGGACGAGATCCAAGAGCGGTTCGTTACAATCGGAGAGCGGAACCCGCTGCCCGCAATTCTTGCTGCAGCGCCAGCAGCGTCGCCCGCCGCACGGGCCGCGTTTCTCCGCTTCGCGGCGAACGGCCAGACGCCGCGAACGCCCGATGCCTTGCGGGCACTGGCGGGAGAACGCCCAGGAAGCGACCTCCTCGCGGCACGCTGCTTCGAGGCTCTCGACGATCGCGACGGTCCCAATAGCCAAGCGCGCACGAACGCCGAGATCGGCCTGATCCTCCATGAACAATTTCCTGGCGATTCCCACATCCGCGCGCGCCTGGAGGCGCGCTATCATGAACGCCAATATCTGCACGACGCGGCTACACTCGCGGCCTTCGCTCCCGAGTCGGAACTGCTTTCGCTCGTCACTGATCCCGCAACACTCGGCCAGGCATTTGCCGATTGGGCCGTTGCGATCAGGGTCGCATCGCGGAAAGCCGGCGCCGACGAATTTTGCGCGCTGGCCGGGGCGATGGTTACACGCCGGTGGCGCTCCGAGTTCGACGCTCAAGCTTTGACAAACCTCGCGATCGAGCAGCGTCTGCGAGACGATCCGATGGTGGCGAAGGGCTTCAGCAAGGCTGTCGATCTCGATGAAGATCCAAGCATCAACGGCAGCTTCATACGCTATTTAGCCAGATCCGGCAGGCTCGACCCGGATGTTCGCAACAAGGCGACCCAGTTGTTGAAGTCTCTCCGGATAAATCAGCGATTGCCCCGCGCGGGCTATGATGCCGTCGGCGATCACTGGCGCGGCCTCCGGATAACGCTCCTCGATGCTCTGGCGGGCGGTTTCGAGGTAAGTTGATGCACGGTGAACTCGGCGCGACGAACACGTTAGACGACGCTCCCATGAATTCACAGCCTCGATCAGGCGCAAAGCTGAAAGCGAGCATTCCTCCTGCCGCGAAATCGAGTGCGCCATTTTGGAATCGATGGACCAAGCTCAGAAAAAACATTGCGGTCGATGCCGAACGCTAAAAATCGAGACTTCGATCAGCCTCCCGGAACGTCTTCCATGAAGTTTTCTTTCCTTTCCGGGCTCTTCGGCACTCGCGATGCCCCCTCAGAACCCGCATAAAGCATGACCATACAAGACGTACGTTATGATCTCAATGAGTCTCGTTTTCATGTGCGAGATCCAAGAGTACCCGAACAGACGCCCACCGCCGCGGTCAGGCGAAATCCATTCATTAGCAGCGCAGCCTTTCATCTTCCTATTCGGCTTCCACCAGCCCCAGAATGGTGGAATGTTCGGCCATCGCATCATCACTCAGCCACACCTACCCACTTTGCTCGAGTATTTCCCTGTCAGCAAGCCATTCCGATGTGCCTGACGCCTAGCGCGCTCGATCGAACCAACGATGTCACAAACCTCAGCAGATCAACCCGTTTTTTAATCAATCGTCGTGATTAAAATACGCAGCGAGGCCAAAATTGCCAAGTGTGTCAGGCCGCTCCCGAATAGTCACGGGTTCACTATGGTCCTGAGAGCCTTGCGGGCCATCCCGATCATCTCCGGATACCAGCTCGAAAGTGATTGGCCGGATTTCCCCTTGGGCGTTTACTGCCTGGAGCCGCTTTCCATTTCTGCTTGGATAGCAGTTTATCCGCAAATTCGTCACGGATTCGAAGCCGTGCTCCTCAAGGAAATCAACGAAACGTTGAACATCGGCAGCAAGGTGTTTTGGATCGCTGTGGTAGGCGTATTCGAATTTCATTACCGGTCCTCCTTGTTAACGGGGCGGACCGGCAAAGCCGGGTGTTGGAAACCTGCTGTGACACAGGCGCATACGCCTTTACCGTCGCCGGCTGGACATGCGCGCATGCCACCCGGCCGAATATAATCGGCCAGGTGTCACAGAAGGGGTTTCCACGCCCCACCGCCGGGACTCACCGGCGATGCGGCAGTGGTCGCAGAACTGGTCAACGGGCGCAAGATACTCCCACAATTTTCCCCAAATCAGTGAAATTGGCCCGCCTAGATGCACATTCCGTCCCATTGAGGGCCGTTGCCCAGTTTTCCTATAAGCTGTTGAATATTCAATGAGTTTTTCTCGACACCCTCGCTTGCGAGGGCGATTTCGTCCTGAATTAATCTACGGATTCTCGCTGATCGTGACTTAATTCGGGGCGAGACCAAATCGCACCGCTTTTGAGCGCAAATAGGGCCGTCGTCCATAGGACGATAAAGAGCGTTATCGTTCTATGAGCCGGGCCACAGGCTTATATCGCCGACGTCATGAGCAGCTTGAAGGCCGGCGGCCTTCCTCACTTTTCAAAACATCGCGGAGCTGTGGAATTTGAGCGAGAAAGGTAGGCTGGCTGCTGATCTCGGTCGGTGCCGGCGATCGACATAAATCTCGCAATGCGCCCGCGTCTGATTGACGCGATTATTATGAAGCTACCCGCCGATTGCCGCGCGGGTGCGCCAGCAGAGACCTCTGCTGAAGAAGGTATGATGGCTGCCGACGAAGGTACGGCCGCGAGCCGAGAACGGCATGACCAAGGACAACCAAGGACAATAAGGTGCGGTGAAGATCGGCCAAAAGATCGGCCAAATTGGTCGATAGAGACAAATATGCTGTTGGCTTTCAATTTGTTCTGCGCCTTCAAAGATTGGCCAAATTTCGCAATTTATGACCAACCCACAACGTACCTCAATAAGCGAGCGACAAGTCTGCTGATCTAGGTAAGTTTCGCCGATTTTGGCCGAAGGCGCGGAGGAGGCGGGCTGCTTGATGAGCTCGAGAGGCGGACGGTAACCGCGTCCAACGTGTTATCAAATATCGGCTCTGACCAGAAAATCTGCATCGGGGTCAGGATAGAAATCGGCGAATTTCCGGCGAAAACGACCCATAACTCGCCGATTGTGAACTGCACCGGGCGCGCATCATGACGTTTAGAGTGCGATTCTGATAACACGTTGGACGCGCGTTCTTACCAAGATCAGCAGACGCAGACGCAACACTGCTGATCTCGGTAAGCGACAGCGCTGACACCGTTGCGTTTGCGTTCAATCGACGCGATAATGATGGCGCTACAGTTCGATTGCTGCGCGGGTGCGCCAAACACCCGCGCAGATAGTTTGAATTTCAATACTGGCGCTTTGCGAGCAGAAAGCTTGTGACCTCACTCAGTTCAGCGAAATCGCTGCACATCAGATCAAGTGGGGTGCGTCCTTCGAATGGCGCTGCATGATATGGACCACGCAGCCAATCGGCCGCGCGATCGTCGAGGCAAAGGATAAGCAGCGACGAATAAATTGAGAGGACGCAGCCGAGGCGCTCGAGGATCGCGGAGGGCACCTCGACACGTTCGTGAGCTGCAGTGCGGACCTTAAGATCGTCAAACAGATGGCGGTCGCTGATTGCGAGCAGTTGCATCTGCTCGTCGACGTTCAGCTGCCATTGATCCGCGATGTTAGCGAAGCTGCGAAAGGCGGCTCCGCCGTGTGCGATGAGGTCAATCTCCGCTGAGATCATCAGGAACGTCCTGCTCCCGCTCTGCTGCGCGATATTCTTCGACGCAGTCGCAAATGAAATGGATTGCTTCATGTTGATGCATCCAGCCGGCATCGAACCTATCGGCACCATACGGACGCTCGACGACCCACTCATCACAATTTTCCGCGTCTTGATAGTGCTCGGAACCAGTCCAAGCGTGAAATCGCCAGCGATTGTAGCGTGCGCGAAAATAGAAGCGCTGCTGATCGAATGAACCTTGGGCCTGAACGGGGCAATTGCCACCGAGCTCGTCGAAAACGATCCCAAGCAGCGCCGCCCGTGCGTCCGCCGCTGGCCCCTCACGCTCCCAAACGGCTCGCTGCTCATCAAAAACTGGCGCGAGGGCTGCTCGCAATGAATGAAGGAACGTGCTGCCGACCTCACTCATGGATCGATCTCAGCCGCCTGGGACATCTTCTTTGCGCATCGCGACTTGATTGGCGGTCAATTGCTTGCCGATTTGGCGCTGCCGCTTGCTAAATGCACGCTTGATCCGCCGTAATTCGCCCCGTTGCCAATGCAACATTGCTCGCGATTTGCGAGAAAAGGCGTCCGTTTCGATACCGTCGGAGCTTCCGCGATTACCCAGCATGATTTGTTCCTCGCTTTCCGCTAAGCCGCCTGTTTTCCGGGCAGCTCATCAAGGCGCGGCGTCGGAGTTCAGCGAAATAGTGGTCGTCAGCAGGAGAGCCAGGTCCCGATTCCGCACCTTGGCGCAGAAGATGGCGCAGCCTTTCTTGCGCCCGATATTCTTCAACGCGCTCGATTATTCTCGGGTCGATCATCAATCGGTCTCAGCCGCCTAGGACATCTTCTTTGGTCTTCATGCGATCAATGTAGCATAAAAATTGACCGAAAAAAGATTAGACGAAAACAGCGGGATCGCACGGAAATCAGCGCCTGCATTTTGGTCGGTTAGACATCTACAACGCGCTGAAAAGCTCATATCTGGATCACCGGCTCGGAACTCCACCCCCCGTCGGGACCAAACGGGTGGCGTAGAATCTATACCTTCTGATACACTGAAGCCAATGAGGTCGGTCGCAGAAGATATCCCGCGACGAGGTTTTTCGGGCTCTTTTCCAATGATCGACGGCTGTCGGTTCTGCCTCGGGTAAGCCGGGGAAGACAGAGATATTTCAGTCTGAAATGATGCCGATTTTTCGTGTCGAAGCCAATGGCTTTTCAACTCCTTCCTAAGCTGAACGTGCATGGAAACAGTCTGGAAGAATCTTCCAGAAAGATCCACGTCAGCTCCTGAAATTCAGCTAAAGTTCTACAATCATCTTGGCACATAACCTACTGGTTTTAATTAGTAAAAACTCACAATTGCGGTTGGGTTTTTCGTTCAAAAAGGCTAAAGAGCGAGGGTGCGGTCAGCCGACTCGGATCGGATTGGTCGCTCGCGCTTGGGGATGCGATTGGCGCTCTCGAGCGGTATTACGAAGGAACTGATCCGGATGGCCGGCGACAAGACACACGAACGGATCAAGAGCGCGCTGGCGCTACATCGTTCGTCATTCTCGCTCATCGCTCGCGATCTCGGCGTCGCACCTGCGACGGTGGCAATGGTGAGCCAAGGACATCGTCGAAGTCGACGGATTGAGAAAGCGATCGCGGACACGCTCAGCACGAGTCCTGCGACACTCTGGCCCAGCCGCTACTCAGAACTAATATGAAAGGAGAAAAGATGACCTAGCACAGATACATCGCCCGCGCATTTGGCAAAAGAAAAGGCCCAGCTCTGGAAAGCGGGCCTCTTCCGGACATAGGTCCTTAGTGAGCCCTCTGTTTGCCGAAAATGAAGCGGAATGTCAAGTGATGGCGTCGCCATCGCTCCGCTTCTGTGCGCCCAATGTAACCTCAGACAGAATGGATCTTTTTGAAATGGCAAGCTTGTTACCTGGACCGAGTCCGGGAGGTCGTCCCCCCATGCCCATTGGGCTTCAGGCTTTTCGATTACGGACTGAGCGCTCTCGCCGGACGACGAAGGCGGTAGGAATACCAACCCGACAGGTCGAAGCCGTCGCTATGAGTAGCCACGAACTTCAGCGAGCTGAGGCCCTGCTACTTCTCCATCACGGCTTATTGTCCGCCGCCGAGGCCGGCATGCTTCTGAAGCTCGGTCGAAGTCAGACGTACAAATTGCTCAAAGACTTTCGGCTCTCCGGGGCTGCGGCGGTGGTCCGCAAAGCTCGCGGGCGTCCGAGCAATCGCGCCTTCCCTGCTGCGGTTCGGCGACAAGTTTTGGAGCTCATCGAAGAAAATTATCATGATTATGGTCCGACGCTTTTGGCGGAGGTCCTTTTGGAGGAACATGGGATGCAGATATCTCGAGAAACTCTTCGCCAGTGGATGATCGCTGCAGGCCTCTGGCTCATAAATCGCGGCGCGCGAAAGCGCTTGCATCAGCCCCGCAAGCGAATGGCCGGCTATGGTGACCTGATACAAATCGACGGGTCGGATCACGACTGGTTCGAAGGCCGCGGCCCGCGCTGTACCCTGATGGTCATGGTCGACGACGCAACGGGAAGGATTCAGAATTTGAAGTTTTTCCCGCGCGAGAATCGCGCGGCATATTATCAGTCATTGGCTTCCTATATTGCGGATCACGGTCGCCCCGTACGCGTGCTTACCGACAAGCATTCCGCTGTCTGGAAGGCCGGAGGATCGGCGGAGTTCACCGAGGCTCTGAACCGGCTGGGCATTCTCCATTCATTCGCTCATTCGCCTCAATCTAAGGGGCGCGTTGAGAGGGCTCATAGGACTCTCCAGGATCGGCTGGTCAAATCCATGCGGAGGGCGGTGATCAGGAACATTGAAGAAGCGAATGCTCACACTGCCCAATATATCAAGAAGCATAATAGGAAGTTCGCAAGGCGGGCCGCCGATGACAATCACCGCCGAATCCCGCCTGAGAACATCGACCGGGCGTTTGCCGCACAGCAAATCCGGAAGATCACCAAGAATCATACCTTCTCGTTCAACGGCGACGAGTATGTGATTGAAAATCTTCCGATCGAAGAAAAGCCCGTCGGCTCTAGGATTCTCATCAGCATCTGGCTCGATGGCACAATGGAGGTATTTTCGGGCGAGCGCCGACTCGAGGTGCGCCGCCTGCCGAAGTAGCTCAACGCCGAGCTCTACCTCCTCCGACTAATGACCGGGCCCGCTGCCTTCGCAGCGGGTCCTTTTTTGCTTGCCGCTCGACAAGTCGTCTCTTGAGCTGGGGCAGCGTTGCGCTATGCCGGAGGCTACACGCTGCCCCAGCTCCCAGCGAGGTGGCGCAGATATCGACAGCCCCGAGTCTCATTTCAAAGTGGCTCGAAAGAGTCTCTTTTCAAAATGGGTTTAACACATATGCCTGACGCGTCGAATCAATCCCCCATCGACCGCCTGCTCGGCATCATGCGCCAGCTACGCAATCCCGACGGCGGTTGCGAATGGGATCTCGCGCAGGATTTCTCTACGATCGCGCCCTATACGATCGAGGAAGCCTATGAGGTTGCCGACGCGATCGCCG
>CBINGC010000001.1:0-270436 GCA_966250105.1 uncultured Sphingopyxis sp. | reverse complement strand
CCACCAATCTTCGTCACCCCGGACTTGATCCGGGGTCCCGCTTGATGCCGAAGACCGGTCGACGCCTCAAAAAGCGGGATCCCGGGTCAAGCCCGGGATGACGGAAGTGGAGGAGAGCCAGGTCCGCTCCCACCCCGAAGCGGCCGTCGCCGTCTAAACCGCCGTACTCTGCCGCTTGATCAGCTTCGCCGGCAACATCGTGCGTTCGGCATCGGCGCCGTCGATGCGGCGGAGCAGCGCGTCGACGAGCAGTTCGCCCGCCCCCTTCATGTCCTGCATCACCGTCGTCAGCGTCGGCGAAGTCTGGCTCGCCGCGGGAATATCGTCGAAGCCGATCAGCGCGACGTCCTGCGGGCAGCGCAGCTTCGCTTCGGCGAGTGCGCGCATCGCGCCGATCGCGATCAGGTCGCTCGCGGCGAAGATCGCGTCGAAAGCCCGTCCGCTCGCGAGCAGCGACCGCGCGGCGGCATAGCCCGATGCCTCCGACGACACCGCATCTTGCTGCAACCCCGGGTCGGGGGCGATCCCCGCGGCGCGCATCGCGCGGCAAAGCCCGGTATAGCGGTCCTGAAATTCGGGAGCATGGTCCGAAGCGTCACCCAGAAAGGCGATGCGCCGCCGCCCGATCTCCACCAGATGCGCGCCCGCCAGCTCGCCCGCGCCGACATTGTCGGACCCGACGGTCAGCCCGATGCTGTCGTCCGAAACCGATCCCCAGCGCACGAATTTCGTGTCCATCTCGACCAGATGTTCAAGCTTGGTGCGATAGAGCTGATAATCGCCATAGCCCAGAAGGATGATGCCGTCCGACCGGTGGCTGTCCTGATAGGCGACGTGCCAGTCGTTGTGCATCTGTTGGAAACTGATGAGCAGGTCATAGCCCTTGAGCGCGCATTGCCGCGTGATCGACCCCAGCATCGACAAGAAGAACGGGTTGATCATCGATTCGTCGGGGGTCGGATCCTCGAAAAAGAGCAAGGCGAGCGTATGGGTGCGCTGCGATCGCAGGCTCGATGCATTTTTGTCGACGGTGTAGTTGAGCTCGCGCGCGATGCGTTCGATGTTGGCGCGCGTCGCGGCGCTCACCGACTTGCTGCCGCGCAACGCGCGCGAAACCGTGGGCTGCGAGACGCCCGCCAGATAGGCGATGTCGAAGCTCGTCGGCTTGGCGGAGGGCTGGCGCCCCATGCTCGTCTCTCCCCGTCACGGCCGTCGTGTCGCGCGCCGCTCCATGGCATCAACCTAGCGATTGGTCTGGTCGCTGCCAAGAATTTGCACGCCGCCGTGCCCCCGCTCCGGCGCGCCGAAAGCGTGACATTTCGGCGACAGCGCCCAAGCGTGCATATTATGCGTATACGTATACCCTATGGCGGCACGCCGCGATTGGTTTCAATTGCGAGGCTCAAGATGGGAAAGCCCACGCATCGGAGAGGAGCCTGACGGACGCCCCGCGTCCCCGGTCCGATGCACGGGTCAAGACCGCCCGTCCGCGCCAGGGGAGCCACTTATGACCATGCCGACCAATCTTCGCCGTGATGCCAGCGCCATCGCGCTTGGCCTCGCCTTGACCGCATTGCTGCCCGGCGCCGCGATGGCGCAGGATGCAGACACCGCACCCGTCGATGCAGCGCCGGCCGAAGACGCCATCGTCGTCACCGGCATCCGCGGCGCGATCAACAATTCGGTGCAGGCGAAGAAGGCGAACACCTCGATCGTCGAAGTGATTTCGGCCGAGGACATCGGCAAGCTGCCCGACCTGTCGATCGCCGAATCGCTGTCGCGCTTGCCGGGCCTCGCGACGCAGCGTCTCGACGGCCGCGCCAATGTCGTCTCGATTCGCGGCCTCGCCCCCGACTTCACCACGACCTTGCTCAACGGCCGCGAACAGGTTTCGGCGAGCAACAACCGCGGCGTCGAACTCGACCAATATCCGTCGGAGTTGCTGAACGGCGCGGTCGTCTACAAGACCCCCGACGCGTCGCTGATCGGGCAGGCGCTCGGTGGCACGATCGACATGCGGACGGTGCGTCCGCTCGCCTATGGCCGCCGCGCGATCGCGGCGGGCGCGCGCTTCGAGATCAACGATCTCGGCGAGCTCAACCCCGATATCTCGAACAAGGGCTATCGCGCCAACATCTCCTATATCGACCAGAATGCCGACGGCACGCTCGGCTGGGCGATCGGCTATGCGCGCATGCAGTCGCCGACCGCCGAGGAGCGGTTCAACGCCTGGGGCTATCCCGAGCTGACCGACGGGACGAACACCGCCTTCCTGATCGGCGGCGCCAAACCCTATGTGAAGTCGAACGAGCTGAAGCGCGACGGCCTGATGGGGGTCATCGAGTGGGAGCCGAGCGACAGGTTCCACACGACGATCGACGCCTATTGGTCGCGATTCAAGGACGACCAGCGCCTGCGCGGGATCGAGCTTCCGCTCGCATGGGGCAATTCGACGCTGACCGATTTCACGATCGAGGACGGGCTGGTGACGTCGGGCACCTGGTCGGGCACCGAAGCCGTGATGCGCAACGACGTCGTCCACCGCACCTCGACGATCATCGCGGGCGGCTGGAACAGCCAGTTCAAGCCCAACGAGCGGCTGACGCTCGAACTCGACCTCGGCTATTCGCGGCTCAAGAAGACCGAGGAAAATCTGGAAATCTATCTCGGCACCGGCCGCGGCGCCGGTGTCGGCGCGCGCGAAACCGCGCTCGGGTTCCAACTGCGGCCGAAGGGCGGCATCATCCTCGACCCGTCGCTCGATTATGCCGATCCCAACCTGTTCCTGATTACGGATCCGCAGGGTTGGAACAGCTGCGGCGGCGCCGTCCCCAATTGCCAGGACGGTTTCGTCAACACGCCCAAGATCAAGGACGAGCTGAAATCGCTGCGTCTGCAGGCGACGCAGGAACTGGACGGCGTGCTCAGCAGCATTCGCGTCGGCGCCAATTATTCGGATCGCGAAAAGAGCCTCGACGACCGCGGTTTCGTGCTGACCAGCAACGATTATCCGGCGAACGCCGCGGTGCCCTCCGACTATCTCTACGACCCCGTGTCGCTCGACTTCATCGGTATTCCGGGCATGGTCGCCTTTGACAGCTGGCGCTATTACAACGACGGCAATTATACGCTGACCGACGAGGCCGGCTGGACGCCGGGACGCATCTTCAACGACTATAATGTCCGCGAAAAGGTGCTGACCGGCTTCGTCCAGGCCAATTTCGACGCCGACACGGGCAGCACCCCCATTCGCGGCAATGTCGGCATCCAGGTCGTTCACACCGATCAATCCGCGTCGAGCTTCTATGCGCAGGTCGTTGGCGGACAGGTGCAATCGACGCCGGTGACCGACGGCGCGACCTATACCGACTTCCTGCCCAGCCTGAACCTGACGGTCGAATTCGCCGACAACACATTCCTTCGCTTCGGCGCGGCGCGTATGCTGGCGCGGGCGCGCATGGATCAGCTGAAGCCGGGCGGCGGGGTCAATTTCGATGCGTCGAAGCGCAACAATACCGACATCGAAGCGTCGCCCTGGTCGCTCGATCTGGGCAATGCGAAGCTGCGGCCGCTGATGGCCGACACGGTCGACGTCTCGTTCGAGAAATATTTCGGTCAGGGCGCCTATGTGTCGCTCGGCGGTTTCTACAAATATCTCGAAAATTATATCTACCGCCAAAGCGACGCGTTCGACTTCACCGGCTTCGAAATTCCGGACGGCGGGACGGTCGCGACCTATCAGGGCTTGGCCAACCAGTGGCGCAATGGCAACGGCGGCCGCGTCTATGGCGCCGAAGCCGCGCTCTCGCTGCCCTTCGCTACCTTCACTCCGGCGCTCGACGGCTTCGGTGTGCTGGCCAGCGGCTCCTATACCAAGAGCCGCGTCCGCGAAGGCAGCGCCGATCCGATCGCCATGCCCGGCCTGTCGCGCTGGGTGGTGAACGGCACCGCCTATTTCGAAAAGGCCGGTTTTCAGGCGCGTATTTCGGGCCGTTATCGCTCCAAATTCCTCGCCGAAGTGTCGGGTCTCAGCCTCAAGCGCGATCTGGTGACGGCGAAGAGCGAAATGGTCGTCGATGCGCAGATCGGCTACACCTTCCAGAGCGGCGCGCTCGAGGGGCTCGGCATCCTGCTCCAGGCCTCGAACCTGACCAACGAGCCGTTCGTGACCTATTACAACAACGACCCGCGCCAGATCCGCGACTATCAGAATTATGGTCGCAACTTCATGGCCGGTATCACCTACAAGTTCTGACGGGATGCGCGGGCCGGCCGGCGAGCCCGGCCCGCTTCCGGAGGAGGGGAATGGGCAGCGTGGGTGAAAACCGCATCACGAAATTGGTGATCGTCGGGGGCGGGACCGCGGGCTGGATGGCCGCTGCGGCGCTGTCGCGGACGATGGACCATCTCTCGATCCGGTTGGTCGAGAGCGAGGAGATCGGCACCGTCGGCGTCGGCGAAGCGACCATCCCTTCGATCCGCTTGTTCAACGCGCTGGCCGGCATCGACGAGGATGAATTCGTCCGCGAAACGCGCGGGACGTTCAAGCTCGGCATTGAGTTCCAAGACTGGGGCCGGATCGGCGATAGCTATATGCATGCCTTCGGGCAGGTCGGGCGCAGCCTCGGCATGCTGCAATTCCCGCAATATTGGCTGCGCGGCCGGGCCGAGGGCGTCGCGGGCCGGCTCGGCGATTATTCGCTGAACGAAACCGCGGCGCGCGCGAACCGCTTTGCTCGGCTGTCGCAAATCCCGAACGCCGGCCTCGACAGCATCGCCTATGCCTTTCATTTCGACGCCGCGCTCTATGCCGCCTATCTTCGCAGGATCGCCGAGAGCGCGGGCGTCGAGCGGATCGAGGGGAAGATCGCGAGCGTCCGGCACAATGGCGAAAGCGGCCATGTCGAAGCCGTCGTGCTGGAAGATGGCACGGCAATCGACGGCGAACTCTTTATCGACTGCTCGGGCTTTCGCGCGCTGCTGATCGAGGAGGCGCTCGAAACCGGCTTCGAGGATTGGACGCACTGGCTTCCGTGCGATCGCGCGATCGCCGTGCCGAGCGAGAATGCCGGCCCGGCGCGGCCCTATACGCAGGCGATCGCGCACAAGGCCGGCTGGCAATGGCGCATCCCGCTCCAGCACCGGACGGGCAACGGCCATGTCTTTTGCAGCGACTATATCAGCGAGGATGAAGCGACCGCGGTCCTGCTCGACCATGTTGAGAGCCGCCCGCTCGCCGAACCGCGGACGCTGCGCTTCAGGACCGGCATGCGCAGCCGCGCGTGGAACGCCAATGTCGTCGCGCTCGGTCTCGCCTCGGGTTTCCTCGAACCGCTCGAATCGACGAGCATCCACCTGATCCAGAACGGCATCGCGAAGCTGCTCGCGCATTTTCCGGGCCGCGATTTCGATGCCGCCAATATCGATGCCTATAACGCCCGCGTCCGTTTCGATTATGAGCGCATCCGCGACTTCATCATCCTCCACTATCACGCCAACGAGCGCACCGACGCGCCCTTCTGGATCCGGTGCCGCGAGATGGGCATTCCCGAAACGCTGGCGCGCAAGATCGCGCTGTTCCGCAGCCAAGGCCAGATCGTTCGCGAGAGCGACGAGCTGTTCGTCGAAATCGGCTGGTTCCAGGTGCTGACGGGGCAGAATATCATGCCCGGCGGCTATCACCCGATGGCGGACCAGCTGACGCACGAGGAACTCGCGGGCTTTTTCGCCGACATCGAAACGATCGTCGCGCGCACCGCCGCGCATCTGCCCACCCAAGACGAATTCATCGCGCAGCATTGCGCGGCAGGAGTGCCCGCATGAGCCTGTTCGCATCGATCATAGCACTGAGCCTCGCCGGTGCCGCGCCCGCCGACGATTATCGCCAGCGGCCGCCCGAGGACGAGATCGTCTATTTCCTGCTGCCCGACCGCTTTGAAAATGGCGATCCGGCGAACGACAGGGGCGGGCTCGAAGGCGACCGGCTCGCGACCGGCTATGACCCCACGTCGAAGGGCTTCTTTCACGGCGGCGATCTCAAGGGCGTGATCCGTCGGCTCGATTATATCCAGTCGCTCGGCGCCACGGCAGTCTGGCTGTCGCCGGTGTTCAAGAACAAGGTGGTGCAGGGGCCGAAGGGGCAGGAGAGCGCGGGCTATCACGGCTATTGGGTGACCGATTTCACGCAGGTCGATCCGCATCTCGGCACCAATGCCGATTTCAAGGCGCTGGTCGATGCCGCGCACGCGCGCGGGATGAAAGTCTATATGGACATTCTCATCAACCATACCGCCGACGTGATCGAAATGGCCGAATGCGAGGGCTATGACTGTCCCTATCGCAGTCGCGCCGACTATCCCTATTCGCGCCGCGCCGCCGACGGGGCCTCGGTCAACGACGGCTTCGCCGGCGACGATGTTCGGACCACGGAGAATTTCGCCCGGCTGACCGATCCGAATTTCGCCTATACAGTCAAGATCGCGCCGCACGAAAAGGATATAAAGATTCCGGCGTGGCTCAACGACCCGATCTATTATCACAACCGCGGCAATTCGACCTTCACCGGCGAAAGCTCGACGATGGGCGATTTCGTCGGGCTCGACGATCTGATGACCGAAAACCCCCGCGTCATTCAGGGCTTCATCGACATCTATGGCGACTGGATCGACCGCTACAAGGTCGACGGCTTCCGCATCGACACCGCCAAGCATGTGAACCCCGAATTCTGGCGCGCCTTCGCGCCCGCGATGCTCGATCGCGCGGCGAAGAACGGCATTCCGAACTTCCACATCTTCGGCGAATATGCGACCGGCGACATGGACCCGACCATCACCGCGCAGGGCACGCGCGTTGCGGGGTTGCCGTCCAGCCTCGATTTCCCCTTTTTCGCCGCGGTCCGCGACGTGGTGGGCGGGACCAAGGCACCCGACGGGCTGGAAAAGCTGTTCGCGGCCGATCCGCTCTATGGCGACGACCGGACGGCGCTCCGGCTGCCGACCTTCACCGGCAACCACGACTTCGGCCGCTTCGCTCATTTCGCACGCAAGGCCTTTCCCGCCGCGAGCGACGAGGAAATCCTGCGGCGCACCGAGCTTGCGCATGCGATGCTTCTGACGCTGCGCGGCGTTCCCGTGCTCTATTCGGGCGACGAGCAGGGTTTTGCGGGTGATGGCGTCGACCAGGATGCGCGCGAAGACATGTTCCCGTCAAAGGTCGCGATCTATAACGATAATGACCTGATCGGTACCGACGCGACGACCGCCGAGAGCAATTTCGACCCGAACCATCCGCTCTACCGCGCCTTCGCGCGGCTCGCGAAGCTGCGGCAGGATCATGTCGCGCTCCGCCGCGGTCGGCAACTCATCCGCACCTATGCCGAAAAGCCGGGGTTGTTCGCGGTGTCGCGCGTCGACGCTTCGTCGGGGCAGGAAATTCTGCTCGCCTTTAACACCTCGAACGCGCCGCTCAGCGCCAACGTCGCGGTCGATCCCCTGAAGACCAGCTACACGGCGCTCTACGGCGATTGCCCGGCGGCGTCCGCCGCGCCGGGGCAACTCGCCATCAAACTGCCGCCGCTCGGATATATGATCTGCAAAGCCCAATGAACGAACTCTCTCCCCTCCCATCGTCCGTCCGCCAGTCGCAGCAAGTCTGGTGGAAGGGGGCGACGATCTATCAGGTCTATCCGCGCAGCTTCGCCGATTCGAACGGCGACGGGATCGGCGACCTTGCCGGCATCACCGCGCGGCTCGACTATATCGCCAGCCTGGGCGTCGATGCGATCTGGCTGTCGCCCTTCTACCGGTCGCCGATGGACGATTTCGGATATGACATCGCCGACTATTGCGACGTCGACCCGATCTTCGGCACGCTCGCCGATTTCGACGCGCTGGTGGCGCGCGCGCATGCGCTGGGGCTGAAGGTCACGACCGACCTCGTCTTCGCGCACACCTCCGACCGGCACCAATGGTTCGCAGCAAGCCGCGCGGGCAAGCATGGGGACAAGGCCGACTGGTATGTCTGGGCCGATGCGAAACCCGACGGTTCGCCGCCGACCAACTGGCAGTCGGTGTTCGGCGGTCCGGCGTGGACATGGGACGCGCGGCGCGGCCAATATTATCTGCATAACTTCCTGGGGTCGCAGCCGCAGCTCAACGTCCACAACCGCGACGTGCAGGACGCGCTGCTCGGCGCGGTGCGCTTCTGGCTGGATAGAGGTGTTGACGGCTTTCGCATCGATGCGATCAACTTCTCGATGCACGACCCTGAGCTTCGCGACAATCCGCCGGCGCCGCCGTCGAACAAGCCGCGCACCCGGCCGTTCGATTTTCAGCAGAAAATCTACAACCAGTCGCACCCCGACATCCCGCTGTTCCTCGAACGCATACGCTCGCTGACCGATGAGTATCCGGGCCGCTTCACCGTCGCCGAAGTCGGCGGCGACGACGCTGTGCGCGAGATGAAGCTGTTCACCGCGGGCGAGCATCGCCTCAACAGCGCCTATGGCTTCGACTTCCTCTATGCGGGCCGGTTGACGCCGCAACTCGTGCGCGAGGCGGCCGAACAATGGCCCGATGCGCCGGGGGTGGGCTGGCCGAGCTGGGCGTTCGAAAATCACGACGCGCCGCGCGCGCTTTCGCGCTGGACCCCCGAAGGCGTCGATCCCGCCGCCTATGCGCGGATGAAGATGGCGCTCCTCTGCGCGCTGCGCGGCAATATCATCCTCTATAACGGCGAGGAACTCGGGCTCGATCAGGTCGAGATCCCGTTCGAACTCGTCAAGGATCCCGAGGCGCTCAAGAATTGGCCGCTCACCCTGTCGCGCGACGGCGCGCGCACGCCGCTGCCCTGGGCCTCGGGCGAAAGCCATGCGGGTTTTTCGAGCGTCGATCCGTGGCTACCGGTCGGTGCCGCGCATAGCGACCTCGCGGTCGACCGGCAGCAGGACGACCCCGCTTCGCTGCTCAACCTTACTCGCCGTCTCGTCGCGATGCGCGCGGCGCACCCGGCGCTGCGTCTCGGCGCCAACGCGCGCTGGATCGCCGAGGGAGACCTCCTCGGTTTCGATCGCATCGCGGGCGGCGAGCATATCCGCTGCCTCTTCAATCTCGGCGGCGGGACGATCGACATCGCGCCCCATGGCGCCGGCGCGGCGCCGATCGTTGCATTGAACGGCGCCGACCCGGCGCATTTGCCGCCGTGCGGCGCCCTCTGGCTGAAACTCGAAGGAAAAAATGATGCGTAGCCTGTTCGTCGCTCTCCCGCTGCTCGCCGCCGCGACCGTTCCCGCCGCGGCGCAGGAAACGCGGCCGCAGCAGACCGCCGCATCGCCCGACGGCAGCATCGTCCTGACCGTGTCGACCGACAATGATCAGCGCCCGACATGGTCGCTGACGCGCAAGGGCAAGCTGCTGATCGCACCGTCGAAGCTCGGCTTCCTGCTGACCGACGGCATCGCGCTCCAGCGCGGCTTTACGATCGAGAGCGTCGAGCGCGCGAGCGGCGACACGCGCTGGGAACAGCCGTGGGGTGAACGCCGCTTTGTGCAGGACCGCCACAACGAACTGCTCGTCCGCTTCCGCCAGAATGAAAGCTGGGGCGGGCATACCATGAACGTCCGTTTCCGCCTGTTCGACGACGGCATCGGCTTCCGCTACGAACTGCCCGAGCAGGCGGGGCTCCAGACCGCCAAGATCGCCGACGAAATCACCGAATTCGACATCGCGCCAAAGGGCACCGCCTGGTGGATCACCGGCGGCGAATGGAACCGCTACGAACAGATTTATCAGCAGACGCCGATCGATGCGGTGTCGACTGCGCACACGCCAATCACGATGCGCCTCGACGACGGCACGCACCTCGCGTTCCACGAAGCCGCGCTCGTCGACTATGCGGGCATGTGGTTCAAGCGCGTCGAGGGACAAAAATTCCGCGCGACCCTGTCACCTTCGTCGCAAGGGCCACGCGTCGTCCGCGACCTGCCGTTCGCGACCCCGTGGCGGACGATCCGCATTGCCAACGATGCGGCGGGGCTGGTCGAGAGCGACCTCGAACTCAACCTCAACGAGCCGAACAAGCTCGGCGACGTGAGCTGGTTCAAGCCGATGAAATATATCGGCATCTGGTGGGGCATGATCCGCGGCGACTGGAGCTGGGCCGAAGGGCCCAAGCACGGCGCGACCACCGAGCGCACGAAGCAATATATCGACTTCGCGGCGAAGCATGGCTTCGGCGGCGTGCTCGTCGAGGGCTGGAACAAGGGCTGGAACGGCAATTGGTTCGGCCATGGCGACGAATTTAGCTTCACCGAAGCCTATCCCGATTTCGACCTGAAGGCGGTCACCGATTACGGGCGGAAGAAAGGCGTGACGCTGATCGGCCATCATGAAACTGGCGGCAACATTGCGGTTTACGAGGCGCAGCTCGACGATGCGATGAAGCTTTATGGCCAGCTTGGCGTCAAGGCGGTGAAGACCGGTTATGTCGCCGACGCCGGCGGCATCATCGCGCCCGGCGACACGCCGGGGACCACGCGCATGGAATGGCACGACGGCCAGCGCCAGGTGCAACACCATCTGAAGGTCGTCCAGGCTGCGGCGAAGTACAAGGTCGCGGTCAATCCGCACGAACCGATCAAGGACACCGGGCTTCGCCGCACCTATCCGAACTGGGTCGCGCGCGAAGGCGCGCGCGGCATGGAATATAACGCCTGGGGCGCCTTCGCGAACGGCCCCGACCATGAACCGACGCTCGTCTACACGCGCATGCTGTCGGGCCCGATGGACTATACGCCGGGCGTGCTGAGCCTTGAGGGCGCGAACAAGGCGCCGCTTGCCTCGACCCTTCCAAAGCAGCTCGGTCTCTACCTCGCCCTCTATTCGCCGATCCAGATGGCAGCGGACTTCATCGAGAATCTCGAAGCGCATCCGCGCGAGCTCGAATTCATCAAGATGGTCCCCGCCGACTGGTCCGAAAGCAAGCTGATCGCGGGCGAGGTCGGCGATTATGCGATCTTCGCGCGCAAGGACCGCAAGAGCGCCGACTGGTATGTCGGCGGGGTCAATGACGCGACCGCGCGCACGCTGACGTTGAACTTCGATTTCCTCGATCCCGGCAAGACCTATACCGCGACGATCTGGAAGGACGGCGAGGGCGCCACCTATCTCACCGACGCGCGGCACCGCATCGCCTATGAGACGATCAAGGTGAAAAAGGGCGACACCTATAAACTATGGCTCGCCCCGGGCGGCGGCGCCGCGATGCGCGTCGCGCCGGGGAAATAGCATGGACGAGACTGCTTAGAATCAATTGCGCGAAATCTTAATCATCCGCATCCCCGAGCGAAGACGAGGGGCCCGTTCGAGCGGAGCGAGAACAGCAACGCCGCAGCCTCGACTTCGCTCGGCATAGCCCCTCGTCTTCGCTCGGGGATACGGATGAGGTTCAACGCACGCCGTCTAACGCCGGGGCGGCGCGCGGTAGACCGACTGATCCAGCTCGCCCTCCCATCGCGCCACGGTGGTCGCGACGACCAGATTGGCGCTGGCGCTCGGCACCGTGCGCGTCATGTCGAGCAACCGGTCGAAGGGCAGCACGAAGCCGACGATCAGCGCGGTCTGTTCGGGCGGAACGCCGACCGCCGACAGCACCGCGGCGAGCATGAAGAGCGAGGCCGAAGGAACGGGCGCGGTGCCGAACGCCGCGAGCGCGCCGGTCAGCAGCACGATCGCGAGGGTCCCGGCGTCGATCGGCACGCCGAAGGCCTGCAGGCTGAAGATGCTGAGCAGCCCGACATACATGGCGGTGCCGTCCTTGCCGATGCTGGCGCCGAGCGGCAGCACGGTCGAATAGACGCTGGACGATATGCCGAGATTCCTGCCCGCTACGGTCATCGCGACGGGCAGGGTCGCCGATGAGGAGGCGGTTGAAAAAGCGACGACGAGCGCGTCGACGATGCCGCGAAAGAAGGTGAAGACGGGAAGGCGCGCGAGCAGCCGCAGGATCAGGCTGTGGACCAGCACGATCTGGATCGCTGACCCGAGAACGACTGCGAGCGCCAGCCAGCCGATATTGACGAAAACCGCCGCGCCATTGGCGGCGACAGCGTTGGCGATCAGCGCGAACACGCCGATGGGGGTCGCCTCCATCACCAGCCCGACGATTTTCAGCAGCACCGCCGACAGCGACTGCAACAGGCCGGCGAAGGGCTTGCCCGCCTCGCCAGTGAGCACGGTGCCGACGCCGACGAGAATTGCGACGAAGATCAGCGCCAGCATGTCGCCCTTCGCCAGCGCATCGACGATGTTGAGCGGGATGATGCCGACGAGTTGGTCATAGAGCGGCACCGGGTCGCCGAGCGCCTTGGGCGCCGCGGTGCCGACGGGGGCGGCGACGCCGGGCTCGACGATCAGCGCGATGGCCATGCCGACCGACACCGCGATCGCCGTCGTCAGCGCGAACAGTCCGACCGTCCGCCCGCCCAGCGGGCCGAGGCGCTTGGGGTCGGCGAGCGAGGTGATCCCCGCAGCGATGGTGACGAGCACGATCGGCGCGACGAGCATCCGGATCGCGCGGACGAAAAGATCGCCGAAGACCGCGACCTTGGGCGCCGCTTCGGGCCAGACGAGCGCGAGCAGCAGCCCGAGGACGAGCCCGCCGAGCACCCGTTTCCACAGCGGAATGGCGAACCAGCGGCGCATCATCGCCCGGCCGCCCGTCGAGCGTGATGGGGTGGAAGATATGTCATGGCCCGCGAGCCTAGTCGGACGTGCGGCCCGGACCGCATAGCGAATGTGCGTCTATCCATAACCCGTCGCTATATCCCGTCGATGATCTCTGCCACGACTTTCAGAAAGTCCGTTGTCAGCGCAGTGGGTGGGCGATTGTGATAATACATTGCGTAAAGGTCGAAGGTCAGCGGCGGCGTCAGCGGACGGATCGCGAGGCCCGGCGCCAGCGCGGCCTGCGCGGTGAAGCTGTCGACGACGGTCAGCCCGACCCCCGCACGCACGAGCGCGGTCGCGATATAGAAGGTGCGCGCCGACATCGCATGGTCGAATTCCAGCCCGAGCCGGCGCTGTTCCTCGACGAATATCTCGCCGATCGGTCCGCTCGCCGCGACGCTGATGAAGCGATGTTCGCGCAAATCCCCGAGCGCGAGACGCGGCGGCGCGTCGGGAAGGTCGGCTTCGCGATAGAGCACGACCAACTCGCCCTCGCCGAGCCAGCGGCTGCCGATCGGGGCGTTCTGCGGCACCTCGACTGCGATCGCGACGTCGGTTTCGCGCTCGTGGAGCTTGCGGACCAGATCGTCGTGGTGGACCGTCTGCAGGTCGAAATTGACATGGGGGTGGCTGGTGAGGAAGCGCGCGACGGCTTCGGGCAGGACGCCGAGCGCCAGCGACGGGAGCGCCGAGATGCGCAGCTTCATCCCCGCACCGCGCCGCAGGTTGCGCGCGCCCTCGCGCAGCGCGTGGACGCGGTCCTGGATTTCGCTGACCTCGGCGAACAGCGCGTGCGCGTCGTCGGTCGCGACGAGCCGCCCGGCCGAGCGTTCGAACAGCGGAAAGCCAAGGATCGATTCGGCATGGCGCAGCGTCTTCGACACCGACGGCTGCGAAATGTTGAGCGCGCGTGCGGCGGCGCTGACCGATCCGTTGGTATAGACCGCGTGGAATATCTCGATATGGCGCAGGTTCATCCCCGCCATGGTTAGCCGCGCCCCGTCCTGCGGCAAGATATTTTGCATCGCAGCAAGACGGGGCTCCCGGCGTCAGCGTGGCCGCAGCAGCACGCGACCATGGCGTTCGGCGGTGGGTTTTCCTTTGGCCAGCGCCGCCTTGCCGTTGACGAAGACATGGTCCACGCCGACCGAATAGGCGTGCGGCCGTTCATAGGTCGCAAGGTCGCGTATGGTCTCGGGGTCGAAGACGATCACGTCGGCAAAGGCGCCTTCGCGCAGCAGGCCGCGGTCGGGGACGCCGAGGATTTTCGCGGGCAGGCCGGTCGCGGCGTGGATCGCCTGCGCCATCGGGATCACCGGCTTGTCGAGCACATAATTGCGCAGCTTGCGCGGAAAGGCGCCATAGGCGCGCGGATGCTCGGACGTCTTGCCGAAATGCGGCAGCCCGCCGTCGGTCGAGGTCATCGTCCACGGCTGGCGCATGAAGGCCTCGACATCCGCCTCGCTCATGTTGAACGAGACCGTCGGCGCGCCGCCGGCGATCAGCATCTCGATCGCGGCGTCGAGCGGGTCCATGCCCTTGATCCGGCCGACCTCGTCGAGCCTCTTGCCCTCGAGCGAGGGATCGGGCGCGAAGCTGCGGATCATCAGCGCGTTCGGCCCGGCCCGGCGTTCGAGATTGGGCACCATCTCGGCCCGGATTTTTGCGCGCATCGCCGGATTCTGCAGCCGCTTCGCCAGCGCCTCCGCGCCGCCTTCCTGCGCCCAGCCGGGGACGAGCGAGGCCATCAGGCTCGATCCCGACGCAGAGTAAGCATATTGGTCGGCCCAGATTTCGACCCCCTCGCTGCGCGCCTTGTCGATGCGGGCGATGACGTCGGCCGACTTGCCCCAGACCTGCGGCCCCAGCACCTTGATATGGGTGACGACGCCCGGAATCTTCGCCTCGCGCGCGACGGTGATCACCTCGTCGACCGCGGCGACGACGCCGATGTCGTAATTGCCCTCGTCGCGGATATGGCTGATATAGAAAGCGCCGGGGAAGCGCGCCGCCGCCTTCGCGAGCCCCACGATCTCGGCGGTGTTCGAATATTTGCCCGGAATATAGAAGGGGCCGTCGGACAGGCCATAGGCCCCCGCCGCCATCGCCGCGGTGACGAGCCCTTCCATTTTCGCCTGCTCGTCGGCGGTCGCGAGCCGCGCGACATCGCCCATCACCGCGCGCCGCACCGCGTTATGGCCGATCAGCGGGATGACATTGACCCCCGGAATGTTGGTGTTGAGGTGGGTTATCTGCGGGCCGAGTTCGGCGGGCCCGCCGCCGTCGGGGTTGATCGCCAGCGTCGTGATGCCCTGATGCAGCATCGGCAGCGCGGCGGCGAGTTCCTTCGTCTGGATGTTCGGCGCTGCGTGCGAATGCGGATCGATGAAGCCCGGCGCCACGATCCGGCCGGCGGCGTCGATCAGCGTCGTCGCGGTCGCGCTTTCGGGGATCGGCCCGACCGCCGCGATCCGGTCGCCGGCGATCGCGACGTCGGCGGTGCGCGCGGGGCCGCCGGTGCCGTCGTAGAGGGTGCCGCCGCGGATCAGCACGTCATAATGCTGGGCGAGGGCGGGCGCGGTGGTGGCGAGCAATGTTCCGATTGCGAGCGTCAGGCGTTTCATCGACCGTCCTCCCTTACAGCTTGAAGCGGATGCCGACGCGATAGGTGCGGCCCAGTAGGTCATAGAGCGACTGGTTGGTCGCCGGCGTCGCATAGGCGCTGCCCGCGGGCCCCGGCGCGACGATCGCCGGATCCTTGTTGAGCAGATTGTTCACCGCGAGATAGAGTTCGAGCTCCTTGCCCGCCATTTCGACGTCGAAGGTCAGCGAGGTGTCGAGATAGAAGGCGCCCGCGATATGATTGTCGTTGATCGTCCGGTTCGTGACCGTCGATGCCGGGCAACCCGACGTGCACTCGACGAAGCTGTTGTCATAGACGCCGCTCGAAATGCCGCGCCCCGTCAGGTTGAAGTTGAAGCCGTCGGTCGCCCAATTGGCCTGGATGCGATACAGCCATTTGGGCGTCCCGCCGGGCGCATTCTGGCCTACCGTGTCGGTCGGCGCATCGATGCCATTGTCGAAATAATTCTTGATGTAGCGCGTCGCCATCGCGCGCAGCGTCAGGTCGCCGCTGCCGACAGCCATCCGGTACGACCCCTCGAAATCGATCCCCGTCGCGCGCTGGACCGCGAAGTTGAACGGGCTTTCGAAGACCTGCAGATTGTTGCCGAAAGCGTTGGGACCGCGGACGACCGCTTCGCAGAACGCCTGCACCCCCTCGGCGCAGCGATCGACGATCGTTTGCGCCGCCACGGTGCCGATCGCGCCGTTGATCTTGATGTCATAATAGTCGGCCGACAGCGCGAGGCCCGGGATGAATCGCGGTTGCAGCACGACGCCGACGCCCCATTGATCGGCCTTCTCGGGATCAAGCAGCGGGTTGCCGCGCGTCGTTCCGGCGAATTGAACCGACGCATCATTCTGCGTCGGGTCGATCAGCACGTTGATACGCGTCGAGCCCGCGGTGAACAATTCGCCGAGGTTCGGCGCACGAATGTCGCGCGAGCGCGTCGCGCGGAAGCGGATGTCGGGAATCGGTTCCCAGGTCAGCCCCGCCTTCCACGTCGTGACATAGCCCGAAGTCGAATAGTCGGTGCCGCGCACCGCGCCGTTGAGGTCGAAGCCCTCGAACACCGGAACCGCGAGTTCCAGATAGGCCTCGCTGACATTATAGGAGCCGAAGCTCGGCAGGAAGTTGCCGACGAACCAGCCGGTCTGAAATTCTTCGGCCACGTCGCCCGAGACTTTCTCGCGCCGGTGCTCGCCGCCGATCGCGACCGACACCGGGCCGGCGGGCAGCTCGAAGGCGTCGAACGACAGGTTCGCGGCAAACACGTCCTGCTGGAATTTCTGGTTACGGAAGGGGTTGCCGAGCACATAGTCCAGCCCTTCCTGGCTCGCAGTGCCGATGCCGATACGGTTGAAGGGCACGCAGCCATTGTCCGGGCTGGTCAGCGACGAGCGGCAGACGATCGTGCCCTCGGCCACGCCGAGCGCGTTGCCCGCGGGCGCGAACACCGCGTCCTGCGCCAGCGCGAGGCGCGCGTTGTTGGTGATGTCGCGCGCCATTTCGCGCGTGCGGCTGATCCCCTTCTGATAATAGACGTCCCAGCGCGCGCTCGACCCGAACAGGTCGAATTCGCCGTTGGCGCCGACGACATAGCGCTGCAATTCGCGCCGCGTGTCATTTTTGCGGATCGGCAGATTGGCATTGGTCGTGCCGAGCGTGAATTCGTCGATCCCCTGAAGTGCCAGCTCGTCGCGCACCGATTGCGGCAGGAAGGCATTGTCCGATTGGATCGTGACATTCGCCTGGTTCAGCTGGACGCCGAGATTCCCCAGATTCTTCGATTTAGCATAAGACGCCTGGACGAAGAGGTTGAGCCCGTCGGAGACTTCGAAGCTGAGGCGACCGAACAGGCTCTTGCGATTTTCGGCAGGGTCGAGCGACTGGAAGCTGTTCACCTGCGTCGATTCCCAGTCGCCGCCGATCATCCATGGGTTGCGCACGGTGCCATAATCGAACTGGCCGACTGCGCCGCCGCGGCCGAACACGGTGCCGCGCAGCGCGGTATCGGTGATGATCCCGCCCGGCGTCGCGAGGCTGAGCCCCGCGCCCGACACGACAAGCCGTTCGGGTGCGCCGTTGCCCTCGGCATAGGCGGGGTTGTTGATCATGTACCAGCCCTGCTGGTTCCAGTCGCGCGGCACGCTGTGCAGCCCGTCCTTGATCGCGATCTCGCCATTCAGGAGCAAATGTCCGCGCCCGCCCGCAAAGGCGGTGCCCGCGGTCAGCGTGGCGCGATAATTGGGCGCGTCGCCATAGGTGGTGATGCCATATTCGGCCGATCCCTTGATCCCCGTATATTCCTTGTCGAGGATGAAGTTGACGACACCCGACACGGCGTCGGAGCCATAAGCCGCCGACGCGCCGCCGGTGACGATCTCGACGCTCTTGATCAGGCCTTGCGGAAAGGTGTTCACGTCGACCAGCCCGGTCATCGTCGACCCGACCGAACGCTGGCCGTCGAGCAGCACGAGCGTGCGCGCGGTGCCGAGCGCGCGCAGGTTGAGCGCGTTGACCCCGGCGGTGCCCGCGCTGATGTTGAGGTTCGAGCTGGCGGGGGTGACGCTGCCGACGAGCGAGGGGATGTCGTTGACATAATCGGCGATGTTCGCCGGCGCCGAGCTTTCGATATCCTCCGAATTGAGCACGGTGAGCGGGGTCGGGGCGCGGAAGCCATCGCGCTGGATGCGGCTGCCGGTCACGGTGATCTCGGCATCGGCGTAAGTTTGAGCAGTCGGCGCGGCGGGTGCGGCGGGCGTGTCCGGCGCGTCCTGCGCCAGCGCGGGTGCGCTCCAAAGCAGTGCGGTGGCGAGCGCCGCGGTCGATACGATCGGCGTTGATCTGATCATGTGTCTAACCCCTTTGTTTTATTTGTTTATTGTGCGTGAAGGACGCCTCCGTCCGCCGGCACGGCCGGCGCATTTCCCTTGATTATTTGCAGCTGCCCGCCGCTGGTGTGCGCGGCAGTGGCGTCCCGCCCGCGGCGCCCGTCGGCTCGCCATTCTCGAGCGCGAGCACGCCGTTGACGAGGACGAAGCGCATCCCGGTGGAGAAGAGCGCGGGATGCGCATAGTCGGCGCGCGGCGCGAAGGTCGCCGGATCGAAGGCGACGACGTCGGCGAAGGCGCCGACCTTGAGCTCGCCGCGTCCGTCCAGCCCGAACAGGCGCGCGGGAACCGCCGTGCTCTGCGCGATGAAGCTCTTGAGGTCGAGCACGCGCTTGTCCTTCACATAGGTCGCATATTTGCGCGCATAGGAGGCATAGTAGCGCGGGTGGCCACGCGAGGCGTCCGAACTGGTGACGACCCACGGGCGGGTCATGAAGGCGGCGATGTCGGCCTCGGTCTGGTTGAACGAGGCGACCCCGGCCTCGCGCTGGCGGAGGATGGCGATCGCGGCATCGACGGGGTCGACGCTGCGCTCCTTGGCGACATCTTCGAGCGTCCTGTTCTCGACCCCCGCCGGGCCCGAGGTGATCAGCAGCGATGCGGGGCCGCCGCGGCGGCGCAGATTTTCGGCGATCTCGGGCCGCATCCGCGCCATCGTAGCGCCATCGTCGAAACGCTTCAGCATCGCGGCGCGCCCGCCATCCTGCGCCCAGCGCGGGAGGAGCGCGGCCGAGAGGCCGGTGCCTGATGCCGACCAGGGATATTGGTCGGCGTGGACGATCTGCCCGGCCTTTTGCGCCTTTTCGATCTGCGCGATCACCGCGCCGGCCTGGCCGTGGACATCGACGCCAAGCGCCTTGATATGCGCGATATGCACGGGAATGTTCGCGTCGCGGCCGATCGACAGGGCTTCGTCGACCGCGGCGGGAAGGCCGATCGTATAGCTTGATTCGTCGCGCAAGTGGCTGTCGTAGATACCGCCCTTCGCCGCCGCGGCCTTGGCGAGCGCGACCACCTCGTCGCGTTTGGCAAAGCTTTGCGGAGCGTAGAACAGCCCGGTCGAAAGGCCGAGCGCGCCGTCGCACATCGCCTTGTCGACCAGCCCGACCATCTGGCTGAGTTCGGCGGGCGTCGGCGCGCGGTCGGCGGCGCCGACGACCTTCGCACGCACCGCGCCAAGGCCGACATAAGCGGCGAAATTGATCCCGAAGTCGCGCGTCGATTGACCCAGCCCCGCTTCGCCTTCGCCGCCCGCGCCCGCCTTTGCGGTGCCGAAGGTGCGGGGGATGTCGGGATCGCCGCCGCCATCGACGCCGATGAACGCGGTGGTGACGCCTTGCGTCAGGAACGGGAGGACGAGCCGCGCGGCGGGGTCGGAGGAGGCGAGCGCTTCGCCCACATGGGTATGCGGATCGATGAAGCCCGGCGCGACGATCAGCCCGCTGGCATCGATCGTGCGCGTTGCAGTTCCGGGCGCCTTGGGGCCGACATAGGTGATGCGGTCGCCGCGGATCGCGACGTCGCCGCGAAAGGGCGCGGCCTCGCCGCTATAGATGGTGCCGCCGCGCAGGATCAGGTCGGCGGCGCCCTCCGGCTGCGCGGCGCCTTGTGGAACCGCGATGGCGCTCGCGGCGAAAAGTGCGACGACCGCGGCGGTTGTCCTCAAAGAACGGATCATGTGCGACACCCCTTTTTCTTACTTGGCTAAGTATTTTATGCCGTTCCCCAAAAGCCTTGCGCGGGCGGCGTCAAGACACCTGTGCCGTGCCCGACGCCGCCCGGCCGATCGTTCGCCAGCCACAGCGGGCCGTCGAGATCGACGAAGGCCGATCGCGCCGCGATTATCAGCGCGGGCGCGATCGACAGGGACGAGGAAATCATGCTGCCGGTCATCACGCCGAGGCCCGCGGCGGCGGCGGCATCGGCGAGCGCGAGCGCGCCGGTCAGCCCGCCGGTCTTGTCGAGCTTGATGTTGATGACCTGATATTTCTCGGCGAGCGCGCCGACGTCGCCCGCGACATGCGCCGATTCATCGGCCGCGATCGGCACGAGCGGAACGAAGCCCGCGAGCGCGTCGTCGTCGTCCGCCGGGAGCGGCTGTTCGAGAAGGTCGATCCGCAATTCGGCGAGGAGCGGCTGAAGCCGCTCGACCTCGGCGAAGGTCCAGCTTTCATTGGGGTCGACGATGACGCGCGGCGCCGGGGCGGCATTGCGCACGGTACGGATCTGCGTTTCGGGATCGCTGCGGTCGACCTTGATCTTGATCAGCGGGACGCGGGCGAGCGCGCGGGCGGCGGCGCCCATCGCGGCGGGATCGTCGAGACTCACGGTGATCGCCGTCGGGGTCGCGCCAAGCGGCGGGCGGCCGAGGCGGTCGGTCACGCTCTGTCCCGATGATTTCGCTTCGAGATCCCACAGCGCGCAATCGACCGCGTTGCGCGCGGCGCCGGCGGGCATGATCTGCTGGAGTTCCTCGCGCGTCGCGCCCGCCTCGATCGCGCCGCGCGCCGCCTCGATCGCGGCGAGCGCGCTCGCGGTCGATTCGCCATAGCGCGGATAAGGCACGCCTTCGCCGCGCGCGATGATCCCGTCGCACGCGATCTCGACCGTCACTACATCCGCGACGGTCTTGACCCCGCGCGAGATGCGGAACGGCTGCGTTAAAGGGAAAGCGTCGCTTTGCGCGGCGAGGGTTCGAAGCATTTTGCGATCCAGTCGATGATGGGGTCCACTCCCATGGAGAAGGGGTCGGTGCAGGGCAGGCCGAGCACGTCGGCGGTTTCGGCGCACAGCCGCTCGGCCTCGGCGGGCGAGAGCTTCGAAGTGTTGAGCGCGACGCCGACGGCGCGGACGTCGGGGTTGGTAAGGCGCGCGACCTGAAGGTTCGCGTCGAGCGTCTCGCGCAGGCCCGGCATCGGATAATGCGGCAGCCCGCGCATGTGCGGACGCACCGGATCGTGGCAGAGGACCAGCGCGTCGGGCTGCGCGCCGTGGAGGAGGCCCGTCGAAACCCCGGCGAAAGAGGGGTGAAAGAGCGAGCCCTGCCCTTCGATCAGGTCCCAGCCGTCGTCGTCGCGCTCCGGCGACAGCTGTTCGATCGCGCCCGAGATGAAATCGGCGATCACCGCGTCGAGCGGCACGCCGCTGCCGGCGATCAGGATGCCGGTCTGGCCCGTCGCGCGGAAATCGGCCTTCATGCCGCGCGCGTGCATCGCGCGTTCGAGGCAGAGGGTCGCGTACATCTTGCCGACCGAACAATCGGTGCCGACCGCGAGCAGGCGCTTGCCCGCGCGCCGCTTGCCGTTGCCGATCGGAATGTCGGGGCGCGGATCGCGCACGTCGTGGAGCGTGCGGCCGTGGCGCTTCGCCGCTTCGACCAGCGCCGGTTCGTCGCGCAGCCGGTTGTGAAGGCCCGAGGCGACGTCGAGCCCGGCCTCGATCGCCGCGACGGCGTCGCGGACGAGGTCGTCGCCCATCTTGCCCCCCGCATTGGCGATGCCGAGGACGAGCGTCCGGGCGCCCGCGGCGACCGCTTCGGCAAAGCCCATGCGGGGGAGATCCAGCGTCAGCTCGCAATCGTCGTGGCGAAATTCGCCGACGCAATCGTCGGGCCGGAAAACCGCGAGGCCGCGCGACGTCTTGATACCGATTTCGTCGTTCGCATGGCCAAGATAGAGAAGATAGGGACTGGCAATCATGAAATGCCTCTCAGGTGGGGGACAGGCGCATCATGATCGAAGCTTCCGGCGCGCGCGTCTTCAAAGGCGAGGCAGGTCCATAACCGGAAGCTATATCTCCGGGCCGCAGTCGCCAGCCCGTCCGGCGAGGGATCCGCCGGCCTTCGAAGAGGTCGGCGCCCCCGCAGCGACTAACATACTTCTGCGACAATCATTGTAGGATAAATAGGCCAATTCAATTGGCGATAGGGGAATATGTATGAACATCGTGAAGTCCGTCCTGCGCGCCACCGCGACCACCGCGACGGCGCTGGCGCTGCTCGCCGGACCATGCGCACCCGCCGCGATCGCACAGACCTCGGCCCCCGCCGCCGCCGTGCAAGCCAAGCGCCCCAATGTGATCGTCATCCTCGTCGACGACATGGGGTTCTCGGACATCGGCCCTTATGGCAGCGAAATCCCGACGCCGAACCTCGACGCGCTGGCCGCGAACGGCCTTCGCTTCACGCAATTCTACAATACGGCCCGTTGCAGCCCGTCGCGCGCCTCGCTGCTCACGGGCCTCTATCCGCACGAAGCGGGGATGGGAGGGCTCGACAGCGTCGTGCGCCCCGGTCTCGGCGGCCTTCAGGGACGGATCGCGGACCGCGCGGTCACGATCGCCGAGGTCCTGAAGCCCGCGGGCTATTTCACCGGAATGGCGGGCAAATGGCATGTCGGCGCGCAGCACGGCACGCCGCCGAAAGAGGTGGGGTTCGACCGATCCCTCTTTCACAAGGGCGGGACCTATTTCCCGAACCAGCCGGGCCGCGAGTTCGCCATGATCGACGGCCAGCGCACGCGGCTCGATTCGCCCGAGGTGGGCAAGGGCGAATGGTATGCGTCGGACATGCTGGTCGATTGGACCGTGCGCTTCGTCGACGAAGCGAAGACGGCAGGCAAGCCGTTCTTCCTCTACCTGCCCTTCACCGCGGTCCACTTTCCGGTGATGGCGCCCGCCGACGAGATCGCGAAGTTCAAGGGCAAATATATGGCGGGCTGGGACCAGCTGCGCCGCGACCGGTTCGAGCGCCAGAAGCAGACGGGGCTGATCGCCGCCGACGCGGCGCTGCCCGACGTGCTGCCCGAAGCCTATGACTGGGACAAGCTGCCCGCCGCCGACAAGGAGCGGTTCGACACGATGATGGCGGTCTATGCCGCCGCGGTTTCGCGGATGGACAAGGCGATCGGGACGCTGGTCGCCGACCTGAAAGCTCGCGGCGAGTTCGACAATACGCTGATCCTCTTCATGTCGGACAATGGCGGCAATGCCGAAAGCGGTCCCGATGGTCGCACGGGAGCGGCGCCATGGGGCGGCAAATATTCGAACATCTTTGTCGGACTCAATTGGGCGACCCTCCAGAACACGCCGTTCCGCTATTTCAAACATTATGCCGAGGAAGGCGGGATCGCGACGCCGCTGATCGCGTCATGGCCCGCCGGAATCGACGCAAAGGTCCGCGGTACGATGGTGCGCGAGCCCGGTCATCTCGTCGATATCATGCCGACGCTCGCCGAACTCGCCGGAGCCAGATATCCCGCGCGCTTTGACGGGCACGACATCCGCCCGATGTCGGGGCGCAGCTTCGCCGGCGCGTTCGAAGGCGAGCCGCTGACCCGCAGCGCGCCGATATTCTGGGAGCATGAGGGTAACAAAGCGGTGCGCGACGGCAAATGGAAGCTGGTCGCGCAGTTCGGCGCGCCCTGGCAGCTTTATGACATGAGCAGCGACCGGACCGAGACCCGCGACCTTGCCGCCGCGCACCCCGACATCGCCGCGCGCATGGCGGAACAGTGGGACGACTGGGCCGCGGCGAGCTTCGTCGATCCGTGGCCGAACAAGGTCGACGGCGGCGTGGTCAAGGGCCGGCTGGAGGGCGGCAAGGCGCCGGGGCCGGGGAAGGGCAAGCGCGGCAAGGGCAAACGCAAACGCGCTGCGCGGACCGCGGCTGGCGAATGATGCGGCCGGCGCTCCACGCGCTCAAAAAAGAAGCCCGCAATCGCCGGGTAGCGATTGCGGGCCGATGGGTCCCGTGGAGGATGGGATCAGAAGCGGAAACGCACGCCGACGCGGTAGATCGTTTCGAGGAAACGCGTCTGCCACGGATAGGTATTTCCGTCGGCGTCATATTGCCGGTGGTTGGCCGCCGCCGCGCCGAGCAGGTTCGTTGCGCTGAACGCGATGGTCACATTCTTCGTCGGATCGAGCGTCGCGTTGAAATCGAGGCTGCCGCGGCCGTCTTCGACCACCGGCAACGTCGGGCCGAGCACCGCCGCCCCGAGCAACGGGTCGTTCACGCGGTTGTATACGACCACGAAGTCCGACCGGTAATTATACGAAAGCCGCGCCGAGAAGGACTGGTTTTCGTAAAAGACCGACGCGTTCGCGATATGGTTCGACACCCCCGCGATCCGCTGCTTGCCCGGCAGACTTTCGGCCAGTGCTTCGGGCAATTCGGTCCCATGGTCGATATAGGTATAATTCGCGAGGACGCCGAAATTCTGCAGCCATTCGGGCAGCTGCGGGAAGCGGAGGAAGGTACGGAACGCCGCCTCGATGCCGCGCAGCCGCCCGTCGCCGCCGTTGAACGGCCGCGTAACGCGCAGGCGACCGAATTCGGCGTCCTCGACGTCGGTCGTGAAGTCGGAGATGAAGCCGGTCACGTCGCGCTGGAAAAGGCCGAGCGTGAGCGAGCCGCCGCGCGAGAAATACCATTCGAGCGACGCGTCGTAGTTTTGCGACTTGATCGGGTCGAGGTCGGCGTTGCCGCCCGAAGCATTGCGAACGCATTCGGGATCGTTCGGGTCGGTGTTGCAGACCGCCGAGGGCGCGCCGATGTTAAGTGACGGGTTGAGATCGCCAAAACCGGGCCGTGTGCGCGTTTCGGTGAAGGCAAGGCGAAGCTGTAGCTTAGGCGTCAGGCGCAGGCGCGCGCTAACGTTGGGCAGGAAGTCGGTATAGCTATTCGATTGCGACACCGGCGTCACCGTGGTCACGCCTCCTGTTGTCTCGCGGTCAAAGCCATTGATCTCGGTCTCGGTGCGCACGGCGCGAAGGCCGACGAGACCATCGACCGTCATGCTGCCGAGGTCGAAGGCGTAGCGGCCCTGGACATAGCCCGCATATCCCTTTTCGTTGCCGTAATAGACCCGGTCGAACGGCGGGACTTCGGTGCGGTCGCCCGTAAGATCGCGCAGGAAGTCCAGATTACCCATGATGCTGTCGGTGGTCGGCGTCAGGAAAACGCGCGTGATCGGTACCTTGTCGCCGCGGAAGCCGGGCGCGACAGTTTGATATTCGAGCGGCAGCAGGGAATAGAATTGCCCGGCAGGCGCATTGCCGCTTTCCGAATAATTGGCGAAGTCGAAATCGCGGGTGTTGAAGCGCACGCCGGCCTGCAGGTTGGTGATACCCCGCGACGCCATCCGGTAATCGAGGTCGAGCCGCCCCTGCCAATCGCGGCCATGGTTGCGTTCGCCATTTTCGCCAAGTCCCACCAAGCGATAGCGCGAGGGATCGTTGACGGGAAAATTGGACACCACGACCGCGCCGCCGCCGGCGCCGATATCGGTGTCGAAATCATAGGTGCGCGTCGGCTGTGGTACGACGAGCGAATAGTTGAACTGCGTCGTTTCGCGGGTGTAGGTAGAATCGGTGAAAGCGACATCGCCGGTGATCTTCAGACCGTCGCGCTTCCAGATGAAGCCCGTGCCCGCCTGATAGGTGTCGGTTTTGCCGATGACGATATTCTGGTTGCCGGTCGGGATGCCGCCGGCGCTCGCGGTCATGCTCTTGACCTTGTTGGTTCCGGGGAACAGCTCGATATCGGTCAGATTGGCCTGCACGCCCGAGTTGATCTGAAGGTTGCTGCCATATCCGCTGCTCCGATAGCCCTGGAACAGGAAGTCGGCATAGAATTCGAGCTCGTTGCTCGGGCGCCATTGGAGCGCGGTCGCCACCGACGGCCGGTAGCGGTCGGCGGTATTGTAGTTGATGTTGACGAACGAGGGATAACGGATCGTGCCGAGGCCCGTGACGTCCCGGCTGAGGATCGCTTGTGCGACGTTGCGCGAGGAATCGAGGAATTTGAGGTCGGTGTAGGACCCCTCGATCAGGAAGCCGATGTCGCCGATACCCGTTTCCCACCGCTTGCTGAGCAGCAGGTTCGCGTCGACGCCCAGTTTCTGCGACTGTTTCCAGTGCACGCCGCTGACGCCGCCGGCGATGCGGTCACCCTTGAAGTCGAGTGGCTTGCGCGCGCGCACGTCGATCAGACCCGCCACGCCGGGTTCGAGCAGATTGGCGCTGCCCGATTTATAGACGTCGATGCGCGCGATGCTGCTCGACGGAAAATCCTGAAGCGCGACCGCCCGGCCCTGGCCGGTAAAGAGTTCACGGCCATTGTAGGTCGTGGCGATGTTGGGCAGGCCGCGGACGCGGGTGCCGGCGGCGGTACCATTGGCATAATCGACCTGCACGCCGGTGATGCGCGCAAGCGATTCGGTCGCGGTGACGTCGGGCAGCTTGCCGATATCCTCGGCGACGATCGAATCGACGATCTGATCGGAGTCTTCCTTGATCGCCTGCGACGTCGCTAGGCTGCGCTGGATCGCGGTGACGACGATCGCGTCGTCCGCCGTCGGATCCTCGGGCGCCGATTCGACGGTGACCTGCCCATTCTGATCCTGCGCCAGCGCGGCCGACGGCATGGCGACGAGCGCCAAGGCCGATGTGGTGCAAGCCAGAATTATTCGATTTCGCATTAAACTCTCCCCCTTAAAAAAGTCGGTCTATTATAGAATTAATATGATAAAATAAAGCGTGAAGCCCCTGGCTTCGCTCAAGCGCGTTACATCGCGCGGCGTCGCGGCGAGGCTGGCGGCGGCAAACCTGCGATCCATTTTGATAGTCTTGCCGACAGCTTGGCCGCGATCGCGGGGGCGTCGACCTTCCGGTCAAGCCGTTCCCGTGGATCTTCTTCGATATTATAGAGTTCGGCACTCCCGCCGTCCGCGTTCATCAGCAGTTTCCAAGGGCCCGACCGGATCGAATAAAGCGGTCCGAAGGCCTCGCCGCCGGGGCGGGCGATATGGCTGTAGATGTCGGGACGCGAGGCGATCGGCCGGCCGCGCCATGCGGCGGACATGTCGATGCCGTCGATCCCGGCGGGCGTCGGCGCGCCGGTGATCGCGGCGAGCGTCGGCAGCAGGTCGACCGCCTGCACCACGCTCTGCGCATCGCGGCCGCCGCCGGCGATATGGCCCGGCCAGCGGACGATCAGCGGCTGGCGGATACCGCCTTCATAGAGGCTCGCTTTCCGGCCGCGATAGGGCGCCGCCGAACCCGGCGTGTTGGCGCCGATGGTGGGGCCGTTGTCGGAGGTGAAGACGATGAGCGTGTCGTCGAGTTCGCCCGCCCGCCGTAGCCCATCGACGAGCCGGCCGATTTCGGCATCCATCGCGACGAGCACGGCAAGGAACTGGTCCTCGCGCGGCGTGGCGCCCTTGCCCTTGGTGACGGCGAGTTGTTCGGGACTGGGCACCCAGGGCGTGTGCATGTCGGTCAGCCACAGCTGCGCGAACCACGGACGGTCCTTGCTGCGCCCGACGAAATCGAGCGTCTTGTCGACGAAGCGGCGGGTAATCTCTGCGCGCGGCAGCCATTCGACCGGGCCTTGGCCGAGTTCGGCGCTCTGCTGCCCGAGCTTGTTGGTGAGGTCGGTCGGCAGAACGCGCGGGCCGAGGCCCTCCCACTGGGTATAGCTTTCGTCGAAGCCATAGGCCGACGGCAGCGGCGCATCGCCGATGTCGCGCCCGCCGCCGAGATGCCATTTGCCGAAATGGCCCGTGGCATAGCCCGCTTGCCGCATCATCCGCGGCAAAACGGGAAGCGACGGGTCGAGCCAATCAGCCTGGCCGAAGGCGCGGTTGCGCTTACGGTCGTGGATATAGGTGACGAAGCGGTCGCGCGCGGGGAAACGCCCGGTCATGAAGCCGGCGCGCGAGGGCGAGCAGATCGGCGCCGCGTCGTAGAATTGCGTCATCACCATACCGTCGCGCGCGAGCGCGTCGATGTTCGGCGTCGCGACGAGCTTGTTGCCGGTCAGCGAGAGGTCGGCAAATCCCATGTCGTCGATCAGGATGAAGAGGATGTTCGGTTCCCGCGCGGGCGCGCGCGGGTTCGCACCCGCTGGCGCCGGGGTCGGCGCGAAGCCGTGAGCAGGGACGATAGCGGTGCCGAGCATCGCGAAAAGGGCGGTTCCTGCCGCCCCGATCGCCCATCGACGCGTGGGCCCTGCCGATTTCATCTATCCCCTCCCTTGCCGGTCTTTCTTTATATCTGTATTATCGTATAATTAAGATGAGTCAAGTTTGCGACGTACGGGGGAGGTTGAAATGCTGAGTAAATGGGTGGGCGTGGCAGGCTCGGTCCTGGCGTTGCAGCCGGTCGCCGCCGCGGCGCAGGGGGCGCTGGGCGCCAATTTCAACGAGCATTATGAAGATGTAGACTATCGCGAACTCGATAGCGCCGGGGCGAAATGGATTCGCCTGTTCCTTCCGATGCCGCAGGTCGATCGCGGGGCGGCGGCGCATGGCGCGATCCGCACCACGCTTGAGGCTGGCGCGCGCGGATACAAGACGATCTTCACGCTCAAATGGCCGCAAACCGACCGCGATTTTCCCAAGGCGGGAAGCGCGGCGTTCGCGCGCGAACTCGCGCGGCTCGATGCCGTCTTGCCGCTGGTGATGGGCAAGGTCGATATATTGGTGATCGGTAACGAGCCCTATTTCGAAACGCGCGAGCAGGACCGCGACCTCGACCTCAATGCCTTCTACGAAGCGATGGCGGGGCGCATCATCGCCTATCGCAACGCCAATTGCGGCAGCGGCTGCAAGACGAGGCTCTATATGGGGGCGCTCAACCGGCTCGACCTCCAGAAGAATATCACGCCATCGACCGAGCGCTGGCTCGCGTTCGTGAAGGCGACGCCCGAGATCGAGGGCGTCAACATCCACCCGCATGTTCCGAAGATCGAGCTGTCGAAGGCATTTCTCGACTATA
Source organism: uncultured Sphingopyxis sp. (assembly GCA_966250105.1). GTDB lineage: Bacteria > Pseudomonadota > Alphaproteobacteria > Sphingomonadales > Sphingomonadaceae > Sphingopyxis. The sequence continues at coordinate 241,418 of CBINGC010000001.1, read as the reverse complement.
TTTTGCCGAGAATGCGGCCCGAGCAGACGTTCATCGTCACCGAATTCTCGCTCGTCGGCTGGTGGCAGCAAAACCTGACCAGGCCGGTCGCGCCGGCCTTTGCCGACAAATATCAGGCGCCGCGCACCGCGCAGAACTGGCAGATCATCAAGGCGGCGCTCGAAACGCCTTTCCCCAAGGAGCAGTGGGACGATTTCCTGCGGATGAGCCCGTGGTTCGAGAACCGCAAACATTATATCGCCAACCAGATGAAGATGTTCCGCGACACCGGCCGCCTCGCGGTTGCGACCTACGGTTTCAAGCAGGGCAGTTCTATGTCGAACAATTTCGGCCCGAAGAAGACGCCCTGGCTGCTAAACAGCGTCTATGCCGGACGCACGATCCGTCCGAATGCGGACGGCACCGCGGCATTCAACTATGCCTGGATCGACGATTTCCGGCGGATGCAGGCGAAACAACCCGGCCGCGTTGCACCCTCTGAATAAATCAGATATATCCTACTCAAGCAAAAGGGGAGAGGGGCCTTGAAATCCACATTGTCGCGTCGGGCGCTCCTGCTGGCGGGCGCGGGGATAGCTGCTCTGCCGCGTGTCGCCTTCGCGGCCACGCCCCGCTCCAAGCCCAATATCATCGTCATCTATGCCGATGATCTCGGCTATGGCGACCTTGGTTGCTATGGTGCGACTGCTCTCAAGACGCCCAATGTCGATCGCCTCGCCGCGCGTGGGACGCGATTCGTCAACGCGCATTCGCCCTCGGCGACCTGCACGCCGTCGCGCTATGCCCTGCTGACCGGCGATTATGCCTGGCGCGCGTCGGGGACGCAGATTCTGCCCGGCGACGCCCCCGCGCTGATCCGGCCGGGGCAATTCACCCTGCCGCATATGCTGAAACAGGCGGGCTATGCGACCGGTGTCGTCGGCAAATGGCACCTTGGCCTTGGCGACGGCAAGGTCGACTGGAACGGCGAGATCGCGCCCGGGCCGCTCGATGTCGGCTTCGACTATGGCTATTTCATGCCCGCGACGCTCGACCGTGTCCCGACGGTATTGATCGAGAACCGGCGGGTCGTGAACCTCGACCCCGCCGACCCGATCCGCGTCGATTACAAGGCCAAGGTCGGCGACGAGCCGACCGGCGCCGAACATCCCGAACAGCTGAAGTTCAAGGGCGATCCCGAACATTCGAACACGATCGTCAACGGCATCAGCCGCATCGGTTACATGACCGGCGGCAAGGCGGCGCGCTGGAAGGATGAAGAGCTCACCGACCAGCTGCTCGGCAAGGCGATCGATTTCGTGAGTGAGCGCAGGGACGCGCCCTTCTTCCTCTATTTCGCGATGAACGAGCCGCATGTCCCGCGCGCGCCGCATCCGCGCTTCGTCGGCACATCGGGCATGGGGCCGCGCGGCGACACGATCGTCCAGTTCGACTGGACCGTCGGCGCGCTGATGGACAAGCTTGTCGAGCTCGGCATCGCCAACGACACGCTGGTCGTCCTCAGCAGCGACAATGGCCCGATCCTGTTCGACGGCTATGACGATCGGGCGGTCGAACTTGCGGGCGGCCACAAGCCGTCGGGGCCATATAGCAGCGGCAAATACAGCATCTACGAAGGCGGCACGCGCGTGCCGATGATCGTCAGCTGGCCGGGGCATGTGCGTGAAGCTCATGTGTCGGAGGCACTGGTCGACCATGTCGACATGGTCGCCTCGCTCGCCGCGCTGGTCGGGCAGGGGTTGCCGCGCGATGCCGCGGTCGACAGCTTCGACATGCTGATACCGTTGATGGGACGCAGCGAGCGCGGGCGCGAATATGTGGTCGAGGATACCAAGCTGATGGTGACGACGGGATCGACCGTCGCGAGCAGCGGCGCGCGCATCCTGGCGCTGCGCGCCGGCGACTGGAAGTTCATTCGCGGCAGCGTCGAACCGCACGAGTTTCATGGCAATGCGATCGGCACGCTGCCGCGGCATCAGCTTTACAATCTGGCGCGCGATCCCGGCGAGCGCGACGATCTGGCCGCGAAGTTGCCCGACCTGACCGCCAAGCTCGCGGCGCGGCTCGACAGTATCGAAAGGGACGGCCGCAGCCGTCCGTGATCAGGATCAAGAGGAGATGAGGATGCGGGGATTGTTGGCCGCCGTTGCGGCGCTCGCCTGCCTGCCGGGCGTGGCGCAGGCGCAGGGCGCGCTCGGTGCGAATTTCAACGAACATTATGAGGACGTCGATTATCGCGACCTTGAAAAGGCCGATGCGCGCTGGGTCCGTCTGTTCGTGCCGATGCCGCAGCTCGACCGCGGCGCCGCGGACCATGGCGCGGTCAAGGCGGTCCTCGATGCGCACACGCGCGGTTACAAGACGATCCTGACACTGAAATTCCCCTATAACCGCGGCGATTTTCCGAAGGCGGGCACGCCCGCATTCGACCGCGAACTCGCGCACGTCGATGCGGTGCTGCCGCTTGTGGTCGGCAAGGTCGATATCCTTGTCATCGGCAACGAACCCTATATCGAAAGCCGTGAGAAGGACCGCGACCTCGACCTAAACGCCTTTTACGAAGCGATGGCGAAGCGGGTGATCGACTATCGGACCAAGGCGTGCCCGGGCGAATGCAAGACGCGCCTGTATATGGGCGCGCTCAACCGGCTGGACCTCAAGAAGAACCAGACCGCATCGACCGAACGCTGGATGGCTTTCGTCAAGGCGACACCGGAACTCGACGGGGTCAACATCCATCCGCATATTCCGGCGATCCAGGCGTCGAAGCCGTTCCTCGACTATATCCTGCCGCGGATGCGTCCCGAACAGACGTTCATCGTCACCGAATTCTCGCTCGTCTGGTGGTGGCAGCAGAATATGAAGGGCGTGGTGAACCCCGCCTTTGCCGACAAATATGCGGCGCCGCGCAACGCGCAGAATTGGCAGATCATCAAGGCGGCCCTCGAAACGCCGTTCCCCAAGGAGCAATGGGACGACTTCCTGCGGATGAGCCCGTGGTTCGAGAACCGCAAACATTATGTCGCGAACCAGGTGAAGATGTTTCGCGATACCGGCCGCCTCGCGGTTGCGACCTATGGGTTCAAGCAGGGCAGTTCGATGTCGAGGAATTTCGGCCCCGACAAGACGCCTTGGCTGATCAACAGCGTCTTTGCGCCCGCCACGATCCGCAAGAATGCGGACGGCAGCGCGGCGCCCAACTACACGATATTCGACGATTTCAAGGCGCTCCAGAAGGGTAAATGACCGTGCAGAAGAAAATCTGGATCTCCGGCCTGATGCTGGCGGCGCTGTCGCTCGCGCCGACCGCCGACGCGCAGCAGAAACTGAAGACCGCCGTCGCCGACGATATCTTCGCCGATCATCCGTCGATGGACAGGAATGCGACGGTGATGCCCGCCGCTGACGCGAAACCCGTGCAGCCGATCTTCTCCGAGCGGCCGATCGGCGACGCGTCGGTCGCGCGGCTGCCGGGGGGCGGCTGGATTCTCACCGGCACCAGTTTGCGCAGCGGGGCGCGGCACGGCGTCGAACTCTGGACGTCGCCCGACGCGAAAAAATGGACGCGCATCGGCCCGGCGAAGATTTCGGGCGAGGGAATCGTGCCGGGTGACGTGTCCGAACGCTATCTGGCGCCGTCGGTAACAGTCGCAGGCGACGCGCTTTTTCTCGCCTTCTCCGACAAGACGGGCTGCGCGCGTGTCGCGACCGGGCGGGCGGCACAGCCGGGCAGCGGGTTCAAGGCTTCGCCCTGCCTCGTCGAGGACGCATCCGACGTGTCGCTGTTCGTTGACGAGGACGGCACCGGCTATCTGATTTGGGGCGGCGGCTATATCGCGAAGCTCGCATCCGGTTTTGGCAAGCTTGCCGAAGCACCGCGCTTCCTGAAACCCGACCAGGCACTGTTCGCCAAGCATCCGCCCGTCGGCAAGGACTGGCCGGTGCGCACCCGCGTCGGCACGCGCGGCGCGGCGATGGTCCGTGACGGTGACCGCTATGTCCTCGCGGCGGCCGAGGTCACCGGGCGGATGCGGACCGCGACCGAGGATTTGTTCGTGGCCGAGGCGCCAACGCCCTATGGTCCGTTCACGATGCGCGCGCTCGCCGTGCCGCATGCCGGGCGCGGTTCGCTGGTGCAGCTCGGCGACGACCGGCTCGCCGCCGTCTATAATCCCAAATGCGACGACGGCTTTGCGATATTCTGCGAGCAGGTCGGACTGGTGCCGCTCGAACGCGCGCCCGATGGACGGCTGCGGCAGGCGGCGTCGGTGATCACCGAGGACAGCGCGGTCGCGGCGCGGGGGGCGCTGGTCACCAGCGAGACGATGCGCGACCCGTCGGTCGCGCTCGGCGGTGACGGCTTCTATTATCTTGTCGGGACGCTCGACGGCTATGGCTATCACAAACCCGACGGCGGCGTGAAGCTGTGGCGCTCGTCGGACCTCAAGCAATGGGACGAGGTCGGCTTCATATGGAAATGGGAGGGCATGGGCTATGATTTCGGCAAGAATATCGCCGAACTCTGGGCGCCCGAGATCATGTGGTCGGCGCGCGACAAGACCTATTATCTCGCTTTCTCGGTGATGGAAAAGGGCGTCGGGGGCAAAACCTGGCTCTATCGCTCGAAGACCGGCAAGGCTGAAGGCCCTTATGAAAATGTGACCAAAAGCTTCTTCGTCAAAGGCATCGACGGCTTTCCGTTCGAGGATGAGGACGGCCTCTATTTCCTGTGGGGCGGCGGCAATATCGCCAAGCTCAACGCAGCGCGGAACGGGTTCGACGGGCCTGTGCACCAGCTTGTCGATGCCGATGGGGATCATGTCGGTTACGAAGGCAACGGCCTTATCAAGGCGAACGGCGTCTATTTCCTGACCGGCGCCGAATGGCATGGGCCGCTGCGCACCCACGGCACCTATGACATGATGTACGGCACCTCGAAAAGCCTGTTTGGTCCCTATTCGCAGCGCCGCATGGGCGCGCCGCACGGCGGCCATGGCACCGCGTTCCGCGATAAGGAGGGGCGTTACTGGTATACGATGTTCGGCAACGATCCGACGGCGCCGTGGCGCATGCACTTCGGACTCGTGCCGATCGACATCGGCGATGCCGAATCGATCGGCGTCCCGCGGATCGACGCTGCGCGAGACTAGGCGCAGCGTTCCGATTTCCTCCACTCTCCCATAGCCCGCCGTCCCCTTCGGGATTGGCGGGCTTTTTTGGAGTTGGAGGATGCGCGACGGGTCAGAATTGAAAGGGGGCGACCGTCCGCCGCTCGGCGACGAGGAAGGCGTCGGCGACGAGCTGGAGCGGACGGATGTCGATGTCACTCTTGCCTGCCGCGATCAGCTCGGCGAAGCGCGTGTAGAGGCGCGGATATTCGCGGTCTTCGCGGGTGACCGGCTCACCGCCCGGCAGTTCGAGCACGCTGCCGCCCATCGACAGGCGCAAGGTGCCTGCGTCAGTCTCGACCTCGATATCCCAGCTCTGCGGACCGGTTTGCAGAAAGTCGAGGTCGGCGGTCACCGCCGCATCGCCGCTCCGCATCGCCATCGTTGCGGCGATGGGCGAGCTCCGCCCGTCGGGAATGTCGATCCGCGCCGCATCGAGCAATAGCGGTGCGGGGAGGATCGCGGTCATGATCGACAGCGCGTTGATGCCGGGATCGAAGACGCCGAAACCGCCGGCGTCGAGAATCCATTCCTGCCCTGGGTGCCAGCGACGGATATCTTCCTTCCACCGGATATGCGCGGCGCGGATTTGCTTGTCGCGGAGCCAGTCGCGCGCCGGGGCGACACCGGCGGCTTCGCGCGAATGCCAGGTCGCGAACAGGGTGACGCCGCGTGCGCGGGCGTGATCGGCGAGCGCGCTGATCTCGGTCGTGGTTGCGGCCGGCGGCTTTTCGAGCATCACATGCAGTCCCGCGTCGATCGCCGCCGCCGCGATCGCGTGGCGGCCCACCGGGGGGGTGCAGATCGACACGGCGCCGAGGCGGTGGTCGCCCGCGATCATCGCAGCGATATCGGCATGCCCGGGCACACCGTCGAGCTTCGCATGACGGCTGGCGGTCGCGGCAAGTTCGTATCGATCGTCCGCACGGATGGCGGGAAGATGCTGGTCGCGCGCGATTTTTCCAATTCCGACCAATCCCAAGCGAATCATCATTTTTCATCCCATTTTTATTTGTCTGATATATATGCTTCCTATCTGTCGCGGATCACGTTATCAACCGATTCCGGCCATGGCCTTAAATTGTGCATCGAGAAGGATATATATGGGAGAAGGGGCGAAAACGCGGCCAGAAGGCAAGGGAGAGCTGCGGTCGCGTGCCTGGTTCGACAATCCGGACAATCCGGATATGACGGCACTCTATCTCGAACGCTATCTGAACTATGGTTTCAGCATCGATGAGCTGCAGTCGGGGCGGCCGATCATCGGCATCGCCCAGACCGGCAGTGATCTGACGCCCTGCAATCGCCACCACCTCGAACTCGCCAAGCGTGTGCGCGACGGGATTCGCGACGCGGGCGGCATCGCGATCGAATTTCCGACGCATCCGATCCAGGAAACGGGCAAGCGCCCGACGGCGGGGCTCGACCGCAACCTCCAATATCTGAGCCTCGTCGAAGCCATCCACGGCTATCCGCTCGACGGCGTGGTGTTGACGGTCGGCTGCGACAAGACGACGCCCGCGTGCCTGATGGCGGCGGCGACGGTGAACCTCCCGGCGATCGCGTTGTCGGTCGGCCCGATGCTCAACGGCTGGTTCAAGGGCGAGCGCACCGGATCGGGCACGATCGTGTGGAAAGCCCGCGAAATGCTCGCGGCGGGCGAGATCGATTATAAGGGCTTTCTCGAACTCGTCGCCTCGTCGGCGCCGTCGACCGGGTGGTGCAACACGATGGGCACCGCGACGACGATGAATTCGCTGACCGAGGCGCTCGGCATGTCGTTGCCGGGGTCGGCGGCGATCCCCGCGCCCTATCGCGATCGGCAGGAATGCGCCTATCGCACCGGGATGCAGATCGTCGAGATGGTCCACGCCGACCGCAAGCCGAGCGATATTTTGACGCGCACCGCCTTTTTGAATGCGATCCGCGTCAACTCGGCGATTGGCGGGTCGACCAACGCGCCGATCCACCTCAACGCGATCGCGCGTCATATCGGCGTCGAATTGACGCTCGAGGATTGGGAGGCGCAGGGCGCCGACGTGCCGCTGATCGTCAATCTGCAGCCCGCTGGCAGCTATCTGGCCGAGGATTTCTATCGCGCCGGCGGCGTGCCCGCGGTGATGGGGCAATTGCTGCGCGCCGGGCTGATCGACGGCGAAGCGTTGACTGCCAATGGTCAGACGGTCGCGGCGAACATCGGCGACGCCGATACGCAGGACATCGATGTCATCCGGACGCTCGACGCGCCGCTGAAACCCGCGGCGGGACTGACCGTGCTGCGCGGCAATCTGTTCGACAATGCGGTGATGAAGCTCAGCGTCATTTCGCCCGAATTTCGCGAGCGTTATCTGAGCAATGCGGCCGACCTCGACGCGTTCGAGGGCGTCGCGATCGTGTTCGACGGCCCCGAGGATTATCACAGCCGCATCGACGATCCGGCGCTCGGCGCCGACGCCAACTCGATCCTGATCATGCGCGGCGCCGGCCCCATCGGCTATCCCGGCGGCGCCGAGGTCGTGAACATGCGGCCGCCCGCGGCACTGATCCAGGCGGGCGTCCACGCGCTGCCGTGTATCGGCGACGGGCGCCAGTCGGGGACGAGCGGCAGTCCGTCGATCCTGAACGCCGCGCCCGAAGCCGTCATCGGCGGCGGGCTGGCGCTGGTGCGCACCGGCGACCGCATCCGCATCGACCTGGCCAAGCGCACCGCGAACATGCTCGTCGATGATGCCGAACTCGATCGCCGCCGCGCCGAGCTTCAGGCCGAGCCCGATTATATGCCGCCCGCGCAGACGCCGTGGCAGGAAATCCATCGCGCGCTCACCGGGCAATTCGACGGCGGTGCGGTGCTCGAAATGGCGGTCAAATATCAGCGCGTCGCGCAGACGCGCGGCTTGCCGCGAGACAGCCACTGATGTCCGATGTGCGGGTGATTGCGCGCGAACGGCGCGACCGCCTGGGCGAGGGGCCGATGTGGTCGGCGCGGCACGGTGCGCTGTTCTGGGTCGATATATTGGGCCGGCGGATCAACCGCATGGCGTGGGCCGACGGACGGGTCGAAAGTTTCGAACAGCCGCATTATGCAGCCTGGATCATAGAACGCGAGGCCGGAGGTTTCGTGGCGGGGATCGGCCGCGATATCGTTCGGATCGACCTCGATGCCGACGCGCACGAACCGATCGTTTCGGTCGATCCGCGCAATGCCGGCAACCGGTTGAACGACGCGAAGGCGGACGCGATGGGTCGCATCTGGGCCGGGACGATGCCCGTCACCTGCGACCGGCCGTCGGGCGCCTTTTACCGCCTCGATCCCGACGGCACGCTGACGCAGGTCGATGGACCCTATACGATCGCCAACGGTCCTGCGATCGATCCGGAAGGCGCTTTCCTGCTGCACACCGACACCGCGCGCGGGACGATCTTTCGCTTCGATATCCACGACGATGGATCATTGGGATGCGCGGCGCCGTTCATTGCGTTCGAGGACGCATGGGGCAATCCCGACGGGATGACCTTCGACGCCGACGGCGGTTTGTGGGTCGCTTGCTGGGGCGCTTCGCGCGTCATGCGTTTCGCGCCCGACGGCACCCCCGACCGCCATATCGCGCTTCCGGCGTCGCAAATCACCAGCTGCACTTTTGCCGGACCCGACCTCGACCGGATGTTCGTCACGTCGGCGTCCGATGGCGTGACCGAGGAACATGGCGGCGCGCTGTTCGAAGTCGATCCGGGTTGCCGCGGTCTGCCGGCTCAGAAATATAAGGGTTAGAGGAGTGAAGAAGATGACGAAACTGGCATGGGGAGCCGCCGCGGCGGCTTTGGTTGCGGCAACGCCGGCGCTTGGCGCGGACGCATCGCAATCGACCTTTGGCAAGATGCCCGACGGACGCAGCGTGCCGGCGGTGACGCTGACCAATGCTAACGGCATTTCGGCGAAGGTCATCGCGCTCGGCGCGACGCTGCAATCGGTCGTGATGCCCGATCGCGACGGCAAGAAGGCCGATGTCGCGCTCGGTTACGACAATCTCTCCGATTATATCGAGGCTCCGCAATATTTCGGATCGACCGTCGGGCGCTTCGCCAATCGGCTTGCGGGCGGACGCTTCAAGCTCGACGGCAAGACGTGGCAGACGCCGGTCAACAATGGCGCCAACGCGCTGCACGGCGGCACGCTCGGTTTCGACAAGGTCTTGTGGGAAGTGACCTCGGTCAAGAGCGGGCCGACCGCGTCGGTGACGCTGCGCTATGTCAGCCCCGACGGCGACCAGGGTTATCCGGGGACGATGACGGTCGATGCGATCTATTCGCTCGACGAGAACAACGATCTCAGGATCGAATATGTCGCGACCACCGACCGGCCGACGATCGCGAACATCACCAACCATGCCTATTGGAACCTGTCGGGCGAAGGCTCGGCGAACGGCGCGATGGGGCATGTCGTTACGATCCCGGCGGAAAGCTATCTGCCCACCGATGCGGGCGCGATTCCGACCGGCGAATATCGCCCGGTCGCCGGCACCGTGTTCGACTTCCGCAAGCCGACCGCAATCGGTGACCGCGTCCGCGACGCCAGCGACGAACAGATCGTTTTCGGCCGCGGCTACGACCATAATTGGGTGATCGGCCGCAAGGTCACCGCCGACCAGCATCTGATGGCGCGGGTCGAGGATCCGGCGTCGGGCCGCGGCTTCGAACTCTGGTCGAACCAGCCGGGGCTGCAGATGTATTCGGGCAATTTTTTCGACGCGACGAGCCACGGCAAGAGCAAGAAAATCTATCGGATGGGCGACGCGCTGGTCATGGAGCCGCAGATTTTCCCCGATGCGCCGAACCAGAAAAATTTCCCGAACGCGCGCCTCGCCCCGGGCGAAACCTATCGCAATGTGATGACCTATCGCCTCACGACGGGAGGGAAGGCGAAGAAATAAGGCGCCGCCGGTGCCGTCACCGCCCGGGGGCGGCGCCGTCCGGATTGGCCGTGTCGATCAGTTCGAGCACATCGCTGATCAACGCGCGCATCGCCTTCCGCGCCTTCTCGGGATTGCTGCCCGCGATCGCGTCGCGCACCGCAGCGTGGTCGGCGACATTGGCGGTGCGGCCCTTGACGCGGTTGGTGAAACGGATCGAGGTGCGCAGCGCGGTGCTGACGACGTCCCGGAATTGGGCGTAGAAGGGGTTCCGCGAAGCCCGCAGCACGGCGACGTGAAAGGCGATGTCGCTTTCCAGTGCATCGTCTTCGCCGCGTTCGGCGCGTTCCATGCGTTTCAGGCCAGCATTCACCCGTTCGATATCGTCGACCGTCGCGACGCGCGCCGCGAGCGCCGCCGCTTCGGGTTCGATCGCGACACGCAGTTCGTTGAACTGGCGCAGCAGGTCGATCGAAAATTGCCGCTCGAGCAGCCAGCGGAGGACATCGGTGTCGAACAGATTCCACGACGTCGTCGGCTGGACGATCGTTCCTTGGCGGGGGCGGGCGCTGAGCAACCCCTTCGCCGTCAGCATCTTTACCGCTTCGCGCGTCACCGAGCGGCTGACACCATGTTGTTTGGCAAGTTCGGCCTCTGTCGGAAAGATCGCGCCCTCATAATCGCCGACGACGATCGCGCGCCCGATCGCGTCGAGCATGCCATAGGTTAGATTGCGCCCAAGCTGCGGCCCCGTATCCTCAATTCCCAATCCCGACATGTTCGCCACGTTCGTCTCCACGCTGTATATTTTGAACGGCCTTATCACCGATTCCGCACAGGAAGCTAGACAAGCCGTTTAAATCAGATAAATGTGATTTCAATAAGCAGCCTAGGGGAGAGTTCGCATGGCGGGCCTGTCGCAAATCGATATCATCGTCATCGTCATATATGCCATCGGTATTTTCGGCCTCGCGCAATGGGTCAGCCGCGAAAAAGCGGGTCATGCGAAAGACTCGTCGGATTATTTCCTGGCGTCCAAATCGCTTCCCTGGTGGGCGATCGGCGCATCATTGATCGCCGCGAACATTTCGGCGGAGCAGATCGTCGGCATGTCGGGATCGGGCTACGCGATCGGGCTTGCGATCGCTTCCTATGAATGGATGGCGGCGCTGACGCTGCTGATCGTCGGCAAATATTTCCTGCCGATCTTCCTGAAAAACGAGATCTACACCATGCCGCAGTTCCTTGAACAGCGGTTCGGACCGACGATCCGCACCGTGATGGCTGTGTTCTGGCTGGCGCTATATATTTTCGTCAACCTGACGTCGATCCTCTGGCTGGGCTCGATCGCAGTGACCCAGGTGGCTGGCATCGACCAAGACATCGCCTTGTTCGGCCTCGGCGCCTTCGCGCTGGTCTATCAGATTCGGGGCGGGCTTAAGGCGGTGGCGCTGACCGATATCGTCCAGGTGACGCTGCTCGTGTTCGGCGGCCTCGTCATTTCTTATCTCACGCTCAGTCAGATCGGCGGCGATGCGGGCGTGCTCGGCGGCTTTGCCCGCCTGACCACCGAATTGCCCGAGAAGTTCGACATGATCCTCTCGCAGGACAATCCTTTCTATAAGGATTTGCCGGGGCTTTCGGTGCTGATCGGCGGCATGTGGATCGCCAATCTCAGCTATTGGGGATTCAACCAATATATCATCCAGCGCGCGCTGGCGGCCAAGAGCCTTGGCGAAGCGCAAAAGGGCGTGGTGTTCGCGGCGTTCCTGAAGCTGCTGATGCCGGTGATCATCGTTCTTCCGGGGATTGCGGCGGTGCTTCTTGCCCCCGATCTGGCAAAGCCCGATCAGGCCTATCCGACGATGATGGGGCTGCTGCCGGTCGGCCTGCTCGGTCTCGTCTTCGCGGCATTGGTGGCGGCGATCATCGCCTCGACCGCGTCCAAGATCAATTCGGTCGCCACCATCTTCACGCTCGATCTCTATGCCAAGATGAAGGGGGTGCAATCGCGGGCGGAAGAGGCGGGGCAGGACGCTGACCTCACCGGCGCACACGAACGCCAGCTGGTTTTTGTCGGCCGGATCACCGCCGTCGTTGCGACGCTTCTCGCGATCTTCACCGCGCGCCCGTTGCTCGGCAGCCTCGACCAGGCATTCCAGTATATCCAGGAATTCTCCGGTTTCGTGACGCCGGGCATTACCGTCATATTCCTGCTCGGCCTGTTCTGGCCCCGCGCGACCGAAGCGGGGGCGCTGGTCGGCGCCGTCGCGTCGGTCGTGTTCAGCCTCATTTTCTGGTTCCCCGCCGAATGGGGCGGGATCGCCGCGCTTAACGCCGTGCCCTTCATGGATCGCATGCTCATCGTCTTCTTCGCCAGCCTCGCGTTGGCGGTGACCGTGTCGCTCGCGCGCCCCGCGCGGGCCGACAGCAACCGGATCGTCATGCAAGGCGTCTCCTTCGCGACGACCAAAGGCTTCAATGTCGCAGGCGTGCTGGTGATCCTGATCCTCATCGCGCTCTACGCGACCTGGTGGTGAGCGCGCCGTCCGCCTTTCTCGCCGTCGACTGGGGCACGACCAACCGGCGCGTGTTCCGCTTCGAAGGCGGCGCGGTCGCGCATACCGAGCGCGACGACCGCGGCGCTGCGTCGGTCACCGATTTCGCGGGCGAAGTCGCGTCGATCCGTGAACGCTTCGGCGACCTGCCGATGCTGCTCGCCGGCATGGTCGGCTCGACCGTCGGCTGGCGCGTCGTGCCCTATGTTGCTGCACCGGCGGGGATCGATGAACTGGTGGCCGGGCTCGACTGGGTCGATGACCGCACCGCGATCGTGCCGGGCGTTTCCTGTTCCGCGGGCGGCCGCGCCGACGTGATGCGCGGCGAGGAAGTGCAATTGCTTGGCGCGGTCGCGGGCTGGATGGTGCCGCCCGACGCGCTGCTCGCGCAGCCCGGAACCCATTGCAAATGGGCCACGATGACCGATGGCCGGATCGCCGGTTTCACCACCGCGATGACGGGGGAACTGTTCGCGCTGCTCCGCGGACACAGCCTGCTCGCAGGGGCGCTGACTGCCGACGTCGTCGATGGCGATGCGTTTCGCGAAGGGCTGGCCGAGGGCGCGCACCGCGATCTCGCCGCGTCGCTGTTCGGTATTCGCGCGGCATCGGTGCTCGGCATTCGGGGCGACGCCGATGCGGCGTCCTTTGCGAGCGGCGTGCTGATTGGCGCCGACGTCGCCGCGCGCATGGACGATTGTCCGTTCGAGCAGATCCATATTCTCGCCGACCCCGGGCTCGGCAATCTTTACGCCGCCGCCGTCGCGGCGACCGGCCGCGAGCCGGTGATCGTCGACAGCCACAGCGCCTTTGCGCGCGGCATCCTTGCCATCGGAGACAAAGCCCTATGACCCATGTTGCCGCCTTCGACGCCGCCTTCGCGCGCTGTCCGCTGATCGCGATCCTGCGCGGGGTGAAGCCGGACGAGGTCGAAGCAATCGGCGAAGCGCTGGTCGAGGCGGGCTTTACGCTGATCGAGGTGCCGCTGAATTCGCCCGAGCCGCTGGACAGCATCGGCCGCCTCGCCGGCCGGCTGAAAGGACGCGCGGTCGTCGGTGCCGGCACGGTGCTGACCACCGCCGATGTCGCCGCCGTCGCCGACGCTGGCGGGACGATGATCATTTCGCCCAATACCAATGTCGACGTCGTCGCCGCGGCCGCCGGCGCGGGCCTCGTGTCGCTGCCGGGCTTCGCGACGCCGAGCGAGGCGTTCGCCGCGCTGGCGGCGGGCGCGGCCGCGCTGAAACTCTTTCCGGCGGAGGCCGCCAGTCCGGCGGTGCTCAAGGCACTGGGTGCGGTGGTTCCCGCGGGTACGCGGCTGCTGCCCGTCGGCGGGATCGCGCCCGACAATATGACGCCATGGCTTGCCGCGGGCGCGGCGGGCTTCGGCCTCGGGTCGGCGCTCTACAAGCCCGGCATGGGCGCGAGCGAGGTCGGCGATCGCGCGCGCGCCTTTATCGCGGCGCTCAGCCGATAAAAACTTCATAATCCGGGAGATATCCGATGCCTAAATTCAGCCGGCGTAATCTGGTGCTCGCATCGAGCATCATTGCCTGTTCCTTCGCTTCTGCCGTGCCCGGCTATGCGCAGGGCGGCGCCCAGTCGCCTGCGAAGCCCAATATCGTGATCTTCCTGGCCGATGATCTGAGCTACGCCGACGTGCCGCTCGGCGGCGACGGCAATGTCCGCACTCCCGCTTTGCAGCGCCTCGCGTCCGAAGGCATGTCGTTCGACCGCGCTTTCGTCGCCTCGCCGGCCTGCGCGCCGAGCCGCGCCGCGCTGCTGACAGGGATGATGCCCGCGCGCAACGGCGCGGAGGCGAACCACGACCGCGCCAACGCGGCGATCCGCAAGCTCCCCTCCTATTTGCAGGAACAGGGTTATGAGGTCGTCGCCTTCGGCAAGGTCGCGCATTACCAGCACACGGGCACTTACGGGTTCGACTATTACGCCAACGACACCTTCCACGATCACAAGGGTATTCCGGCCGCCGCCGAATGGCTGAAGGCGCGCAAGGACAAGCGCCCGCTGGCGCTGTTCGTCGGCAGCAACTGGCCCCATGTGCCGTGGCCGCGGACGACCGAGGGTTATGATCCCGCCGCGATGAAATTGCCGCCGAAGACGGTCGATACGGCGATCACCCGCGATGCGCGCGCGCGTTTCTATGCTGCGGTGACGCGGATGGATCAGGATCTCGCCTCGACGATGGACGCGGTCGATGCGGTGCTGGGGAAGGACACGTTTGTCCTTTATTCGACCGATCACGGCACCCAGTGGCCGTTCGGAAAATGGAATCTCTATGACACCGGCACCCGCGTGCCGATGGTCGTGCGCTGGAACGGCCATGTGAAGGCGGGAACCCGCACCGATGCGATGGTGAGCTGGGTCGATGTGCTGCCGACGCTGGTCGAGCTCGCCGGCGGCAAGAAGCCGCAAGGCATCGACGGTCTTTCCTTCGCCGGCCTGTTCGGGGTCGGCACCCAGGCTGCGGGACGGAAGGAGATTTTCACCACCCACAACAATGACGGCCGGGTCAATGTCTATCCGATGCGCAGCATCCGCACCGATCGCTGGAAATATATCGAGAATCTCCATCCCGACTGGACCTACACGACGCATATCGACCTGAAGGTGATGCGCACCGATTCGGGCGCCTATTTCCCTTCGTGGCGCGAGGCGGCCGACAAGGATCCCGCCGCCAAGGCGATCGTCGACAGCTATTACAAGCGCCCGGCCGAGGAACTCTATGACCTGAAGGCGGACCCTGACGAGAAGGTGAATCTCGCGGGCGATCCGCGTTATGCCAAGCAATTGTTGGAGCTTCGCGGTCGCCTGGCAGCCTGGCGCAAGGCGCAAGGCGACAGCGGGACCGTGCCCGTAAAGCCGCGCTTCGAGCGCGGCGCGATGAGCGGCGAGGCCGACTGAAGGCGGCCATTGTTCAATCTGCGAAGAAGAATGCGCCGGAGCTTGGTTCCGGCGTATTTTTTTATAATCGCGCGTCCTATGTCGTGCGTTGCCATATTCTCCGTTTTATATTATTTATCGTCTAAGAATCGTTCCGAGATCGGAGTGGGCGACGAACGCGCGAACGCGTCGAACAGGGAGAGGGTTATGCGTAAGATTTTGTTGGGCGCCGTGTCGGCGACCGCCATATTTGTTTCGATGCCGGCGGTTGCTCAGGATGCAACTGCGCCAGCCGCGCAGGATCCGACCCAGCAAGCGGAAAGCACCGATGGCGATATCGTCGTCACCGGCGTACGTCAGTCGCTCGAACGCGCGGCGGAAGTGAAGCGCAACGCCACGCAGGTCGTCGATTCGATCGTCGCGACCGACATCGGCAAGCTGCCCGACCCGACCGTCGCCGCCGCCTTGCAGCGCGTCCCCGGCATCCAGGTTCAGAACGACCGCAACAACGAGCTTTCCACCGTCCGCATCCGCGGCCTCACCGATATTCTGACAACGGTGAACGGCCGCGAAGTCGTGACCACCACCGGACGCGGCTTCGACTTGCAGGATGTGCCCGCCGAAGCTCTCGCGCGGATCGACGCATTCAAATCGCAGACGGCGGACCAGATCGAAGGCGGCGTTGCCGGCGCGCTCGACCTGCGGCTCAACCGTCCTTTCGACTTTCGCGACCCGACCTTCGTCCTGACCGCGCGCCAGAATTATGCGACGATCGCCGACGCGAGCAATCCGCAGCTCGGCGCGCTCGCGGCGGCGAAGACCGATTCGTCGATCGGCGAGATCGGTGCGCTGGTCAATGTGACCTGGTCGCAGGCCGAGAATATCCGCAGCGTGACCAATCTGGGCGAGCGCCGCTTCGTCTCGGGCACGCCGTTCGGCACCGCCGACATCATGATGCCGCAGGTGCTGCGCAACATGCCCGACGTCGGCGATATCAAACGCTTTCAGGCCAATGCCGCGCTGCAATGGCAGGCGACCCCGTCGCTGCAATTCTACGCCGACGGCCTTTATACCTATTTCAACAGCACCACGGGCTTCGCCGGTTTCAACCCCCAGCCCTTCACCAATGGTTCGCAGATTTCGGAGGTCACGCTCAGCGATTATTGCATCGACGCGCGCGTCAATGGTGCCGGGACGAACCCGCAAATCGTGAACAATGTCGATCCCGAGACCGGGGAAGTGACGCAAACGCTCCAGCCGGCGACCGTCAGGACCATGTGCGAGCCCACGAGCGCGCGCTTCGACAATGTCGTGGTCAACCAGAACAGTTCGTCCGAAGAAGTGACGCAGCGGAACAAGATGGTCGCCGGCGGCCTGATTTTCGAACAGGATCGCGGCGTGCTCAAGGTCGATGTCGCCTATCAAACGTCACGCTCGGTGACCGAGAATTTCAACGCGGAGGTCGGCCAGCGCGTGCCGACGGTGTTCGTCGAATTCGACGACAACAATGGCCCGTCCTTCACCCTCGATCCGTCGATTCCGCTCAGCTCGGAAAATGTGTCGCTGCGCAATTCGATCAACCAGAATTTCTCGGCCGGCGAGGGCAGTCTGTTCCAGGCGCGGATGGACAGCGAATATGAATTCGATGGGATTCTGACCAAGCTTCGCGGCGGCCTGCGCTATGCCAAGCGCGAGGCACGGTTCCAGCAGGTGCGGCAGACCAACACGGTGGGATCGATCGGTTTCGGCAATATCGGTACGCCGTCGGAGGCGAATGCGCGGCTCATTTCCTCTTTGCCGCTATCGCCCGATTTCCTGGGCGTAATCGGCGTCGCGCCGCGGCTCAACGGTGGGCAGGCGTTCCTGGGCGTGAACCCCGCCTATCTGCGGTCCGAACGCGGGCGCAACGAACTGCGCGACCTGTTCGGCCTGCCGCTCGCGGCGCCGGCATATGATCCGACCCAGGAGTTCAACGCCAGCGAGGCGACGTACGCGGCCTATATGGAGGGCAGCTATGAAATCCCGATCGGCGCGCTCACGCTCGACGGCGTGGTCGGCACGCGCGTCGTCAAGACCGACCGCACCATCTCTGGCTTCGAGCGCGTCGAAGGCAGCGATGCGTTCAGCCCGATCGTCGCCAAGCGGTCGGACGTCGACATTCTGCCGTCGGCGACCGCGCGGCTGAAATTTCCCGGCTCGTTCCAGACGCGCCTGACCTATTCGCGGTCGATGCGGCGCCCCGATTTCGGCTCGCTCAACCCGGCGGAGTCGCTCACCGTCGTGGGCAATGTGTTCCTGATCAACAACGGCTCGCGCGGCAATCCCGATCTGCGTCCGCAAAAATCGGACAGCATCGACCTGACCGCCGAATATTATTTCGACAGCGGCTATGTCGCGGTTACCGGCTATTATCGCTCGATCAAGGACCGCGTCGTCACGGCGAACCGGCAGGAGGAGATCGGGGGCGAGAATTACCTGATCTCGACCCCGCGCAACGTCGGGTCGGTCGACCTCAAGGGTATCGAGGTCAGCGCGCAATATTTCTTCGACTTCCTGCCGGGCGCATTGTCGGGCTTCGGCGTGCAGGGCGCGTTCACGCTGGCGGATTCAAAGGTCAAGGGCGACGATCCGCTCGCGGGCAACCCGCTGGTCGGCGTCTCCAAATATAATTACACCGCCGGCCTGCTCTATGACAAAAAGGGACTGAGCGGACGCCTGATCTGGACCTTCCGCTCCAAATATATCAACGGCGACAACACGGGCGGCGTCGCGGTGCGGCCCTATGACGAAAGCCGGCCGGTCGACGAGGCCTATATCCCCGTGTTCTTGTCCTACGTCCGCCCCGCCGGCCGTCTCGATTTCAGCATCGGCTACGACGTGACCGACGCGCTGCGGCTCGACATCGGCGGGACGAATATCCTGCGCAACAAGACCTCGACCTATTGGGGCGACAAGCGGGTCGTCCTTGCGCTGCAGGGCGACGAGACGGTCTATAGCATCGGCGCGCGCGTGAAATTCTGAACCGACGAGGAAATCAAATGAAGGTCGCCTGCAATAAACGGGCGGCGGGTTCGATCCGCCGCCTCGACAAGCCACATGACGGACGCATCCGGCGATCGGCGTCGCTGCTCGCGGCGGCGCTTCTGGCCGGCATGGTCGCTCCGGCGGGCGGGGCGGAGGCGCCGCCGGCGACCTTCACCAACCCGCTGCTGACGTCGGGTCCCGATCCGTGGATTACGCAGGTGGACGGCGTCTATTATTACACGCACACGCTGGGCAACCGCCTCATGCTGTGGCGCACCGACAATATCGCCGATCTGGCGAAAGCGGAAAAGCGCGTCGTGTGGACGCCGCCCGCCAAGGGACCGAATGCGCACAGCATCTGGGCGCCCGAACTCCACCGTCTCGACGGCAAATGGTATCTCTATTATTCGGCCACCGCCAGCGGCTTCAAGGACGACGCACACCGCGCGGTCTTCGTGCTCGAGAATGCGGGCGCCGATCCGATGCGGGGCGAGTGGGTCGACCGCGGCCGCGTGAACACGGCGCGTGCGGGTATCGACGGGACGGTTTTCGAACATGGCGGCAAACGCTATTTCGCTTATTCGCCCTATATCGCTTCCGACAGCGGGCTGGCGATTGCCGAGATGAGCAATCCCTGGACGCTCACCGGCCCCGAAAGCGTGATCGCGATGCCCGACAAGGTCTGGGAAAAACAGGGCGGGCGCCAGATCCTCGAAGGCCCCGAATTCCTGCGGGGCCCCAAGGGTGACCTGTTCCTGACCTATTCGGCGAGCGCTTGCTGGTCCGACGATTATTCACTCGGCCTGCTGCACGCGCCCGCAGGGTCCAATGTGCTCGACCCCAAGGTCTGGACGAAAACCGCCCAGCCGGTCTTCAAGAGCGCGAACGGCGTCTATGCGACGGGGCACAATGGCTTTTTCACCTCGCCCGACGGCAAGGAAAGCTGGATCATCTATCACGCCAATCCGGGGCCGGGGATGAAATGCACGCCCGCGCGGGCGCCGCATATCCAGCGTTTCGGGTGGAGCGAGGCGGGGTGGCCCCAGTTCGGCGAGCCCGTCGCCAGCGACACGCCGCTGCCGGTACCGTCGCACGGACGCTGACCGCTCTTCCCTTAGGACGAACAAGAAAGGCCGCGGGATTACCGCGGCCTTTCTTTTGTCCTCGAACCTCCTCAGTTCCGGCGAGGCTTGCCATTGATCGGCTGCGCGGCGGGCTGGCTGTCGAGGATCGCGTCTAGCTCGGCGCGCACCTTGGGCAGCGCATCCGCCTGGTTGCGCGTCTCCCCGGGGTCGGCGACGAGGTCGTAGAGTTCATAATCGCGCGCGCCGGTCTTTTCCTGCGTCCAGCGGACGAGGCGGTAGCGCTCGGTACGGATCGCCTGGCCGAGCCGTCCCGGGCGGGGATAGGCGTGATAGGCATAGCCGCGCACACGCGCCGCGGGGTCGTGCAATGTGGGCGCCAGCGAGGTGCCGTCGATCGGCTGCGGACCGGTGGGGGCGGGCAGGGCGGCGAGCGCGGCGAGCGTCGGATAGATGTCGACCGTCTCGGCAAGCTGGTCGGTCGAGCGCCCCTTGACCACGCCGGGGCCGGCGAAGATCAGCGGGATGTGAGTCGCCTGTTCCATATTGGTATGCTTGGTCCAGATGCCATGATCGCCGAGGTGATAGCCATGATCGCCCCACAGGACGACGATGGTGTTGTCGGCAAGTCCTTCGCGTTCGAGCGCGTTCAGCACCTTGCCGATCTGGACATCGACATAAGAGACGCCGGCATAATAGCCGTGGAGCAGCTGGCGCTTGAGCTCGGGCGGGAACTGGTCGCCGCGGACATTCTGTGGCGGCTCGCGATAGGCGTTGATTTCGCCGCCCTGCTTGTCGGTATAGGCGGGCGCGCCTTCGGGCAGCTGTTCGAAGTCGGGCATCGGCAGCTTCGCCGGATCATACATGTCCCAATAGCGTTTCGGGACCGAGAAGGGCAGGTGCGGGCGCGCGAAGCCGACGGCGAGGAAGAAGGGCTGCTTGCCGTTCTTCAGCGCCTTCAGTCGTTCCCCTGCGCGCTTGGCGGTGCGGCCGTCGGCATAGGAGTCGTCGGCGACGTCGGGCATTTCCCACGCCGCGCCGCGCGCGAGCGTGCGGGCGTAGGCAAAGGGGTTGCCCTCGGGCACCGGAACTTCCTCGAACAGCGCCTCTTCCTGCGTTGGCTTGCCGCCGGTACTCGCGGGATCGACATATTCGATCACCTTGTCCTTGTGGTGCGGGACCGACCAGCCCGCGGTGTCGCCGACGGTGCCGTGGCCGATATGATAGACCTTGCCCATGCTTTCGGTGTGATAGCCCGCACGCATGAAATAGTCGGGCAGCGTCACCGCATCGGGCATATAGTCGCGCAGGTTCATCCCGAAATTATAGATGCCGCTGCTCGTCGAGCGCGCGCCGCTCATCAGGTTGATGCGGCTCGGCGCGCAGACGGCCTGATTGGCATAGGCGAGATCGAAGCGCACGCCGCGCTGGGCCAGGCGGTCCATGTTCGGGGTGATCGCGGTGCGGTCGCCATAGGTGCCGAGCGCGGGCTTGAGATCGTCGACGAGGATCAGCAGGACGTTGGGGCGTTGCGCTGTCGCCGGCGCCGGCGCCGGCGTCAGCCCTGCGCGCGGCGCGGGTGTTTGCGAGCAGGCCGAGGTCGCGGTGATCAGTAAGGCGAGCATCGCCCGCCGGGTCCAGTGTGCGGCGCACCGCATAGTCATTCTCCCTTTCGTCGCGACACGCAGCGAAAGCCGATGTGGCTCGTCGCGCTGTCGATATGTTGCGGATGCCGCGCCGCCGGGCGGTAGCGCTGGCAATAGTTGATGGCGCACAGGTGCGATCCGCCCTTCATGACCTTGCGGCCGATGCGCGCGCCGGGCGTCGCATCGTCATAGCTTTGCGCGAGCGTCGCGCCGCGCGGATTGGCGATGGCGCAGCAGGGCGACTTTGTCTTTGCCGCTTGCGGCGCTGCATACCAGTCGCGCGTCCATTCCCAGACATTGCCGATCATGTCGAAAAGCCCGTAGCCATTGGCCGGAAAGCTGCCGACCGGCATGGTGCGATAATTTCCGTCGGCTTTTGTCGTCGAGACGGGAAACAGGCCAAGCCAGTAATTGGCAAGGATCGCGCCATCGGGCGCCAACTCGTCGCCCCAGGCATAATCCTGTCCATCGACGCCGCCGCGCGCGGCATATTCCCACTCGGCCTCGGTGGGCAGCGATTTGCCGGCCCATTTCGCGTAGGCCTCGGCATCGGAGTAGGCGACATGGACGACCGGGTGCTCTTCCATTCCTTCGATCGAACTGTCGGGGCCGCTCGGGTGGCGCCAGTCGGCTCCGGGGACGAAGGCCCACCATCCCGATGGATCGTCGAGCGGGACGAGACCATCGGCTTTTTGGAACAGCAGCGATCCGGGCTCGACGCCGTCCAAGTCGGCGCCCGGATAAAGCTTGGGATCGGGCGGCAGTTCGGCGAGGGTGCGATAGCCCGTTGCCGCGACGAATTCGGCAAAGGCGCGATTGGTCACCGGCGTTTCATCGAGCCAGAAGCTGTCGACCTTGACCCGGCGCAGCGGCTGTTCCTCGGGATAGAAGCGGTCCGACCCCATGGTGAAGGCGCCGCCTTCGATGAAGCGCATGCCGTCGAGCGACGGGGCGGGGGCGGCGGGGCGCGATGCGGCTTTCATGGTCGGGTATCGTCTCGTTCGGTGATGGCTCGGCGCTTCGCTGCACGCTCATTGGGGCAATTGGGCAAGCCATTTCTTGAGCTTTGTCAGCAAGCGCCCGCGCACTTCGGGCTCGCTCGCCGCCATATCCTGCTTTTCCATCGGATCGCGCGCAAGGTCGTAAAGCTCGATGTCGGCGCCGCCATCGTTGGCGAGCAGTTTCCAGTCGCCCTCGCGCACGGCGAAGCGCGGCGACACGTCGATCGGCTGGCTGGGCTTGCCCAGCAGGGGGCGACCTTCCTTGCCATAGGCCCAGAACAGGTCGGGCCGCTTGGTGATCGGTTGGCCCCGCAGCGCCGGAGACAGGTCGATCCCGACGCTGCCCGCGGGCTTCTTGACGCCGAGGATGCCGGCAAAGGTCGGCAAGAGGTCGACGCCCTGCGCCACCGTCTGCTCGTCGCGCGTCCCGGATTTCATATGGCCGCGCCAATAGAGGATCAGCGGCTGACGAATGCCGCCTTCGTACAGGCTGAACTTGCGGCCGCGCAGCCCCTCGGTGCTTCCTGGTGCGGTCTCGCCGCGCTCATGGTAGCGCGCGAGCGGCGAGGGGCCATTGTCGGAGGTGAAGAGGATCAACGTATTGTCCATCTCGCCCATCTGATCGAGGCGCTCGACCAGCCGGCCGAGCGTCTTGTCCATCTTGACCAGCGACGCGAGCATCCGGTCGTCGTCGGAGGATGTGCCCTTGCCCATGACATCGGACAGGCTTTCGTCGTCGGGCGCCCACGGATCGTGCATGTCGTTGAGCCAGAGGTTCACGAACCATGGCTTTTCCGCATGCTGCGCCACGAAGTCGACCGTCATGTCGGCATAAAGCCCTGTGAGGTTGGTCTTGAGTTCCCAGAAGCGCGGGCCTTGCCCGAGCTTGTCCGACTGCTGGGCAAGGAAGCGTTCCTCGTCCGACACGAGCACGCGCGGGCCGAGTCCTTCGAAGGTCGTGAAACTCTTGTCGAAACCATAGGCGGTCGGCCACGGCGCATCGCCGATGTCGCGCCCGCCGCCGAGGTGCCATTTGCCGATATGCGCGGTCTTGTAGCCATTCTGCTGGAGCAGGCGGGCGATCGTCGGCAGCTTCGGATCGAGCCAGTCGACCTGCCCGATCTCGGCGTTGCGCGCGCGGCCTCCGGTAATACCGACGAAGCCGACGTCGGCCGGAAAGCGGCCAGTCAGGAAACCCGCGCGCGACGAGGAACAGATCGGCGCGGCGTCATAGAATTTGGTGAGCAGCACCCCTTCGCGCGCAAGGCGGTCGAGGTTTGGCGTCTGAACCTTTTTATTCCCCATCACCGACAGGTCGCCGAAGCCCATGTCGTCAACGAGAATGAACAGAATATTGGGCGGACGCTCGGCTTGCCGGGAGGGCTCGGTGACGCGGGCTGGAGATGATGTTTGCGCCAAGGCCGCCGCGCCGGGAAGGGATGCGATCACCGCCAGGCCCATTGCCGCCGTCGCGAAAATCCGTCTGCGGACGGAAGAGCGGGGGAGGCTGCGTGTTTTTCCGGCGGCGGGGAGCGGGACGACGGACGACCGATTGAACATATTCTCTCCCAACCCCCGATTCCTACCGGTTAAGAATACATATTTATCCGATTTATTGGGCTTGTCTACTTCTCTGTTCGGCTTAACGTTGTGCAAGGCCGATCCGCGGCTCTTCAAAAGGGAGGCAAACGCCGTGTCGTTAGAACAACCGGGACTGGGACAGGATGATGCCCCCGCGTCGCTCGGACGCAACCTGACCTATGGCCTGCTCGACAATCTGGGGCGCGCGATCGTCACCGGCCAGTTCGACGACGAAGCCTTTCCGACCGAGGCCGAATTGACCAAGCGCCACGGCGTCAGCCGGTCGGTGACGCGCGAGGCGGTGAAGATGCTGACCGCCAAGGGGCTACTCAGCGCGCGGCCACGGCAAGGGACGGTGATACAGCCGACTTCGTCGTGGAACCTGTTCGACACCGATGTGCTGCGCTGGCTGCTCGAACGGCAATTTTCGATCGACCTGCTCAAACAGTTCAACCAGCTGCGCGTCGCGATCGAGCCCGAGGCGGCGGCGCTCGCGGCCCAGTTCGGACGCGACGAAGAGCTCAAGCGGATCGGCGACGGTCTCGATCGCATGGCGGCGGCGGAGCGCGGCGAGGACGATACGCTGGAGGCCGACATCGCCTTTCACGTCGCCGTCCTGCGCGCGTCGAACAACCCCTTTTTCGCGCAGTTTCGCGATGTCGTCAGCACCGCGCTGCGCACGTCGATCCGCTTTACCAACCGGATCAAGGGCCGTACCGCCAGCGTCGCCGACCACGCCGCGGTTCGCGATGCGATCGCGGCGCACGATCCCGACGCGGCGCGCAGTGCGATGCGTCACCTGATCGGCGATGTGCTGACATTGATCGACGACGCCGAGAAATAGCCTAGCGCATCTCCAGCGGGATGATCGTGCCGTCGGCGCGATAGGCGATCGGCTGCACGGTGAATTTGCGGCTGCCCTTATAGGGGCCGGGACCCGTCTGTCCTTCCCAACGGTGGTAGGCGATATACCAGCCACCGTCGGCGGGATCGTGCAGGAAGGCGTGATGGCCGGGACCCTTGAAGCGCGCGTCGCTCTCGACGATCTTGCCGCGATAGGTCCAGGGGCCGGTCGGCGACGGCGCGGTTGCGTAATGGACCTGATAACTGTCGTGGCGATAGCTTCCCGACGAATAAGAGAGATAATAGGTGCCGCCGCGTTCGTGCATGAACGCGCCTTCGGTGAAGTGCGGCGGCGTTTCGACGGGAATCTCGCGGTCGATCGTCACCATGTCGGGCTCCAGCGCCCAGACGCGCAGTTTCGCACCCGCGCTGCCGCCGGCATAGAGGTAGGGCGTCTTGCTGGCGGGATCGACGAAGACCGCGGGGTCGATCGCCTCGAACCCCTTGCCCCCGGTGATCAGCGGCTTGCCGCTGTCGGTGCAAGGCCCTTCGAGGCCGACGCAGGTCGCGACGCCGATCCGACTCGGTGTCGGGTTCTGCGGCCCGACCGAGAAATAGAGATAATGGCGGCCGTTCGCCGCGACCATGTCGGGCGCCCATAGCGCATGGCGCGCCGCGCCGTCGTCGCCGATCCAACCGATCCGGTCGAGCGCGATCAATTCGGCGCCCTTCTGCCAGTGCCTTCGGTCGGGGGAGGTCCAGACGTGCAATTGTCCGGTCCCGCCCGAATTGGTCGGATAGATGAAATAGCGCCCGTCGGCCGCCTCGATGTCGGGATCGGCGCCGTCGAACGAAAGCGGCGCCGGTGCTTCCGCCATCGCCGCCGCCGAGCCGGCGAGCAGCGCGGCGAGCAGAGCGCGGCGGAGCACCGGCCGCGGCATCATTTCGCGTTCGCCGTCGGCACGACGCCCTTGGGCGCGGCGGCAAGGCGCTTGATCAGATCCACCTCGGCCTGGCGATAGGGTTTGCCGTCGGCGTGGAAGACCTCGTGGAACCAGATTGTCGGTTCGTCATAGGTATAAGGCTTTTTCCAGCTGTCCCACGGCAGGCGCGTTTGCGTCTTTCCGTCGGCGAAACCCCAGTTGTACATGCCGATGTTGAGCTTCTTGGCGATCGGCAGCGAGCCGTCGAAGGTCGAACCGTTGCCGCGCGCCATATATTCGGTACTCAGAACGGGGCGGCCATAGCTCAGCATCTGCTTCGCGCGCTTCTCGAACTTTTCAGGCCAGCTGTAATCGTGAAAGCTGTTGATGTCCGACTGGGTCAGCTGAGTCCGTTCGACCGCATCGACCTTGTCCAGATTGTCCCAATTCTCACCGATCCACACGCCCGAGGTCAGCGGCTGGCTGGGATTGGCGCTGCGTGCCCATTCGTAGACCTGCGGCAGCAGCAACGCGACATATTTGTTCTTGTCGGGGATGTGCTCGTAATTGCCGCCGCCCTTGTTGTTGGGTTCGTTCCACAAATCCCATATGAGGACGCGCTTGTCGTTCGCGAAGGTGCCGACGATGTCCTTCACATAGGCTTCGAGCTTGTGATACTGGCTCGCATCCTTCAGCCGCGCCTCACCCGGCGCCTGAACCCAGCGCGAGTTGTGGACGCCGGGGATCGGCGGGCTTTGCAGGCCATAGACGGGGTTCGGATCCCATACGCTGTCGAACAGCACGAACATGATCTTGATCTTGTGCTTGTCGGCGATGGCGAGGAATTCGTTCATCCGCTTTTTCAGACCCTCGGGATCGTTTTCCCAGAGCAGATTGTGCAGGAAGACGCGCATCGTGTTCATGCCGATGCCCGCCGCCCAGCCGAGTTCCTTGTCGATCGTCGCGGGATCGAAAGTGGGCTCGTGCCACATTTCCAGCTCGTTGACCGCCGAGCCGGGGGTGTAATTGGCACCGATCAGCCACGGCTGCTTGTCATACCATGTGTTGGCCTGTTCCTTCGTCCACTGCTCGCGCGCGGCGGCGGGTTGCGTGGCGGTGGCGGCGATGGTGAACGCAGCGGTAGCGGTGAGCAGGAAGCTCCGGCGGATCATATCTCTTCTCCCTCATTTGGCGTCTTGGGCGGGGAGACGGTTCGCCCCGCGTTACAACCGATGCCCGTTGATAGATTCGATTTGCCTCGATAGGAAGCATATATATAGTATAAATACATTTGAAGGCGATCCGATCGCCTCGAGGGCGGGCGAATAGCCGGGAGAGGCTTGAAATGGACGATATCGGCGCGGCTACGGTCCGACGCATCACCTGGCGACTGATGCCGCTCCTCTGCCTCCTCTATCTGGTCGCCTATATCGACCGGCAGAATGTCGCCTATGCGAAGTTGCAGATGGTCGGCGACCTTGGCCTTAGCGAAGCCGCCTATGGACTGGGATCGGCGTTGTTCTTCCTCGGCTATTGTATCTTCGAGATCCCCAGCAACCTGATCCTCGAGCGCGTCGGTCCGCGAATCTGGTTTGCGCGGATCATCGGGGCGTGGGGTCTCGTCACGCTCGCGCTCGGCTTCGCATGGACGCCGACGAGCTTTTATATCCTGCGCTTCCTGCTCGGGGTCGCCGAGGCGGGTTTCTTCCCCGGCGTGCTTTATCTGCTCACCCTGTGGTTCCCGCAGGCGGAGCGCGCGCGAGCGATCGGGCTGTTCCTGATCGCGAGCGCCTTCGCCAATGCCGTGGGTGCGGCGCTCGGCGGACTGCTGCTCGAACTCGACGGCCTCGCCGGGCTGCGCGGATGGCAATGGGTGTTCATCGTCACCGCGATTCCGGCGCTGCTCCTCGTTCCCGTCGTGCTGACCCGCCTGCCGCGCGGGCCCGCCGAGGCGCGCTGGCTGAGCGACGATCAAAAGGCGTGGCTCGCCGCGACGCTCGCCGAAGAGGGCGGGACGCGCGAACATGTCAATCCGCTCCGGGCGCTCGGCGACCCCCGCGTGATCCTGCTTTGCATCGCCTTCCTCGGCTTTCCGCTCTCGGCCTATGGTCTCAGCTATTGGCTCCCGACGATCGTGCGGGGTTTCGGCGTCAGCGATGCCGTCAACGGCCTGCTCAATATCATTCCCTGGCTGACCGTCGCGGCCGCCTTGTGGTGGCTTCCGCGCCGGGCTGCGCGGAGCGCCGGATCGCGCCGTTTCATCGTCGGCCCCGCCTTCGTCGGCGCGCTGAGCCTCGTGCTGGCGGTCATGATGCCTTCGCCTGCGCTCCAGTTCACCGCGCTGTGCATCGCGGCGGCGGCGATCTTTGCCGGCCAGCCCTTTTTCTGGGTGCTGCCGGGGCGCTTCCTGACTGGAGCGGCGGCGGCCGCGGGTTTCGCGGCGATCAATTCGGTCGGCAATCTCGGCGGCTTCGTGGCGCAGGCGGTCGTGCCGAAAATCCATGATGCGACCGGGAGTGATCTCGCACCGATGATCTTCCTCGCCGCGATGCTGGCGTTCTCGGCGGGGGCGATCTTTCTGATCGAGCGCCGCATTCCGCGAAGCGGCCGCGGCCGATTTCCGGTTGCCACGCCCGACGACTCTTTATAAAACACATTGATCATATAAATTGGGAGGGTCCGATGAAGTCCGTTTCGAAGCTGCTTGCCGTTGCCGCGCTATTGGCGAGCAGCGCCGGCGTTGCCGCCGCCTATGCGCAGACCGCCGCGCCGCCGCCCAAGAAGCCCGCCAATTCGACCGCCAACACCGCGGGTTACACCGCGCCCGGCAGCACGGAGGGCGGGCCCGCTTATGTCGGCCCGATCATGACCGAGTGGGGCCGCAAGGTGACACCCGAGAATGCGTGGCGCAGCTACCCGCGCCCGCAGATGGAACGCGACACCTGGATGAACCTCAACGGACATTGGGATTATGCGATTCGCCCGGCGAACGAGCCCCAGCCGGCGGCGATGGACGGCAAGATCCTCGTTCCCTTCGCGGTCGAGTCGCGGCTGTCGGGGGTCGCGCGCAAGCTGATGCCCGACGACCGGCTCTGGTATAAGCGCAGCTTCACGCTGCCCGCGAAATGGCCGGGCCAGCGCACCCTGCTGCATTTCGGTGCGGTCGATTTCGAATCGACGGTACTCGTCAACGGCGTGGTCGTAGGTAGCCACAAGGGCGGATCGGACCCGTTCAGCTTCGACGTCACCCGCTATCTGCGTCCCGGCGCGAACGAGCTTGTCGTGCAGGTCACCGACCCGACATCGACCGGCGACCAGCCGCGCGGCAAGCAGACACTCGAACCGCGGGGCATCTGGTACACCGCGGTCAGCGGGATCTGGCAGACGGTGTGGCTTGAGCCCGTCGCCGATCTTCATATCGCCGACCTTCGCGCGGTGCCCGATATCGACAAGGGCGAACTGACGGTCGACGTCGCGCTCAGCGGCACCGCGACCCCTGCCGACGCCGTACGCATCACGGCGCGCGACAAGGGCAAGCTGATCGCGAGCACGATCATCCGCGGCAACCGGCAGGGCGTGCTCAAAATCCCGAACGCGCGGCTCTGGTCGCCCGACGATCCCTATCTTTATGATCTGACGGCCGAGCTGGTGAAGGTGACCCCGCCGACCGGCGCGGGGAACGACCGCACCGGCCTGCCGCCGATGACCGGGCGCGAGGCGGAGGCCTATGCCGCAGCGACGGTCACCGGCACACCCAGCGACAGCGTCAAAAGCTATTTCGGAATGCGCAAGATTTCGACCGGCATCGATCCCAAGACGGGCAAGATGGCGTTGCTGCTCAACAATAAGCCGCTCTTTCACAACGGCACGCTCGATCAGGGTTGGTGGCCCGAAAGCCTGCTGACCCCGCCGTCGGAGGAGGCGGCGCGCAGCGACATCATCTTCCTCAAAAAAGCCGGCTTCAACATGCTGCGCAAGCATATCAAGGTCGAGCCCGCGCAATATTATCACGACGCCGACCGGCTCGGCATACTGATCTGGCAGGACATGCCCTCGGGCGCGTTCGGCGATCAGGCGGTGCGGCGCCCGAGCGACCGCGAGGCGACCTTTACCTCGGCGGGCATGGCGCAATATCAGGCCGAACTCGCGCGGATGATCGGCGCGCTGCGCGCCTTCCCGTCGATCGTCATGTGGGTGACCAATAACGAAGGCTGGGGCCAGTATGACGTCAAGACCGTGGGCAGCATCGCAAAGAATATGGACCCGAGCCGCCTCGTCAACAACGCGAGCGGCTGGTTCGACGTGCCGGGCAGCGGGTCGGACGTCTATGACATCCACACCTATGACGAGGTGCCCGTCGAACCCGAACCGCAGGCCGACCGGCCGATCGTGACCGGCGAATTCGGCGGCGTCGGCCTGCCGATCCCGGGGCATCTCTGGTTCACCGACCGCGACGCGCGCATCTATCAGTTCGCGACCGACAAGGAAGATTATCGCCGTCGTTACAAGATCAAGTTCGACGAGATCATCCGCCAGGCAAAGGAGCTGGGGCTCGCGGCGTCGGTCTATACCGAAACGAGCGACGTCGAGGGCGAACTCAACGGCCTGCTCACCTATGACCGCGCGGTGTCGAAGCTGCCGGTCGAGGACTTCGCGAAGATCGCAAAACCGCTGTTCGAGGATAAATAAGCGAGGGGAAAGCAGATGGCACGACGCACCGCGATGGCCCGCTGGGCCGCGACCACCATGCTCGCGGCGCTGATGGGCGCCGCGGCGCCCGTGACGATGGCGGCCTCCGCGGCCCCCACGCCAGCATCTCCGGCTCCGGCCGGCAAGCCCAACATCCTGTTCGTCCTCGTCGACGATATGGGCTTCGGCGACCTGTCGGTGATGGGGAACAAGAAGGTCCAGACCCCGAACCTCGACCGTCTCGCGCGCGAAGGCGTTCTGATGACGCAATTCTACGACGCGGCGCCGATCTGTTCGGCGTCGCGCGCCGGACTGCTCACCGGGCGTTTTCCCGCCGAGGTCGGCTTCATCAACTATGTCAGCGACCGTGCCTATAATCGATCGATCGGGCAGGCCGATTGGCTCGATCCCAAGCTGCCCAATATCGCGCGGCTGCTGAAGGGCGCGGGCTATGACACCGCTCATATCGGCAAATGGCATTTGGGCGGCGGGCGCGACATTGCCGATGCGCCATGGCCGACGGCTTATGGCTTCGATCATAGTTTCACGACCTTCGAGGGACTCGGCCCGCGCGTGCTCGTTTCGGACGAGGAACGCTTTCTCGCCGAACAATCGGACAAGCTCGGCGAAGGGCCGCGCTTCTGGGAGCTCAAGACCAACCTTACCGGGCTTTATGCCGACATGACGGTCGACTTCGTGGCGCAGCATGCGGAAAAGCCATGGTTCGTGAACCTCTGGCTCAACGACATGCACGATCCGTGGGCGCCCGACGACGAAAGCCTGTCCGATGTCATGGGCAAGGGCACATCCTCCGACGACGACCGGATGCTCGCGTCGCTGGTCAAGATGGACAAGACGCTCGGCCGCCTCTTCGACCGCCTCGACCAGATGGGCGAGATGGACAATACGCTGGTTATCGTCACCAGCGACAACGGGCCGTCATCGTCGCAGCGCTATTACAAGGACGGCCATGTCGCGCCGGGCAGCACCGAAAATCTGCGCGGCCGCAAATGGAGCCTTTACGAAGGCGGCATCCGCCAGCCGCTGATCCTCTATTGGCGCGGCCATACCAAGGCGGGCTATCGCGACGAGCGGACGGTGGGGCAGGGGGTCGACCTGCTGCCGACGCTCGCGGGCATTGTCGGCGCGCGGATGCCGGCGGGGATCGACGGGGTGGACCTGTCGGCCGTGATAGAAGGTCGCGCGATCGCCGAGCGGCCCGACCTTTATTGGGCCTATGGCAAGGAAGGCGCGGAGAAAGAGACGCCGCAGCCGGCGCTGGAGCGCGATCAGGCGCCGCCCTTTGCAATCCGTGAGGGCGACTGGAAGCTGCTGGCCGAAGCGGGCGGGGCCCGTCCCCAGCTCTTCGATCTGGCACGCGATCCGGGCGAGGCGAACGATGTCGCAGCGAGCGAACCCGCGGTCCGCGACCGCCTGCTCGCCAAGCTCAAGGCATGGATGGCGACGCTTCCCCGATAAAAGCCGCGCGCAAAAAATAGGCCTCCTTGCACGGTCGCGAGGAGGCCTTTTTGTGCTGCGCGAACGAGGGGCTAGCGGGGCGATCCCGCCGCCTTCTTTCGTCAGAATTTCACGCGGACGCCGACCGAATATGTCGTCTCGTCATATGCCATCTCGTTGTTGATATTGGTATACCCGGGATAGTCGTAGTAGGTCGAGGTGTTGTTCCCGAGGATATTGGTGCCGCCGATATCGACACGAATTTTGTCGGTGATGTCATAGCCGATATTGAAGTCGAGCCGTCCCGCGCCACGCGCGTAGGTGACGAGTGCGGGCACCTCCAGCGAAGCGATCGTTTCTTCGGTCATGGGCCGCAACGTCGGCTCGCCGCTCGCGTCGAGCGCCAGATATTTGGAGCGATAGGTATAGACCAGCCGCGCGCTGATCCCGCTCTTTTCATAGAGCAGGCCGACGGTATAATTATATTTCGACACGCCCTGAAGCGGATAGCCCGCGAGCGGATCGTCGCCCCCGACCTTGGAATCGGCAAGCGTGAAGGCGCCCTGCACCCCGAGTCCTGACAGCGCGCCGGGCAGGAAGTCGAAGAAATATTGGCTGCTGAGTTCGATGCCCTTCAGCGTCGCCTGTCCGACGTTGCGCGGACGCGATACGGCGTAGGTCTCGCCATCATAGACTTCGGCGGCGGCGCTGGTGATAACGCGATCGGTGATGTCGCGATAATAGCCGGCGATCGCGACATAACCGCTCGGGAAATAATATTCGAAGGTCGCGTCGAGGCTTTCCGACTTCTGGGCCTTCAGGTCGGGGTTGCCCGCATTGCCCGTGCTCTGGACCAACGGGTTATTCGACTCGTTGAGCGTGATCGCGGGATTGAGCGCGCCGAAATTCGGGCGGCGCAGCGACTTGGCATAGCCGAAGCGGATCTGGATATCGTCGCCGATCCGGAAGCGCGCCGTCGCGTTGGGCAGCCAGTCATGATCGACGGTGTCGGCGGTCAGCCGGTCATATTCGCCGCCACCCGCCGGGACGAAGGTGCCGATCGTCCGGCTCGTGCGGATATAGCGGACCCCGACGACGCCATCCAGCGTGACGCTGTTCGACAGGTCGGCTTCATATTTCCCCTGCACATAGGCGGCAAGCGTGTCCTCCTTCGCGTCGAATGCGCGGCCCGGATCATAGTCGGGCCGCCCCGCGGGCAATCCGAAATAGGCGCGCGCGGCGTCGAGCCCCTCTTCCGAGAGCAGGAAATCGGGATTGGGGATATAAAAGCGCGAACCATTGTTGAGGTCGGGTGCGCGCGAACCGAGCGTCAGGAAATCGTCGGGCAGCCCGGTGTCCGATACCAGCACCGCCGCAGCGTCGTTTCCGGTGCCGATGTTACCGCCCGGCGCCGCCTTGTTCAGATTGACCGATTGTTCCTGGGCCGAACGGTGCGCATAGCGGACGCCGACGGCGATGTTCGACAGGAAGCCATCGAGGTCATAATCGACGTCGCCCTTCGCCTGGAACAGCTCGCCGCGGTTCTCGGTGAAATTCTGGATCAGCGCGTTGCGGATATAGAGGTTGTCGCGGCTGAGCAGCGCGTCGCCGGGCACCGTATATTCCGCGTGGCCATCGACATCCATCGTCACGGTCAGGCTGGGCAGCCGCTGGCCGATGTCCGAGGTGATGTTTTGCAGCTCGTATTTCGACGTCTGATAGGCGACGTCGAGCACCGCGTTCAGTCGGCCCTCTTCATATTTCAGCCCGCCCGCGAACTGCTTGTTGCGCTGGTTGAGGTCGCGCGCCTGCGTCGTCTGGTTCGACACCAGATTGGCGAAGGTCATGCTTTCGGGCTGGCATAGCTCGACGGGGTTATTTCGTTGCGCCTCGGTCAGCGTCCATGATTTGACGCCTTCGGCGTCGGTTTGGATGACCGGGTTGTTGCCGTTCGAACGGACATAGGTGTTGATGCAGCTCGTACCTGGGGTGACGTCGGTGATCGTCGTGCCGTTGGTAAAGGGCTGGATGTTCGCGCCGTTGCGGCTGCCGCGGTCGCGGAAATAGGTGTAGAAGCCCTCGGCATAAACTTCGAGCGACGGCGAGGCTTGCCATTGCAGCGCGCCGTTGACCTGATGCCGCTCGATGAAGCCTTGCTGCGGGAAATTCTGGAGGATGCCGGGAATGACATAGCCCGGCGTGTTGAATGGCGCAGTGTTGGTGCTGCGCCGCTGGAACAGCACGGTCGTCGCGCGGTAATAGTCGGACTTCGAATAGGTGCCGTTGATCAGCGCCCCGATCTCGCCGATGCCGGTATCCCAGCGGTCGGTCGCGAGCAGGCTGAACTGCGGATTGATCTTGTCGACGCGGTCGCCGTAATTGGCGCGGCCGCCCAGGACGATGGTCGGATCCCTGAAATTGAACGGGCGGTTGAGCTGGAGGTCGATCACGCCCGCAAGTCCGCCTTCAGTCAGGTCGGCGGTCTGCGACTTGAAAACGTTGACGCGCGACAGCGCCTCGGCGGGCATGTCCTGCAGGTCGAAGTTGCGGCCGATCGTCGAAAACACCTCGCGGCCATTGACGGTGGTGAGCACGTCGGGAAGGCCGCGAACGCGGACGTCGCCGAGTTCGTTGTTGCGGTTCACCGAGACCTGGACGCCGGGCACGCGCTGGAGCGCGGCGGCGGTGGTGGGATCGGGAAGCTTGCCGATGTCCTGCGCTACGATCGCATCGACCACCTGCACCGATTCGCGCTTGATATCGGCGGCGCGCTCGAGCGAGCGGCGGATGCCGGTGACGACGATCGCGTCCTCAGTGGTTTCCTGTGGTGCGTCGGCCAGGGTGTCGCTTGCAACGGTGCCACCCGCGTCGGTCGCCTGTCCCCATGCCGGCACGCTCGCGACGAGTGCAATGACCGACACGGCGGCCGCAAAACCTGTCTGCTTCTTCATCTTCCCTCTCCCAGTTCCGTGTGCAGGCATTTTTGCCTTTGGCGCCGGCAACAGGGGCGGGTCGTCGATGAGTCGGCGCGACACCCGGCCGCAAACCTGACTCCACCCAGCGATCCGCACCCTTTTTATCGACGCTTCGCCGGGAACGTTGACCAACGGGTCAAACAAAGTCAATATATATATGATAAATAGGTGAATAGGGAGAGAGTCGGGTGAAGATCAAACATGCCGTCCGTCGATTGGCGCGCGCGGGCTGCGCCGCTGCAGCGTTAATAGCGGGTATTCAACCGTCGATCGCCGGCACTGCGGAGGGCCCCACCCGTCCGCAGCCCACCCGCCCGAACGTCGTGGTGATCCTGCTCGACGACGTCGGCTTTTCCGACATGGGCAGTTTCGGCGGCGAAATCCCGACGCCGAATATCGATGAGCTGACGAAAAGCGGTCTCGCCTTCACGCAATTCTACAATAATGCGCGGTGCAGCCCGTCGCGCGCCTCGCTGCTCACCGGCACCTATCCGCATCAGGCAGGGCTGGGACATCTGGAATCGGTGCAGGTGCCCGGGTCGAAAGGACTGCACAGCAAACTTTCGGACCGCGTCGTCACCGTGGCCGAGGTGCTGAAATCGGCAGGCTATTTCACCGCGATGGCGGGCAAATGGCATCTCGGCATCTCGCGCGGCGTCGGCCCGTGGCAGCGCGGCTTCGACCGGTCGCTCACCTCGCCGTCGGGCGAACTCTATTATCCCGACCAGCCGCAACCGCTCGCGAAATCGGTCTATATCGACGGCGAGCGCGTGCCCGCCGGTTCGCCGCGCGTCGGGCAGGGCTATTGGTATTCATCGGACATGTTCGTCGACTGGCAGACGAAATTCATTGGCGAAGCCCGCGAACAGCGCAAACCCTTCTTCCTCTATATGCCCTTCGTCGGCGCGCATTTCCCGCTGATGGCGCCGCCCGAGGATGTGGCGAAATTCAAGGGTCGGTACATGCGCGGCTGGGAAGCGGTGCGCCGCGAACGGTTCGAGCGGCAGAAAAAGCTCGGCATCATCGCCGCCGACGCCGAACTGCCCGCCGCGCTGCCGGGCAGCTACGACTGGAACAAGCTGTCGGCCGGGGAGAAGGATCGTTTCGACACGATGATGGCGGTTTACGCGGCGGTCATCCACCGCGTCGACCGGTCGATCGGAACGCTCGTCGACCGTCTGCGGCAATCGGGCGAACTCGACAATACGCTGATCCTGCTAATGAGCGACAATGGCGGCACCGCCGAAAGCGGTCCCGACGGCCGTCTCAAGGGCGATGGGCTGCCGGGCAGCGCGCAGTCGGTGGTCTGGACGGGAATGAACTGGGCGACGCTGCAGAACGCGCCCTTCCAATATTACAAGCACCACACCTATGAGGGCGGGATCGCGACGCCGCTGATCGCGCACTGGCCGCGCGGAATCGCCGCGAAGGTGCGCGGCACGCTGGTGCGCGAGCCGGGGCATCTGATCGACGTCATGCCGACGCTCGTCGAACTCACCGGCGCCGCCTATCCCAAGACGTTCAACGGACATGCCATCGTGCCGATGGAGGGCCGTTCGATGGTTCCCGCCTTTCGCGGTGAGGCGCTGACCCGCGACAGGCCGATCTTCTGGGAACATGAGGGCAATCGTGCCGTTCGCGACGGCAAGTGGAAGCTCGTCGCGGGCTTCGAGCAGCCGTGGCAGCTCTTCGACATGGCGGCCGACCGCACCGAAATGCACGATCTCGCCGCGAGCCAGCCCGATCGCGTGCGCAAGATGGCACAGCAATGGGACGCTTGGGCAGCGCGCAGCTATGTCGATGCCTGGAGCGACACTTATGACCCGCACCTCAAAGGGCGTGAACGTCAGGTCTGGGGCGGCGCGGAGGTTCCGCAACTGCCCCATGCGCTGATCGGGAAATAGGCCGGCTTTTACGTCGCCGGTGAGGCCGGGTTCTGCGTGAGCGCCGCCAGGAAATCATCGGCCCAGTCGATCACATCGGCATCGCGAACGACGGCGTAGAGCTTTTCCCATCGCGCCTTGCGCTCGGCGAGCGGCATGTGCATCGCGGTCCAGATCGCGCGGGCGACTTCGCCGCCGTCGTGCGGATTGACGAGCAGCGCATCGGTGAGCTGTTCCGCCGCGCCGGCGAAGCGCGAGAGAATGAGCACGCCCGGGTCGTCGGGATTCTGCGCGGCGACATATTCCTTGGCGACGAGGTTCATCCCGTCGCGGAGGGGAGTGACGAGGCCGATCTTCGCGGCGCGATAGAAGCCGAACAGCTCAGCGCGGCCGAAACCCCGATTGACATAGCGGATCGGGACGAGGTCGACGTCCGAATGCGCGCCGTTGAACTGGCCGGTCTTCTGTTCGAGCGTCGCGCGGATCTGCTGGTACGAGCGGACGTCTTCGCGCGAGGGCGGCGCGATCTGGACGAACAATAGCTGGTTGACCATGTCATCGTGGCTGGAGAACAGCCGTTCGAGCGCGTCGATCCGTTCGGGAAGCCCCTTGCTGTAATCGAGCCGGTCGACGCCGATCGCGATCGCGCGCTTGCGCGCGCTGCCGGTGAGCCGCTGCTGCGATCGCTGCGCAACTTCGGTCTCGCCGAGCGCCATAAACTCCGCATGGTCGATGCCGATGGGAAAGGCGCGCGCAATGATGCTGCGGTTGCCGATGCGAATCGTGCCGCTGTCCTCGTCGACCTCGGCCCCGTGTTCCTTGCGGCAATAATGGAGAAAGCTTTCGAGCCATTCGACCGACTGAAAGCCGATGACGTCATAGTGGAGCATCGCCGCGACGAGCCGCTCGTGATGCGGCAGCGAAACGAAGAGGCGGGTCGGCGGCCAGGGGATATGGAGGAACAGCCCGATACGGTTCCGCACCCCTTGCGCACGCAGCCGTTCGCCGAGCGGCAGGAAATGATAATCCTGCACCCAGACGACGTCCTCCTCCTCGATCAACGGATAGAGGCTGTTCGCGAACTGCTCGTTGACGCGTTCATAGCCGCGGCCGAACTCATTTTCATATTCGGCGAGATCGATGCGATAGTGAAAGAGCGGCCACAGCGTGCGGTTGGCATAGCCGTTGTAATATTCGTCGACGTCTTGCGGTTCGAGGTCGACGGTGGCGGTGGTGAAGCCGTCGACGCGTTCCATCGTGAGCTGGCCGGTGAAATGTTCGACCTCGTTTCCCGACCAGCCGAACCAGATACCGCCGCGCTTGTGCAGCGCCGCGCTCATCGCGACCGCAAGCCCGCCCTGTGCGCCCGCCGCGCCGCGCCCTTTCGCGACCGACACGCGGTTCGAAACGACGATCAGCCGGCTCATCGTACCGTGTCCCAGCCGCGCGACAGCAGCCCGGCGCAATGGATGATGCCGACGAGCGAATAGGTCTGCGGAAAATTGCCCCAAAGCTCGCCGCTCTCGAAATCGAGATCTTCGGACAGTAGGCCCGAAGGCGTGCGGTGCGCGAGCATCTTTTCGAACAACTCGCGCGCCTCGTCGCTCCGGCCGCACAGGTGCAGCGCCTCGATCAACCAGAAGGTGCAGAAGTTGAAGGCGGTTTCGGGCAGGCCGAAATCATCCTCGCTGTCGTATCGCAGCATATGCTCGCCGCGCCGCAGCGCCTTTTCGATCGCGGCGAAGGTCGCCTGGAAACGCGGATTGTCGGCGCGGATATAGCGCAGCTCGACCATCTGGAGCAGGCTGGCGTCGAGATGGGCGTGGCCGAAGGCCGCGCCATAATGGCCCGCCGCCTCGTCCCAGGCCTCGCGCTCGATCGTTTCGCGGATCTTCGCCGCGCGGCCGTTCCAATAGGCTTCGCGATCGGGCTTGCCGATGCGCGCGGCGACATTGCCTAGCCGGTCGCACGCCGCCCAGCTCATAACCGCCGAATAGGTGTGGACGAGCTGTTTGGTGCGAAATTCCCACAATCCCGCATCGGGCTGATCGTGCATCGCCCACGCGACCTCGCCGACGCTTTCGAGGCTTTCGAAATCGCGCTCGTCGGCCATGCGGAACAATCGCTGGTCGAAGAAGCCCTGCACCGTCGGCAGCACGATTTGACCATAGGCATCGTGCTGGATCTGCTGATAGGCGGCGTTGCCGATGCGCACCGGTCCCATGCCGCGATAACCGGCGAGATGTTCGGCGACGCCCTCGTCGAGCTCGGCGACGCCCATCACCGAATAGAGCGGCTGGACCCGCCCGCCCGCGGCGCGGTCGACGATATTGCGGAGATAAGCGAGATATTTTTCGAGCACGTCGAGCGCGCCGAGCCGGTTGAGCGCCTGCACCGTGTAATAGGCATCGCGGATCCAGCAATAGCGATAGTCCCAATTGCGCTCGCTGTGCGGCGCTTCGGGGATCGAGGTCGTCAGCGCGGCGACGATCGCCCCGGTTTCCTCATGCTGACAGAGTTTGAGCGTGATCGCGGCGCGGATCACCGCGTCCTGCCAGTCCATCGGCGTCGCGAGCCCGCGCACCCAGCTGCGCCAATATTGACCCGTGGCCTCCTCCATCCCGCGTACCGATTCACGGACATTCCCGGTAAAGGGCTCGTCGGGGCCGAGGAAGAAATGGAGGTCGGATTCGACGCGGAAGGCAAGCTCCTGCATGACATAGCCGACCGGCGCATCGGTAGTGAGGCGGAGCGGCTGGTTGCCGACAAGGTAGCGGATATGGTTGGTGCCGCGCGTCGTCGGGGCAGGTTCGGCGCCATGGTCGCGCATCGGCGACAGGGTCATCCGGACGCGCGGATTGCCGGCGACGGGACGGACGATGCGCGTATAGGCGACGGGCCGGTACATGCGTCCCGATCGTTCGGAGCGCGGGCAGAAGTCGATGACGTCGACCGCGCTGCCGTCGGCGGCTTCGAGGCGAGTGACAAGGATTGGCGTATTGCGGCTGTAGCGTGGCGTGGCACGCACCTGTCCCTCGAGCGCAAAGCGCCACACACCCTCGTCCTGGCGCTCGCCGTTCATCAGCGCGCAGAAGACCGGATCGCCGTCGACGCGCGGAACGCATCCCCACACGAGTCCGGCCGCGCTGTCGATCAGCGCGCTGACCTGGCAATTGCCGATCGGCCAGAGCGACAGATCGCTCATAGGTCCAGCCAACGATAGACCTCCGCAGTGCTCGCAAGCCGATATTGGGCGGCGGTCGCGCGCGGTGCACCGACGAGAATACCGTGCCCGCCGGCGGCGGCGGCGGCGGCGAAACCGTCCTCGTCGGTGATGTCGTCGCCGATGAAAACCGGGGTCGCGCCGGCATAGGGCGGCTGGCTCATAAGCCGTGCCACCGCCTGTCCCTTGTCGGCCCCGGCCGGGCCCAGTTCGACCACCATCTTGCCTCGCCGCACGGCCAGGTCTTCGCGTTCCGCAATGTCGTCCATGACGAGTAAGACGGCTGTCTCGGCCTCTGGTTCCTGCCGGTAATGAATTGCGATGCCGTGTGGCTTGGTTTCGACGAGGAGGCCGGGCCACTGCGCTGCGAGCGCCGCAATCGCTGCCGTCGCATCGCGGGAGAGGCTGGGGGCCGGATCGCCGACATCGCCGTGTTCGGCGCCGTGCGAACCCACGATCCGGATCGCGCCGCGCCCGAGATGTCCGCCTATATCGGCAAGCGACCGTCCGGTGATCAGCGCGAGGCGGCCATCGATACGCGCTGCAAGACTTTCGAGCCGCCGCGCGAGATCGTCGGGGACCATGATCGAGTCCGGCGTTTCCGCGATTTCAACGAGCGTGCCGTCGAAATCGAGAAAGAGCGCCACCGGCTTCCGCGCTGTCCATTCCGAAATTGGGGGGGGAGGCGGGGGGATGTCCTCTTTGTGCATCGCAGCAAGGCTAGAGTCCGAAGATGCGAGGGTCAACCATCGACTGGCGAGAGAAGATGACGGCGACGCCAGCAGAGTCCGAGGCCGGGAAGGGAAGCGGGCACGGCCGTTCCCTTGACGACGTCGGCGGTCATATGGAGCGCCGCGAAGGACGTAATCGAGAGCGCGCATGAGAAAATCGTCAGGGGTTGTGATATGAGATAACGTCTCATATACGGCCCGCGTCCAGATAAGAAAGGGGTTTTTGTGAAGTTCCGAGCTCTCCTCCTGTCCGCCGCGATTCCGGCGGCTGTTCCGCATATCGCCTTTGCGGCCGAATCGACGCCGCCCGCCAAGCCGGCTGCCGCGCCCGACGCCGGCTTCATGCAGGCCGGCAGCACCGCCGATCCGGAGATCGTGGTCTCGGCCAATGTTCTCGGCCTGCGCGCCGACGAGACTGCTACGCCGGTGATTACATTGACCGGCGAGGAACTGGTCCATCGCCGTCAAGCGACGCTCGGCGACACACTCGCCGGACAGCCTGGCATCCACTTCGACAATTTCGGCGGCGGGGCGAGCCGTCCAGTGATCCGGGGTCAGACGGCGCCGCGCGTTCAGGCGCTCTCCGACGGCGCCAGCGTTCACGACGCGTCGGCGATTTCGCCGGACCATGCGGTGACCACCGAACCGCTGCTGCTGCGCGGGATCGAGGTGCTGCGTGGCCCGTCGGCGCTGCTCTATGGCGGCAGCGCGATCGGCGGCGCGATCAATCTTCTCGACGACAAGGTGCCGACTTCGATCCCCGACGGCGGTATAGCGGGCATGGTCGAGGGGCGCCTTGGCACCGCGGACGACGAGCGGTCGCTGGTCGGCGGGATCACGATCGGCGGGCAGGGACTCGCGCTACGCGTCGAGGGGGTTCACCGGTCGTCGAACGATTACCGTGTGCCGAAGGGCTTTGGCGAACGCCATGTCGGCGGGTCGTACAACGACACGTCGACCTTCACCGTCGGCGGTTCATGGGTCGGCAGCGGCGGCTATCTCGGCGTCGCCTATACCCGCCAGCGCAGCGAATATGGCCTGCCGGGGCACAGCCACGACTATGAAGGCTGCCATCCGCACGGCAGCAGCCTGCACTGCGGCAGTCACGGGCACGACGACGAGGATCATGACCACGATCATGATCATGATCACGACCACGAGCATGAGGAAGTGCCGTTCGTCAAACTGCGCAGCGAACGGTTCGACATCCGCAGCGAATATGAAGACCCGCTTCCCGGATTCGAGAAGGTGCGTTTCCGGCTGTCGTTCACCGATTACGAGCATGACGAGATCGAGCATGACGAGGTCGCGACGACCTTCAGCAACAAGGCGCACGAGCTTCGCTTCGAACTGGCGCACAAGCCGATCGGTCCCTTGCGCGGCGCGTTCGGGGTCCAGCATTCGGAAAGCCAGTTCAGCGCGTTCGGCGAAGAGGCGTTCCTGCCCGAGAGCGAGACGCGCAATACCGCGCTCTTCCTGATGGAAACGCTCGATGCCGGTCCGGTCCGCCTCGAACTCGCGGCGCGGCAGGAATGGCA
Organism: uncultured Sphingopyxis sp.; assembly: GCA_966250105.1. GTDB lineage: Bacteria > Pseudomonadota > Alphaproteobacteria > Sphingomonadales > Sphingomonadaceae > Sphingopyxis. The sequence goes on along the minus strand of CBINGC010000001.1, from coordinate 199,284 downwards.
GAGGATCGAGACGACGCTGAACCGCGAAATCAGCCACAAGCCCTTCTCGGTCTCGGGCGCCGCGATCTGGGACATCGGCGGCGACTATTCGCTCGCGCTGTCGCTCGCGCGGTCGCAGCGTGCGCCCAATGTGCAGGAGCTTTATGCGCGCGGCATCCATCTCGCCACCAACGCCTATGAACTCGGCACCGCGACGCTCGGCAAGGAGACCGGCAAGTCGATCGACCTGACCTTCCGCAAGACGAAGGGCGCGACGACCTTCACGGTCGGTGCCTATCATCAGGATTTCGACGATTATATCTTCGCGAACACGCTCGACCAGTTCGAGGATTTCCGGCTGATCCGCTACACCGCCGCCGACGCGACCTTCAGCGGCGTCGACGGCGAGGTGCGGCATGATTTCGGCAGCGTGGGCGTGTCGCTGTTCGGTGATTATGTCCGTGCGAAGCTGAAGGGCGATCTCGGCAATCTTCCGCGCATTCCCGCCGGCCGCCTCGGCGCGCGCGCCGACGGGCGGTGGGGGCCTTTGTCGGGTGACGTCGAATATTATCATGTCTTCGAACAGGATCGGATCGCGGCGTTCGAAACGCGCACATCAGGCTATGACATGCTCAACGCGACGCTTGCCTACAAGCTCGTGCTCGGGCCGAAGGCTGACGCCGAATTGTTCGTGCGCGCGACGAATTTGACCAACGAACTCGCGTATAATCACGCGTCCTTCATTAAGAATGCGTCGCCGCTGCGCGGACGGAATTTCGTCTTCGGGTTGCGAACGAGTTTCTAGAGCCAAAGGGGGCGACCGGAAGGAGGGGCACATGGTCCCGCGCCCCTCCTTCCGCCGATTTTGTCAGGCGGGTTCGGCCGCCAGCACATAGTCGAATCCGTGGCGAAGCCCGCCCTCGCGCGCGACATGCGCGAGTGCCTCGGCACGCAGCGCCTCGCCGCGCGCGGCGAGCGCGTCCGCAAGGCCGCGATCCGCGATCTTCGCGAGCCGGGGCGCACACATATCGATCTGGCTGTCGACGAAACGCTCCTTGTAGCGGTTCGCGAACTTCTTGGCGGCGATGACGCGATAGCCCGACGCTTCGAGATGATCGACCGTCCATTGCGCCGGATATTCGCGGTAGGGCTGTTCACCCGCGAGGAGCAGGCAGGCGTCGCGGAAGCGTCCGATCTCCCAGATCAGCCGCCCCGCTTCGTTATCGGGCTCGCCCGTCACATAGGGTTCCAGTCCGACAATATAGAGCCGCCGTCCGACGAGCGGACGCAATCGCGCGAACAGCCGGTGCTGGAAATAGGGCGCGAAACCGTCGATCGCGCCAAGCAGATAGTCCGCGAGCACCGTGTCATATCGCTCTCCCGCCAACAGCGCGGGATCGGCCCAATTGCCGACGACGACGCGGTCGGCGCCGCGGCGCTTCGCCGCGATCGCATCGGCGACCTGCGCGGCATGGGCTTCGGCGCCGCTCACCGCGGTCCAGCATTCGGTGACGAGCGTACCGATCCAGCCGATCGAATGGGTTCCCGTCCCGGCGTCGAGAAATTTGCCCCACGTCTGTCCGTCTTGGAGGGCTTCGATTTCCTGAAAAAGTCCGAAAGCCGGCTGTCGATCTTTACCATCAAATATCATCGCTATGATATAGAGTATCATCGGGACTTGATCAAACCCGAACCGCCGATGGCAAATTCAGCGGACCTGCGCCTTGCGCAAGCGACGATCAACGCCGCCGGGTGCCGTAATCGATCCTTATCCTCACCCAGCTTCCCACCATCGGCCGCCCGCCAAGCCGCGGAGGCCGCACCTGGAACTGCCACGCCGCGGCGAGCACCGCGCGATTGATCTGCGATCCATAGGGATATTCGTCGAGCCCGACGCAATCCTCGACACGATAATCCGGCGCCGTGCGGCAGGCGATCAGGCCCCAGCCGGGCCCGCTGGCCGTGGACAAATAGCCGCGCAGTTCGCCATCGCTCGGCTCGCGATACCAGGCGGCCGCATACAGCGGCTCGCCATTGGGAGCCGTTCCCACCCGTTCGGATTCGCGTGAAGAGGATGATCCCCCTGTATTGGGTGGTCCATAAACTGGCCCGCTCGATGGACGTGCGGCTGGCGGGGGACTTGCCGGCAATGGCCGCTGGATGGGCATTTGTACGGGCGGCGCGGCCCGCGGTTCAGGAACTTGCGGGGGCAGTGGTTGGGTCTGCGCCAACGGCTGCGGTTCGTCGGGTTCCGGCTGCGGCGAGGTGGTTCGTTCCTCGGCTTGCTCGCGTTCCGGGTTGCTCGGTTCGGGCGCATCCTTCGCAATCTCGGTAGCCTCGAGGCTCACCACGCTGATCAACTCCTCCTGATTGTCGGGCTGATCTCCGGGACCCCAGGAGAGGAGCATGAACAGCAGCAATCCCGCGATCGCCAGCGCCAAGCCGATCGCAAGCGTGCGGCGCCCCACGCCGATGTTGAGCTGGTCGACGTAGGGTGTGATTGGAACAGGACCCGGTTGAAGCAAGGTGTTTCAGCGTAGCCCAGCATAAGTCTGGGAAAAAAATGGCTCCGGTTTGTAGATCAGGTTCGCACGAGTTTACAAGGGGAAGCCGCGCAAATTCGTCTCCTCCTGCAAAGCTATCAAATGATTTCGGATGAAATCGCGGCAGGGCGGACAAAAGGAATGAGGTGGTCCGCGGCCGCATTCCGCGCAATCTGGACGTTCGGCAGGTCGGGACGCGAACTGAGAGCGGCCGTTCGTTCGTCGCATTCGGCCAGACTTGGCGGCGACTGCTTGCCGATGGCTGTTCGAACGGCTGATGCTCGAACCCGCGCAGCTCAGCTCTCGATATATCGCGCTAACATAGGCACAGATATTCTTGTCGTTCCCCGGCCTGCCCAGGTCGCATCGCTACCCTTCGCCTTCGCCTTTGCTCCGCTCGTCGCGGCGCTGAGCCATTCGCCGTTTGAGGTCTCTGACAATTATCGGATTTTTCTAAGCTCCGCGCAGGCCCGCAGCATCGCGGGCCCATGGCCATGCGCACCGAAGGAAGCAAAAAATCGCTCCGGTGCCATGGACTGCCAACAGGGAGTATATGAATGAAGAAGACTGTTAGCGGGCGCCTGCTGGGCGCCGGCGCCGCGTCCTTTGCCATGGGGGTGGCTCTGCTTTCCGGACCGGCCGCGGCGCAGGACATCGCGAATGACGGCGCCGTGGAGGGCGATACGATCGTCGTCACCGGGTCGCGCATTGCGCGCCACGACGTGGACGCTCCGGTTCCCGTGTCGGTGGTGAGCAGTACGGACCTGCAATATGACGCCGCGCAGAATATTCAGGACACGCTCAACGAAATGCCGCAGGTGGCGATTGGCCTGACGCGCGCCAATTCCAACTTCCTGATTTCGGGAACCGGCGTCGCGACGATCGACTTGCGCGGCCTCGGCGATTCGCGCACGCTCGTGCTCGTCAACGGGCGCCGCTTCGTCGGCGGGCTTCCGGGCGATTCGGCGGTCGACGTCAACAATATCCCGACCGACTTCATCGAGCGCGTCGAAATCGTCACGGGCGGCTCCTCGGCCGTCTATGGCTCGGACGCCGTCGCCGGCGTCGTCAATTTCATCCTCAAGGATCAGTTCGAGGGAGTTTCGGTCCGCGGGCAGGCCGGCCTTACCGGCAGAGGCGACAACGCGCGTTATATGACCAGCGTAACCGCGGGCACCAGCTTCGGTTCGGACGACCGTGGTAACATCTTGACCAATTTCACCTATGATCGCGATGCTGGGCTGTTTTCTAACAAGCGGGCCCGTTCGGCACAGGATTGCGCCGGGCTGATCTGCGGACCCGCCTCATACAGCAGCTATGCGTCGCAGGGCCGGTTCCAACTGGTCGACGCCGATGGCCTCGCCAACAATGCCTATCAAAGCGGCAGCCTGTTCACCTTTGATCGCGATAACAATGTGGTGACGGGTTTTCCCGCCGAGGCGGGCTATAATCGCAACGACGACCGCTATATCTCGGTACCCGTCGAACGTTATCTCGCCTCGGCGATCGCCAATTTCGACATCACCGACAGCGCGAAGCTGTTTGGCGAGCTGACCTATGGCCGGGTGCGTTCGAACAGCCGTCTTGAACCCTTTGCGATGGACTGGACCGACGTCTACACGGGCGCGGACGATCTCGGCATGTCGATAGGCAATCCGTTCATTCCTGCCGAGGTCGCCGCCGCGATCGCGGCGCGCAACAGCGACGCCGATCCGGACAATGACGTCGCCGCGATACAGTTCCGGCGCCGCCAGAACGACGTGTTCGACCGGAGCAACGTCGTGCGCCGCGACACATGGCGTGCCGTGGCCGGCATTCGCGGCGATCTCGGTTCGAAGCTCAAATATGAAGCGAGCTACGTCTATGGCTATATGAACGATTATAATGCCAGCGAGGATATCGACAACCGGCGCTATCGCAACGCATTGAACGCGATCCGCGTCGGGCCGGGCAATGTGCTGGGCGTCGACATCGTCTGCGCGGACGCCGCCGCCCGCGCCGAGGGCTGTATTCCGATCAACCTCTTCGGTTATGACACGGCCGACCCGCGCGCCGCCGCCTATGTCCAGGCGGTGATTCCCAAATCGCAGGAGATCACGAACCAGCAGCATGTCGCCACCGCGACGATCAGCGGCACGCCGTTCGATCTGGGGGCCGGAGACGTCGGCTTTGCGCTCGGCTTTGAATATCGCAAGGAAAAGTCGGTCAGCGACTGGGATACGCTGACCAACACCGGGGGCAATTCGGGCAACCAGACCCCCGACCTTGTCGGCAGCTATACCGTCAAGGAGATCTTCGGCGAACTGAACGTCCCGCTGATCCGCGACAGCTTCGTCGACTATTTCGGCCTGATCGCGGCGGCGCGCCTGTCGGACTATTCGACCGTGGGCAGCGTGCTGAGCTGGAATGCCGGCGCCGAAATCCAGCCGTTCGAAGGCCTGCGCCTGCGCGGCGTCTATGCCGAGGCGAACCGGGCGCCGAACACATCCGAACTGTTCAGCCAGCCGTCGGAAACCTTTGCCGCGGTCACCGACCCCTGTAACGGCGTGACGGCCTCGACGTCGAACGAATATGCGGCCGCTTGCCGCGCGATCCCCGCCATCCAGGCGGCGATCGCCGCGAACGGCGTGTTCGAATATACGCTCGCCGATCTGCAGGGCATCAACGGTTTCTTGGGTGGAAACCTCAATCTGCAGGAGGAAAAGGCGCGGACCTTTACCATCGGTGCGGTTATCACGCCGGTGCAGGTGCGCAACCTGTCGTTGACGATCGACTATTACGACATCGCCATCGACCGAGCGATCAACACCATCGGTCGCACCTATTCGATCCAGCAGTGCTTGCTGACGGACCTGCCGCTTTATTGCGACAATGTCGTCCGCAACGCGAATACGGGCCGGGTGACGCGCGTCGACGGACAGTTGATCAATGTGGCGGGATACAAGAACAGCGGCATCGACGTCGGCCTGCGTTATTGGACCGGTCTCGACATCGCGCCGGACGATCGGCTGTCGATCACAGCCAACTACACCTATCTGATCGAAAATTCGACCCAGGCCGATCCCGTGGCGCCGGTCGAGGATGCCGCGGGCACTTTTGGCCAGGCCTTTTCGCGCCATCGCTTCACCGGCCGGGCGGCTTATTCGGTCGATGATATCACCTTCAGCTGGCAGACCAAGTTCATGAGCGGCGGCGATTATGTGCTGAATTTCACCAGCACCGATCCCGACATCCTCGCGCTGAACAAGATTGGCGATTATTGGCTGCACGACCTGCAGGTCCGTTATGACGTCGATCAGAAGTACAGCTTCTATTTCGGCATCGACAATGTGTTCGATACGCAGCCGCCCTATCTGCCGGGGACGCCGTTCGGCACGCCGACGGGCCTCGAAACTGGAGATGCGTTCGACCTTTTCGGCCGCGCCTTCACGGTTGGCGCCAGCTTCCGCTTCTGACGGGGCGTCCGCAGCAAAAATGGGGGCGGGTTCGCGGGAACCCGCCCCTCTTTTTGCGGGAGCATCGCCATAAAGCGGGTGCGGTCGCCGGAATCTAATCCCTAGCAGGCGACTGATAATCCTTGAGGTCGGGGGCCACCGGCCGCTGGGGCGGCGGCGGCCGGTTCGCACGCCCGGGCATCACGGGCCCCTCGCCGCCGTCCGGCGTGCCGCGCAGCCGGTGATCGGGATCGGTGCCCAGGCGTCCGCTATAATCCTGCAACGGCGGGCTCTTCGGCCGTTCGGCCGGGGGCTGTACATTGGCACGGCCGGGCAGGACGGGGCCTTCGCCGCCATCGACCGTGCCCCGGAGACGGTGGTCCGGATTGGTGCCAAGGCGGCCTTCATATTCAGGAAGCGGCAGAGGCCGCGGGCGCTCGGCAGGTTCCGAACGGCGCGGCAATTGCGAACGGTCGAGCTGGCGCGGGTTGGCCATGCGCCGATCGATCGATTCGAGTTCCTGCTGTCGCGCCCGATATTCGTCGGGAGCATTTTCCCGCAGAAACGCCTGATAGCGTTCTTCGGCAAGACGAGCTCTTGCCGCTTGGTGTTCGGCCGCCAGGACCAGATCCCTGTTGCCCGGATCGTCGTCGCGTCTGCGCATTGCGTCGTCATAGTCGCGGCCCGCCGCCAGGCGATCGCGTTCCAGCCGGTCGCGTTCGTGCATGGGGTTCCCGTTCGGTCGCGGCGCCTGGCCGTCTCGCCGTTCTTCGGCAGGTTTGCGCTTTGCTCCCTTGCGCGCCGGCTGCGGCTGGCGCCGGCGCTCGCCGACCATGATGTCGATACTATCCTGATCAGGGACAAGGACCGGACCGCCGAGCCACCGGCTCGAGCCCGCGTCGGCGCGCAGGTCGCGGTTCATTTCGATCAGGACGCCTTCCCAGTGCGCAAGTGCCGCGGGATCGTCATTCTGCATCGCGCGCACGAAATCGGGATCGGCGCCCAATTGCTGCGGCGGCATGCTTTGCCACCGCGCGATGACTTCGGGCGGGACGTCTGAACTCCCCGTCGGTCCCGCTTCGTGCGCGCGCCGGACCTCGCGCGGGTCGATTTCGCCGCGCATGCCGCGTTCCAGGTTCTCGCGCGCTTCGCGCCGGCTGTTCTCGATCTCGCGCCGGGATTCCGCCGCCGACTGGTTCGGGGTAGGCGGGAGCGGCTGCGCGGCGGCGGAGAGCGGAAGGGCCAGGCTGGAAAGCAATAGCGCGCGATAGGAAAAGGGCATGGGACATCCATTTCTGATCAAATGAAAAGCCAGGCCCGGCGCGCGGCGATCGGCAATCGCCTGCGCGACGAACGCGCCAACTGGCAGACAAATGGTGCCCGCCCATGCTCCCGGGCGGGCTTCAGCAAAAAGGTTCGCTGACACAGTCTTTGCCCTTCAGCCGCTGACGCAAGGGCTTCAAATAGGTGCGTCCTACCCGCACCACCGCGCCCGACCGCAGCCGCAACTGAATATCGCCATATCCGCGATCGCGGATCGAACTGATGCGGTCGAGCCGCACGATCGCGGACCGCCGTACGCGCACATAGCGGTCGTGACCCAGGCGATCGTGCAGGGCGCCAAGGGTCGTGCGGAGCAGGAAGGCGCGCTCCTCATTGTGGATATGGACATAGTCGCGCTCCGATTCCGCTCGCTCGATGTCGCCGATACGAAGCTGGACGAAATCGCTTCCGCGCAGCGCCCAGATTTCCTCGCGGTCCCGCGCGTCGCGCCGGGCATCAGGATCCTGGGTGACCTCTTCCAGCCGCCGCTCGAATTCGCGGGCCTGCGCCGACATGCGCTGATGATGCACGAGCGTCCGTGCGCGTTCGATAGCCTGTTCCAGGCGGGCGTGCGTCACCGGTTTCAGGACATAATCGGTCGCCTGCGCCCGGAAGGCGTCGATGGCGTGCTGGTCGAAAGCGGTGACGAAAATCACGAACGGGCGGGGGCCGTCCATCTGCGCGAGCTTCGAAGCCAGCGCGATTCCGTCGGTGCCGGGCATCTCGATGTCGAGGAGGACAATGTCGGGACGACATCGTTCGACAAGCGCAAAAATCTCGTCGGGATCGTCGCTCGATGCGGCGAGACGCGTCCCTGCGATGTCGCGCAAGAGAAGCTCAAGGCGCGCCAGCGCGAGCGGCTCATCGTCGATCGCGAGGATATCGAGCGTCCTTCGGACCGGAACGTTCATGGGGCGGCGCCGACGCTGCCGGGAAATCGGCGGTAGGGGATCGTCAGCCGTGCCCGAAAACCGCCTTCGAACGGCTCGGTTTCCAGCTTTGCCCGGCCGGCACCGAACAGCGCGACGCGGTCGCGGACGTTGCCGAGGCCGATCCCCATGCCGTTGGTGACCATCCGATCGGAAGCGGGACCACCGGAAACGCGCCTGTCGGTGACGGCAATGATCACGAGATCGCGGACCCGCTGCACCTCGACCGAAAGCAGGATCGCCGTGCGCGAGCCAGCGAGGCCGTGCTTCACCGCATTTTCGGCAAGCGGCTGGAGGATGAAAGCGGGAATGGCCGCATCCAGCGCGTCCGGCGCGAGCGCGAAGGCGACCGATAGGCGATCGCCGAAACGCAATTGCTCGATGGCAAGATAGGATTCGGTCGTGGCAATTTCGCTCGACAGGCTGACATCGCTTTCCGGGTCTCCGGCGATCGACGCGCGCAGGAAATCGCTGAGGCGACAAATCATCGCGTCGGCCACGCGGTTCCCTCCGGTCGCCACGAGGGCGGCTATCGAGTTGAGCGCGTTGAAGAGGAAATGCGGATTGAGTTGGAGGCGCAGCGCCTTGGCTTCCGCGCGCCGATGCGCCGAAACCGCCTCGGTCTGGCGCTCCATCGCGATTTCGACCGATTGTCGTGCCTGCAGGAGCGAAAGAGCGAGAAGGCAGCACAGGAAATGCAGGGCATAGACATAGATGCCGAAACCAAATTGCCTATTCTCGGTCGGCACATAGGCTTGCCAGTCGGGAAAAAGCAGGGCGGCGCCGACGCGGACCGAGGAATAATCGACCAGACCCTGAATGGTCGCCGCAAGGAAGGCGGCGGGAAAAAGAATCGTTGCGGTCGGCCCGATGCCGAGATGAACGATGTGACGGCGCAGGCGTTCGAGCGTCATCGTTAGCGCGGGCGCCGTCGCCATCATCGGCAGGCTGATGACGATGTTGCTGAACAGCGTCGAACGCCCGCCCATCCACATGATCAGATCGATCGCGAGATAGCTCGATATCCAGATCGACGCGGCCAACGCGGTCGCCGAAGCGGAGCCCCTCGCGCCGGTCGATATCCGCGGCATGAAAAATAGCTGGATCATGAAATTCGTCCCCGCTCGCATTTGCGATGCGGGCGATTTCGCGCGTCCGGACATTAAAGACCATGATGGATCCCTGATGGATCACCGATTTTATTCCGAAAATCTGTCTTTCAATCATGGATTTGGCGGTCGCTTGGCTCGCGTTGGTCGCGCGAGAGCGCCATTGGTCGCAGCGACTATCCCCCCGCCGAGCGGCTGCGGCCATTCCCCGGGCGCCATGTGTACTCCCCGGTCGCATGGCGATGCCGGAGCGCGGGTCCCACGCGCTCCGGCAGCTTTCCACGTCATTGTAAAGGTCCAGCCGTGAACCCCTTCCATCCCCGCGTCGCCCGCACTCCTGTCTTCAAGGCACCCACACGCACCCTGCTTCTGGCCAGTGCCGCGGGCTTTTCCATCGGCCTCGCGTCGGTCGCACATGCTCAGTCATCGGACCTGTTCGTCTATCTTCCAGAAGGACAGACGCAGCAGGGCGATGTGGCGGCGCCGATCGGCGACAGCCGTGTCGTGCTCGACATGAGCGGCGGCCGCCTCGATCATGCGACGGGAAATGTGAACCTCGGCGCGACGCCAGGCAGCCCTGCACTTCTCACGGGCGACCTGATCATGCAATCGGACGTCGACGATCTCTGGCTCCGCGCGCAGGGGACCACGACCGCGAGCGTATTCGAGGGCACCGCACGGCTTGAAGACGGCCGGACCTTCGGTTCGGTCGGTTACGAAGCGTCGGGCAATGATTCCGTTCTGACGCTCACCGCGCCATCCGCGGGTGCCAACAATGAAATGGAACAGACGCTGCGTCTGGGCGGCGATGGACGCATCATCGTCGAAGCGGTGATCAATACGACGGGGGCGCCCGATCGCAGTGCAATAGTGGTCGACGATGTCTCGACGTCGCGCGGGCTTGGCGAGGGCGGCGATGGCAAGATCGATCTGGTCCTTCGGGCGAATGTGTCGGGCCAGGCAAACAACAGCGTGCCGTTGATCGATGCCCGCAATGCCGACAGCGTCACGGTTGAAACCAATACCACGATCAGCACCACGAGCGGCTATGCGCTCGACGCCGGCGATGCCGAAACGGTCGTCGAGGCTTCCGCCTTCGTCCAGATCCGTGAAACCTCGCTTCCGACTGCCGAGGGTTCCGCCGCGATCCGTACGACCAGCTCGATCGACAATCTTGGCACGATATCCGGCATCAACACGCGCGCAGAGGGAGGAAATTATGCCCATGCCATCGACGCGACGAACGCCGCGATCACCAACCGGCGCAACGGCGGCCAGATCGGAACAATCCGGGCGTCGGGCGACGCGATCATCGCGCGCGGCAATACACTGATCACAAATGAGGGCGAAATTTCGAGCCTGTTTGGCGCAGGCGTTCAGGCGCAGGGCAATGATTCCAACACCGTGCTCCGTAACGGGGCTCAAGGGCGGATCCGGGTTGGACAGGCGTTTGAAAGCACCGGTACGAGCACGACAGCCTATCGGGGATCCGGCGGCACCGACGTGATCGTCAACGAAGGCGAGATCGTCGGCAATATCGAGCTGGGCGGCGACAACGACATCTTTCTGGTCAAGGGAAATGGCACGGTCGAGGGGACGATCGACGGCGGCGCGGGCGATCATGATGCCTATGGTCGCTCTTATTCCGAAAGCGGCACGGTCAATCTCGCGAACGGCACGCTGAACACCGCGGGGCGCAGCGGCTTCGAGATGCACGGGATCGAGGCCTCCGGCGCCGGAACCGTCGTGACCGTCGCGGCCGAGGACGTGCTGGCGAACGGCATTCAGATGATCGGCGACGGCACGGTGATCAATGACGCCGATATTGCCTCGGGGACGGGTTATGGCGTCTATTTGCGCGGTATCGCGAATGTTCCCGGCGGCGGAACGTTCGTCAATCGCGGCGATATCGTTTCGAGCAACTATGCCCTGATCGGAGAGGGTTTCAGCGGCATTATCCGCAACGAAGGTTCGCTGACCGGCAGCCGCGGCGTTCGCCTCGAAAGCGGTCCCGAAGACGGCGACGCACTCGATTTCATCAATTCGGGCCTTATTTCCGCGACGTCGCAGAACAGCTCCGCCTTTTCAGCGGTGTTCACGAACGCCGAGCATCGCGCCCGTATCACAAATGGCGCGAACGGCCGCATCGTGCAGGCCTCCCCCGCTTCGAACGCCGACAGCTATTTCGGCATGAGCGTGCGCTCGCAGGGCCGGGTCGAACTCGACAATGACGGCGAAATATCGGCCGGCAGCCGCACCGATGGCGGCGCGAGGATCGAGGCGGCCTCGATCGACATCGACAACAGCGGCACGATCGAGGGAGGCGGCGCAGGCGGCAGCGGCCTGACCGTGATTTCGACCGGCAGTTCGCAGGGCGGCGACCCGGAGACAGTCGCATCGATCCGCAACAGCGGTACGATCCGCGCCAATGGCGGCGGCACCGACATCGACGGCGGCACGGGCTTCGCTTACGGCTTTGGCGCGCAAATCTATGGCGACAATGCGATCGTCGAGCTGGAGAATGACGGCACGATCGAAGCGACCGGCACAGATTCGGTCGCGGTCCTTGTCCATGCAAACAACCCCGATGGCGCCGCGCGTGCGCTTTTCCGCATGACCAACACCGGCACGGTCTGGGGCAGCGGCGTAGACACGGTGCTGGCGGAGAATGATCTCGTTCGCCGCACCGCGATGGACGTGCCGGGCGCGATCGGCGACAGCAGCTATGAGCGCGTCGTGGCGAGCGCGATCCAGACCTATGGCACCACCGATCATATCGTCAACGAAGGCAATATCATCGGCAATGTCGATCTGGCCGACGGCGACGACCGGTTCGAGAATCGCGGTCTCGTCCAAGGCGATGTGCGGATGGGCGAAGGCGACGATGCCTATGTTTTCGCGCTCGGCGGGGAGATTACCGGCACCGCCTATGGCGGCGACGGCATCGATACATTGCTTATCGACGGCAGCGGCGACCAGAACGGCCGCCTCGACGCGGCCCAGTATCGCGAATTCGAACGCATCGAAGGGCTTTCCGGCGTGCAGCAAGGCACCGGCATCCTCTCGGTCGTCGGCGATTTCGACGTCGACACCGTCGGCCTCGCCAATCTTTCGATCCAGATCGATGCGGGCGACACGGTCAGCAGCCAGGGCGATGTCACCTTCACCGGCGGCGACGGTTCCGAACGGATCACCAACAATGGCACGATTGCGGGCGGCGTCGACCTCGGCGCGGGCAACGATATCGTCGTCAATTCGGGGACGATCCAAGGCGACGTGCTGCTTGGCGGCGGCAACGACCGATATGTGGCGCGCGCGGGCAGCGTGATCGAAGGACTGCTCGACGGCGGCGAGGGAATCGACACGTTCGAATTTCTGCTCGCCGGCGATACCGGCAATCTGCCGAGCGGCCTCTCCGGCTTCGAATCCTATGCGGCGCGCGGGCAGGGCACGATCAACGTCGCGCTCGATCAGGATATCGACACGATCGAACTGCTCGACGGGGCGAACCTGATCCTCAACGACGGGACCGGCACGATCCAGAATATCATCGGTGACGCCAGCAACAATATCGTGACCGTCACGGGCACGCTGGCGGGCGGAGTCAATCTCGGCGACGGCGACGATACGCTGAACCTGACGCTGTCGGGCATGCTGTCGGGCGCTCTCGACGGCGGCGCGGGCAGCGACACGCTCAACCTGACGCTCGCCGGTGCATCGACGATCAACGGCATGACCGGTTTCGAGGTCGCTAATATCTCCGGCGATGCCCAGCTGACGCTCGGCAATCTGGGCGCCGGCCAGACCGTCAATTTCGACGGGTCGAGCAACGAGCTGATCATTTCGTCGGGCGCGGCGTTCGGCGGCACCGTCAACGGCGGCGACGGCCGCGACCTGCTGCGCATTCAGTCGGGCGTGGAGGACAGCCGCACCGTCGTCGCGTCGCAGATCCTGAATTTCGAGGATCTGGAAGCGGAGGGTCCGGGGACGCTGGCGCTGACCGGCGGCGTCTACAGCTTCCAGACCGTCGGCATCGACGGGGCGCTCGAACTCGGCGCGAACAGCAGCCTCGCGGCGGCTGGAGGCGTGGTCTTCGGCACCGCCGACAACCGGTTCCGCCTCGGCAGCGGGGCGACAGTCACCGGCGGCGTCGATGGAGGCGAGGGCAACGACCTGCTCCAGCTCGAACAGGGCGATGGTACGGTGCGGACGCTGTCGTCGGTCGGCGCGACCAATTTCGAGCGGTTCGAAAGCTCGGGTGCGGGCGAACTGCGCATCGATCTCGATTCGACCTTCGACCTGGTGTCGATCGACGGCGGTCTGACGACGATCGCCGCGGGCACGACGTTGACCGCGCCGGTGATCGGCGGTGCGGCCAACGACACCCTCGCGGTGCTCGGCACACTTGTCGGCGACGTCGATCTCGGCGCGGGCGACGATCGTCTGATTCTTGCCAGCGTCGATCCCGCCAACGGCTATTCGGGCGGTGCGGGCAGCGACACGATCGAACTTCGTACCGCATCGACCTATGACAATCCGCTTGAATTCAGCGGCGACGAGATCACGGATTTCGAACGGCTTGCGGTCAGCGGCGGCGTCGTATCGCTCACCGGCGACACGAGCTGGGATGGCGTCGCGATCACCGGCGGGCGGCTGATCGGGCAGGAGGGCACGACGATCACATCGTCGTCGGCGATCCTCGTCGGCTCGGGAGCGACCTTCGGCTCGGCAGGCACCGTCAACGCCGACATCGATGTGCGCGGCACGCTGTCGCCGGGCGCGTCGCCGGGCACGATGACGGTCAACGGCGACGTGATCTTCCGTACCGGATCGAACCTGCTGCTCGAGCTGACCCCGACCGTCAGCGATCTGCTCGACATTTCGGGTACGATGACGATCGAACAGGGCGCGGCGGTCGACATCACCGGCGCATTGCAGGGTTCGCCCGGCGAACTGCTCGATCTCGTCGTCGCCGAAGGGGGCATCGAAGGCCGCTTCACGACGATCAACAAGTCGGCCAAGATCTTCGGCTTCGTCGTCCAGAATGGTAATCGCCTGCAGATTCGCAGCGAATTCGAAAATGACGCGGCCTATCCGTCGAACGTGCGGACCAGCATCGACTATTCGAACCAGGTGCTGCGCGGTGGTTACGGCGTTCAGGCCTCTACCGATGCGCTGGACGTGCTGACCGACGCGCAGGGGCGCGCTAACCAGACCGCGTTCGCGCAGTTGACGGGCGAAGCCTATGCCTCGGCGCTCCATATCGGGGCCGACGCGGCGCTGACGCTGTCGAACGGCACGCGCCAGATGGCGACGTTCGCCCCCGCGCGCGACGGGCTGTTCGTTTTTGGGCAGGCGGCGCTCGGCGACGGCAAGCTGCGCGGCAGCGCCCGCACCGGAGCATCGGCAGGGCAGAGCAGCACCGACGGCGTGTTCGGCGGTGTCGGATACGGCTTCGGCGAGAATAACCAGCTCGGCCTGTTTATCGGTTCGCTCGACACACGGCAAAGCATCGGTGCGCTAGGCGCCGAGACCAAGGCCGACGGTTTCGCGGTCGGCGCTTATGCCAATGCGCGTCTCGGCGGCTTCGGCGTCCATGCGATGCTGGCGCGCGTCGGGTCGGACGCGACGACGAGCCGCAAGCTGCTTGCGGCGCCTTCGGCTGCCGCGGTCGGCCGCTACGACCTTGACAGCTGGGTCGCCGACCTGACGGTCGATTATGGCATGGAACTGGGGAGCATCCGCGTCGCACCGCGCGCCGGCCTCACCTATGTCGACACGAAGCGCGGGGCGGTAGCCGAAAGCGGGGCGGGTGCGTTCGCGCTGTCGGTCGACGAAAAGCGGATGCGGGGCCTCTATGGCGATCTCGCGGTGCAGCTATCCTCGACCTTCGACGCCGGCGGCGCGGCGATCACGCCCTATGTCGAAATGGGCTACCGCTTCACGCTCGACGGCATGGCGGCGACCGCAACCGGCGGCTTCACCGGTGCGCCCGGCACGGGGATGCGGGTCGACGGCGCCCGTCTCGACCGCAGCGCGGCGAACCTCGCGGCCGGCGCGTCGATCGACCTCGCTCCAGCCGTTCGCATCAACGTCGGTTACAGCCGCGATCTGGCAAAGAGCGATCGCGCCACCTTCACCGGCGGTCTTTCGATCCGCTTCTGACCGGTTCTCCGGCCCCGGACATCCGCGAGGATGTCCGGACTCTACCCGGTCGCGCTCCGGCGCGGCCGGGGTTCCTTGTACATCGCCCGTCGCGCGGTTCGGCCGTTCGTCGTGCACGCGCTTCAGTCTGGGGTGAGGCTGGGCCAGGCCCCGGTCGATCCGCGCGGCTCTTCTTCAGTGATGCCGGCCTTGCCGGATCCACAGACAGAGGAGTGATTTATGAAAGCCGTTATGTGGGCGGTGATGCCCGCCCTTATTCTCGCTGCGCCGGTATCGGCCGCGGCGCCCCAGGAAGAAGAACAGCAATCGGCCGCTGCACCGGTGGAGGCCGCGCAAGACACTCCGAAGGCGTGCAAGAAGAAAAAGAAGAGCGGCCTGGGCGGCCTGTTGCGCGCGGCGCGCAGTTCGGGGTTGGTCAGCGTCGTTGCCGGCAAGGCCGGAACCGGCGGCGCGCTCGTCAATTCGGCGGTCAATACCACGATCGATGTCGCCGACGCCACCAATCGCATGGCGCCGCCCCCCGCGCCGGAGAAGCCCAAATGCTGAAGCGATCGATGGTTCTGCTTACGGGCGGCGCCACCCTGTTCCTCGGCGCTTGTAGCGCAGGGCCCGCCCCTGAGGCGAACGAGTCTGCTGCGACGCAAAAGACCAGTTCCGGCGCGAATGGCGAGCCGCTGCGTGCCGGGCTCTACCATGTCGTCCAGACGGGCGATGTCGATATCGAGGAGGAGCGATGCTTCCCTGCAAGCGACGTTGCGGCGGGACGCTTCCCCGTCGCGGGCTCGACCGGTGAAGGCTGGACCATCGACACCAACCGCATGTCGGGAGGCACGATCGAGGTCGCGGCGCGTCATCCGTCGGGCGGGCGCCTGAACATCGACGGGACCTTCGAGAAGGAGGCCTTCGTGGTAGATGGCACCATCGAGCTGAAGCTGAACGGCGAAACGCATGTCGTCCGGACGCGGCAACGCGGCGAATTCGCTTCGCCCACCTGCCCCGAAGGTCTGGGTTGATCG
This sequence comes from uncultured Sphingopyxis sp., assembly GCA_966250105.1. GTDB lineage: Bacteria > Pseudomonadota > Alphaproteobacteria > Sphingomonadales > Sphingomonadaceae > Sphingopyxis. The sequence continues at coordinate 182,786 of CBINGC010000001.1, read as the reverse complement.
AGGTTCGTTTCAATGGAACTCGATCTCCTTCTTTGCCTTGCCGTCGCTGCCGCATTTGCGGCCCAGTTCCCGGCCACCGCCTCGGCGCGAGATTGCGCCGACCCGTTGCAGGCGGCTGCCGAAGCCGTTTCCGGGCTGCCAAGCGATATTCCCTATCAGATTCCGGACAAGCTTCAGGAACTCCATGACGAGGCGTCGGAACTGGCCGACAGCGATCCCGAAGCCTGCCTGGGGATCGTAAGAAGGATGAATGCGCTGATCGTGCAATATGGCGCGGGGCGTGCCGCCGCCCAGCCGGAGGAGGGCGGCCGGCCGGGCGCGCGCGACGTCGATGCGGTGCTCGCCGACCTGCGCCTCGACGACCAGGAGCGGCTTCAGCGGCGGATCGAGCGCGCGTCCGACGACGATGGGCGGCATCTGCAGGCGGTCGGCGATTATCGCGATGCGGCGCGCGGCTATGCGGACACGATGCACGCATTTGCGGCATCGCGCCGCTCGGATCCGTCGGAACTGGCGGAGATCGATGCCGCGGTCGCCGGGATCGATACGCTGACGCGCGAGTTCGAGGAAATCGTCATCCTCAACGCGCCCGACGACGTCATGCACGCTCGGCTGGAAGATGCCGTGCGCCGGGTCGAAGAGGCGCGGCGCGCGCTCGAACGCGCCTGGCGGCGCTACCACGCGCGCCAGGCGGCCGAAGCCGATGACTTCGTCGCTCCGCTGACCTCGCCCGGCTTCCAGCCCGCGCCGCTCGTCGATGACTTCATCGCCCCGCTAGGCGATGCCGACACGCGCGCGGCACAAGGCCGGCTGCGCACCGCCGAGCGCGCGCTGAAACAGGTCCGCAACAGCTGGGATCCCCACATCCATCGCGCCGACTGGCCGTTTCTCGACATGCGCGACGGCTACAAACAGGCATTCCAGAACGAGTATAAGGGCTTCGAAACCGAATTGGCGGCGTTCGATGCGACGCTCGACGGCTATATGCCCGACCGGATTGCTGAATTCACTCGCCGCCGCGTCGAGCTGACCGAGCGCCACCAGCGGCGGCTCGATGCCATTTTCGACCGCTATGCCATTCGCTGACGGTGGAAAGCCCGCCATGATCAGACTTTACCTCGCCGCCATCGCCGTGGCCGCCGCTCCGGTCCATGCGCAGACCCCGGTGCGCGAAGCGGTCATCGGGCAGGCGCTCGACGAGCAGGGAGGGCCCGTCGCCGATGCCGAGGTCACCGTGCGCTATCAATCGAACCCAGGCGGTGTCAGCATCAGCCGTTCGGCCCGAACCGATCGGCAGGGGCGCTATCGCATCGACCTGCGTCAGCCGCCGGGCGTGTGGACGGCGCATGCGAAAGCGCGCCTGATGGTCGGCGGTTCCGCAATGATGGTCGACCTCGTTCCCGACAATGCTGCCCCTTTTGCTGGCAACGCCGGCGCGGTGCGCAATTTCCGTCTGCGCTTCGTCGAACAGACGGCGGAGGATCCCTATGGCGTCGGGGGCATGCTCGTCGTCAATTCGGCGATCGGCGACTATACGCCGCTGGAAGAGGTCACGATGACCTTGCAGCCGGTGGGCGGCGGGGCGCCGATCGAGCGAAGCTTGCGGAACACGGGCGAGGGTTGGGTGATCACCGGCCTGCGCCCGACGTCCTATCGGGTCACCGCCAGCCATCGCGGCCGGCCGATGCTGGTCAGCGCCGCGCTGACCCCGCAGCGGGATTATGACTGGCAAGCAGCCTTCGTGGGTGGTTTCGAGCGGACGGGGCCTGGGATCTACCAACTGCGAATCGAGCTGCGCAGCCGTTGAGCGGCGATCAGTCGAGGTCGATCAGCATCAGGTCGCGGTTGTCCGCAATCAGTTGCGGAGTGATGATGCTGCCGTCTGCGGCAATCGCGAAGGGGATGCGCGGCGCTTGGCGCAGCGGAGCGAGGCGCCGGCTCGCGCCCTCCCAGGTCGTAAGCCATAATTCGGCCTTGGGCCCGCTCCCGCGGACATGGACGATGCCGTCGGTGCGCGGCGCCCAGGATTCGAGGCCGGGCACATCGATCCGTGCGGAAAGCGCGCGCGGCGCGCCCGACTGCGGGTCGAGTTCGACGATCGCGCCTTCGCCGTTGCGGCGAGCGAATAGCCGCGCCCCGGCGCGTTCGATGATCGCGATGCCGGCGCTGCGCTGAACCGGCGATGCGCGTCCCAACCCCGGATCGAGCGTCATCAGATGCCAGCCGGATCCGCTGACCGCCGTGTAGAAAATGCGCCGGCCGTCTGGCGCCCAGAGCGCGCGCCCCTTCGGCGCGCCGTCGCCGGTCATCCGCACCAGGCCCGATCCATCGGGCCGGATCGAATAAATGTCGGTGCGCCCGTGGACCACGGCCAGAAAGACGGCACGCCGACCGTTGGGCGACCAGCGCGGGGCATAGACATAGCTTGCCCGCATGTCGCTCAGCCGGATGATCCGGCCGTCGGGCCGGTGCGCCCATATCTGGTTCGTGCCGCTGCGATCGGATGCGAAGAGGATCGTCCCGTCGGCGCGGACATCGGGGTCCCAATCGGTTCCTTCGCCCGTGGTGATCGGCGACAAGTTGCCGCCGCTCGCGCCGATGCGCACCAGATTGGTCTGAATGCGTCCCGTCTCTACCGCGATTTGCCGACTGTCACGGTCGGCCGACATGCGGCCGAGCGGCAGCATGCCCAAGGTGACGCGACGCGGTTCCGATCCACCGCGCGCGTCGATCGCCCAAAGCCCGAAATCGCCGCCGCGGTTGCTGCTGAAGAACAGCGTGCGTTCGTCCTTTGCCCAGGTGAAGCCGGATGCTTTCCACCCGTCGTCGGTGAGCGCGTGCGTCTTTCCGGTCGCGACCTCGAGCACATGGATGGTGTCGCTGCCCATCGCGGCGGTCCGGCGAAATGCGAGCCAGCGGCCGCCTGCCGACACCGAAGGCGCCGAGTCTCCGAGCATATCCTGCGGCGGGTTTGTGAGCGGCCGCGAATGGCCGCTGGCGACGTCGATCGCGACGAGCCGTCGCGCTCGCGCGCCTGTCGGGCGATGCCCGGCGATCAGCTCTTTGGCATTGAGCCAGGCAAGGCCCGCATACGGATCCGGGCACTCGCCGACGATCCGTTCGGCGCCGTTGGGGGGCGACATCGTCACGATCGTGCATCCGTCGCCCTTATTCTCGCGGAGGAAGGCGAGGCGGCTCCCGTCGGGGCTCCACGCGGGCGCGGATTCGTCGGCGTCCGGCGTGTCGGTCAGGCGGAGCGGCGTGGCGTCGCCGACGCTGACGTTGCGCAGATAGATATCGCGCGGCTCCCAGAATCCGGGTCCCGCGGTATAGGCGACGCGGAGCCCGTCGGGCGACAGGGCCGGGAACATCTCCACCCCTTGCTCTTGCGTCAGCGGCCGCACCCCGCTCGCGGACCATGGGGGCGGTGCAGCGAAATGGAATGCGGCGGCGGCCGCCACGCCGCAGACAGCGAGCACCGCCACGGACGCGAACAGCTTTGAGCGAGAGAAGAGCCGCGTTCCGGTTGCGCGTTCGGCCGGAACCGGGAGCATGTCGGCCGGATTTGCTTCGAACCGAAGCCGGTAGCCGACTCGCGGGATCGTATCGACCGAAACGCCATCTTCGTCGGCCAGCGCCTTGCGCAGCTGGCTGACGCTGCGGTTGAGTGAATCGTCGCCGACGATGCGTCCCTCCCAGCAGAGTTCAAGCAATTCCTCGCGGCTGACGACGCGGCCCTCCGCGCGGTGCAGGGCGACCAGAACCTGCATTACGCGTGGTTCCAACGTGACGACCTCGCCGTTACGGCGTATTTCGAGCGCGGCCGGAGTGATCTCCAGCGCTCGCAGCCGGAATGGCGCCTCGATCGCGAGCTCGATCGGGCGCGCCGTGATGGGGTTCATCTCGTTCATCGCCGCCTGGACAGTGTCGAAGGACAAATCGTCGATCGACCCCTGCGTAGCGGCTCGCTCCCCCGATGAACAGACGTCGTTCGCCGGTTGCGCAAGTCGGTGGATGCGCGCGCCGAAGCGCGGCCAGCTCATGGGCCGGCCTTTGCCGGGGGCGACGCCGTGAAGGCTTTGCCGACCGAGACGGTCGCGTCGAATCCCTTTCGGCTGCTGCCCATCGAGAGACCGCGCGGGCCGATCTCGCCGCGCGCGGTCACCGGGCGCGGGCCGCATTCTTCAGGCGCACCTTCGGCCGTCCGGCGACAGCCCCAGATTGCGCCGCCGCCGACATCAAAGGAAATGGCGATGGTTCGGTCTTCGGGTAATAGCTGCGACATGGCGGCGAAGGGCGGGCCCAGCGAGGTCCATTCGCTCTTGCCCGCATGGCCATTGCCGGTCAGCGCAATGACCGGCGCGGCGGGCCGCGTCCGCTTCGCTGCCAGCAACAGGTCGGCCATGCCCTTCTCGCGCGCGGCCGATGTCCCCGCTCGCTCGCTCGGATGGTCGAAGGCGACCACTTGCATGTCGGAGCGCCCTGCCTTGAGCCGCCGCAGCGTCTCGACAAGATCGAAGATCGCCTGGCTCGCGCGCCCGTCGCGGAGCGACCAGGCGGGCGATGCGAGAAGCGCGGCCTTTGCGTCCGCATCCCCGTTTGATGCAAGATAGGCGTCGAGCGCGGCCTGCTCGGCAGGCAAAAACTCGATTCCGACCGTCAAGGGTTCGCCCATCGCCGCAAAGGCGCAGACCATATCGGCAAAGGCGGCTGGCAGTTCGGCCGTTCCATGTGCCTCGCCCATGATGATGAAGTCAGGCCGGACCGTGTAGCGAAGCACCTGGGCGCCCGGTAACGGCGAGCAAACCTCTTCCACGGAAGCAGGTTCTGTCATGGGCGCGGCGGCGGCGAGCAGGGAAAGAACGAAGGTCTTCAAGGCGAGTCTCCGGGATCTGGGGTCAGATATTCATCGTCAGCGACAGGCGAAAAGCGCGCCGGCTCGGCCTGTCGAGCAGTTCCGACCGGGCGGCGACCCAGCTGTCGGCGCCGAACAGGTTCGTCACCCGTGCCCGGACCGCCATCCTGGCCTGGCCGATGTCGAAGGCCTGACGAAGCCCGACGTCGACGGTCGTCAGCGACGGCGTACGCAATTCGCTGCGCGAGGAGACGCGCCTGCTCGACGAATGGTTGAACTGGCCGTCGAATGACAGGCCTTCGACCGTCGGAACCGTATAAGTCAGACCCGTCATCGCCTGGAATCTGGGCAAGCCGACGGCTTCCTTCGACCAGGCGCCGGTCTCCACCGGCTCGCCGCTGCGCCGGGCGTCTAGATAGACCGCGCCCGACACGATGCGCAGATGCGGCGAAATGTCGCCGACGAGCGACAGTTCGGCCCCGCGGTGCCGAAGCTCGCCGAACAGGCCGAAGATATTGTTCGCATCGAAGCCGGGCGCGGCCTTTTCGATCGCGAAGAGCGAACCGATCAGCGTCAGCCCGTCGGTCAGTCGGCCCCGGAAGCCCAGTTCCTGTTGTGTCGAGATCGCCGGGGGCAACACGTCGTTGCGGTTCGCGGCATTGTCGGGTGCCGCGCCCGATTCCTCGAGGCCGCGCGTCACGCTTGCAAACAGCGTCCAGTCGGGCGCGACCGCGAATGCGATCGAAGCGTCGTACAGCCATGGGCGCTGCGTCGCCGATTCCAGCGGGCGTATGGGAGCGGTGATTTCACGGCGATGCCATGTCTTCTGGATTCCGCCTTTCAGGCGCAGGCGCCCCATGGTCGCTTCATAGCCGAACGCCCCGCTGACCTGATCGATCGCATCGAGCGTGGTCGGAAGCGGCGGCAGATCGGGCGCGGGGGAGGGGGCGATGCCTTCGTCGAGGTCGAAGGGCCCGAGATCGACCGAGGCGCCCGGCGCAAAACGGTTCCGCGTCTGTCGACCGCGTAGCTCGACATAGAGGCGGTGGGCCGGCGCGACGCGCCAGCTGCCGCCGAGCGACGCCGACCAGGTCTCGTTGTCGCGGGGCCGATTGGAAAAAGCGGTGGCGCGGCCCACGCCATCTTCGTCAACTACCAGCTGGGTGAAATCGGCCCGATCGAGGTCGAGCCGCGAATAGATGAGCGAGCCCGTCATGTCGAAAGCGGTGCCAAGCCGAGCGGAGCCGATCACGCCGAGGTTGAGGTCGGTACCGTCATGATCGCTCCAGCTTGTGACGTAGCGACGCGGGTGCTTCATCTTGGGCGGCAGCGCCGCTGCGCTCGCACTGACGCCATAAAAGCCCTCGAGATCGAAGATGTTGAGCGAAGCGAAGCCCGTGACGCGCGTTCCTTCGGCCGCGCGCCATTCGGTGACGGCGCCGAATCTGTAATATTTCGGGGAAAGCCCCGACGAGCTTTTGCCGAGCAACGCCTGCGCGCCGACAAGGCCGGCAAGTCGACCGTCGGTGCTCGTCTGTGCGAGCCGGAGGTCATAGGAATGGCCGCCGTAATCGCGTAGCATCACCTCGGCATGAACGCGCGATGCGTCGAAAGGCGAACGCAGCCGATATTCGACGACGCCCGACGGAGCGGCGAAATCGGCATCGAGCGCGTTATAGCCGACGTGCGTCACGACGCCCGACAGCACCGTATCGACGATCCCGCCCGACTTGGCGAAATACACATCGTCGATCCGGTAGTTTCCCGCATCCTGCAGATTGAATCCGCGCACCTGCGTTTCGTTGTAGAGGCCGATCTGCTCGACACCGATGCGGATGCCGAACGCATCGGCGGCGTGCTCGACCGCACGTTCGTCGGCAGCATCGACGGTCTGGGCGTGGGCGGGACAGGCTGCAATGGCGGACGCAGCGATGATTGCGCGGCCGAGCGGCCACGGGGTTCGGAAAAACATCTTCGCCTCTGATCTGACATTGGAAATTGCCAGAGTCGCTACCGGATCTCCGATAAGAGGACGATGATGGCGGGCTGATGATGTCCCGATATTTTGACGATTGCTGGAACTTGGAGAGTTGTGAATGGCTGCGGCGGCGCAGGCGAGCCATTCAATGATCCGATCATTATTGGCTGCGGTGCGCTCTGCCCGTACCGCTGGCGTCGAAAGACGAAGTGTAGCCGGTCATCGCCGAATGGGCGGCTCACTTGCCAGCATCGTCATTGCCTCAAGAGTGCGCGCGCGTTGTGCGTCATCCATCACAAGATAGCGGTGCTTTCCTTCCGGATGCGCAATAAATCGGGTGGACCCGTCGGGCTCCACGCTGATGTTTCCTGGAGCGGACAGGTTGAAATAGCCGTGATCGGGACGGATCGCATAAAGTACGGATGTCAGGTCAAAGGTCGCGTGGTCGTGAAGCGCATCCGGCGGGGTCTCCGGCGTGCGATAGACTTTGTCAACGCGATGATATGCCGCCGAGACCGGATGATGCTTCTCGTAGCCGTAATGGCGATCGACGAAAGCACCCTTTATCCGCATTGAGGAGCCGATCTCGAAGCCGCTGGCGACGAGCGGCGTCGGCCATTTCACAAAGAGCTGCTGCGCGGACGCAGTATCCAGCACCAGATTGAATTCCGGCGCTCCGGTTGCGAGAGGCTCGCCGTTTCGATCTGCATAGGCGCCCGCCATGACCGATAACAGCCGTACCTTGCGTTTTACCAAATCCATCCCGTCGAGCGGAGTAGTTTCATCACCCTTGCTCTCCAGCAATCTCGCCAGATTGGTGCAGAAGCCAGCCTGGATGATGACCACGCTTGCATCGGGCTGTGCAGCGAGCGCCTTGCGCAGCAGAGCGACCGCGTCGTGAGCCGATTCGCCATCCATCAGCGCGCGCGGGAATATAAGGGAGCCGTCAGGCTTCACCGCGCTCGACAGCACTTCGGTATAGCCTGCGTCGCTACCGAAGAACGGAAATCGTTCGACTGTCTGCCGCGCCGTGACGCCATTGCGGACAAGGCCCACCGGGACGTCGCCGCGGCCATAGAAGGTCTGGAACGCGTCGATGAAGGTCGCGGTCGACGGATCGTCGGTTGAACTCGTCACCGCCAGCAGCTTCGCCTCACCACGGTTCTCGAGCGCGTTCAGCACGGCGAGGGCCAGCGCGTCGTCGATATCGCCCCACATGTCGGTGTCGAAGATCACCCGTACCGGTTCGGGAGTGGGTTCAGCGGCAACCGACGGCGTGGGTATGGCCGCGAATACACCTGCGACGATCGACGCTTTCCAGGCCCGCGCGACCTTGCTTCCGGCCGCGGCGCTCACGGTTCGCGCCGAAATGCGAGCCGAAGGGCATCGCGAAGGGCGGGCCAATTGCCCGTGGCGTGGGTCTCGCCGGGCTCGACGCGAAACTCCACATGCATCGGCGCGGACTGGAGATCGTCGGCGAGTTCGCGGGCGTTGTCGACCATCCGTGCGTGTCGGCTGATATCGGCGATGCGGCGCCAGGAGGGATCCCGCTCCATCCCCGGAGGGGGCGATTGTTCATATTCTCCCGCGCTCAACAACATCCGCCGGCGGGACGGCAGTCCTTCAAGTCGCTCGGCAAATCCGGGCAGCATCTTCAGTATCTGCTTTTCACCAAACCAGATCGAGGGGCTTGATGCGACATAGGTTTGAAACAGGTCGGGTCGCTTGAACAGCGCCTGCAGGGTGAGCAGTCCGCCGAGACTATATCCAGCCAATGTCCTGCGATTGGCATCGACGGAATGGCCTGCCTCGACAAGGGGAATAACTTTGTTGGCCAGGAAATCGAGAAAGGGTTCGGCGCCGCCGGTCGGACCCATGCCCGGCACAAGTTGGACGCCTTCCGGCACGGCCGGCGTGTAGTCGAAATTGCGGCGCGAGACATCGGGATAGCCAATCCCCACCACGATGCCGGGAGCCATGCCCGCATAGCTGCCCAGCCGGTTCTGATATTCCGCCGCGATCGCGAAGCTTTCGCTTCCGTCGAGGAGGTAGAGGATCGGATATCCTTCGGGTGGCGGCGGTTGCTGGGGCCAGGCGATGTAGATGAGATAGTCGCTCCCGACATCCGAGCGCAGGGGCCGTACCTCGGAACGCGGCATGACATAGGGTTCGCCTTTGGAGTTGGGCGATGTGATAGCGCCGCGTGGGTCGGCCCGGAGCGGCGAAGGATGGGCGGCCGCGATGACTATGGCGAGCGTCAGGGCGAGGCGTGATATGCCGGTCATCGAATTCCCTCCTATCCCGGCCGGTGCCGCGAAAACCGGGCGTGAGAGACCCGGCAACTTTTCGATCATCGCGCATATCGACCATGTTTCGTCGCAATCGCTATTGACTGCCGACGAGAAAAATACAAGATGTATACAACAATTTGATATCGCATTCGCAGCAGGGGTTTTCATGCCAGAAGTTTTTGGACGGCGGGCGCAGACGGGATGCGCGCGGCGGTCGTTCGTGCCGCCTGCGGTGCCGATCGCGGCAGGAACCGGCCGATGACCGCCGCGCCGCGAAGCGACGACAATCTTGCGCCCGCGCTCGCCGCGTCGGCGATCGAAATCCTGACGCATCTGGTTGCGTTCGACACGACGTCGAGCGCGTCGAACCTCGCGCTGATCGACTATGTGGAAGCATATCTGAAGGCGCATGGCGTCGCTTCGCGGCGGATTGCCAACGCCGACGGCAGCAAGGCCAATCTGCTCGCGACGATCGGGCCTGCCGACGCGCGCGGACTGGTGCTGTCGGGGCACACCGACGTGGTGCCGGTCGAAGGCCAGCCGTGGAGCCGCGATCCCTTTACGCTGGTCGAAGACGAAGGGCGGCTCTACGGGCGCGGCACTGCCGACATGAAGAGCTTCATCGCGCTGGCGCTCGCGGCGGTGCCTTATCTGACGCCGCGCATGATGACGCGCCCGGTCCATCTCGCCTTTTCCTATGACGAGGAGATCGGGTGCCTCGGCGCGCCCGACCTGATCGATGCGCTGGTCGCCGAAGGGCATCGCCCGGTCGCGGCGATCGTGGGCGAACCGACCGAAATGGCGATCATCAACAGCCACAAGGGCATCCACCTCTATGAAGTCGTCGTCACCGGGCGCGAGGCGCATTCGAGCCTGGTGCACGAGGGCGTGTCGGCGAACATGGTCGCGATCGACATATTGGGCGTGCTCGGACGCATCGCCGAAAGCGAGCGCGCCGACCATCGCGACGCGCGCTTTGACCCGCCCTGGTCGACGCTGACCGTGGGGACGATCCACGGCGGCACCGCGGCGAACATCCTGGCGCGCGAATGCCGCTTTACCTTCGACCTGCGCACGGTGCCCGACCGCGAGGTCGGTGGCGTACTCGCGCCCTTCTGGGCCGCGATCGAGGAAGCGCGAGCGCGTCTGAAGGACGAGGGCGAGGAGACCGGCATTACGGTACGGACGATCGCCGAGGTCCCGCCGCTGCGCCGCGAGGAGGAGGGCGCGGCCGAGCGGCTGGCCGCGATGCTGAGCGAGGCCGCGGCCCCGGCGGGCGCGGTATCCTATGGCGCCGAAGCCGGGCAATTCCAGACCGCGGGCATGTCGACGGTGATCTGCGGCCCGGGCTCGATCGTCCAGGCGCATCGTCCCGACGAATATATCGAGATCGCGCAGATCGAGGCGGGCGCGCGCTTCATGTCGAGGTTGATTGCGATGACCCATGCGGAGTAGAGATCGGCGATGCGCGCCGCCCGAACCACATCCGACAAGCCTGCCGATCCGGCGGAGGTCCTCGACATAAGCGACGATGTTGCCCGCCAGTCCTCGGGGCAGAAGGTCTATGCCTTGCTGCGCGAGCAGATTCTGAATCTCGACCTGCCGCCGAACACCGAGCTGGACGAGGTCCAGTTTAGCCGCGAGCTCGGCTTTTCGCGCACGCCGATCCGCGAGGCGCTGATCCGGCTGGCGTCCGACAGCTTGGTCGTGCTGGCGCCGAACCGGGGCGCCCGCGTCGCGCCGCTCGACCTCGATCAGGTGCCGCAGGTGCTCGAAGCTCTCGAGCTTTATGAACGGGCGACCACGCGCTGGGCCGCGCTCCGCCGCCAGCCTCACCACCTCGAACTGCTCGAACAGCGGAACCGCGAATTCGCGGCCGCGAGCGAAACTCGCGATCCGCGCCTGATCGTCGAGGCGAACTGGGCCTTTCACGACGCGATCAATCAGGCGTGCGGGAACAAGTTCCTCGCCGCCGACTGTTCGAAAATGCTGCGCGGGGTGATGCGCCTGTCGCTGCTCGCCTTTCGCCAGAATGGCGCGGCGCTGCTGAGCTATTCGGACGTCATCGATCAGCACAATCAGATGATCGACGCGATCCGCCGGGGCGACGCGGCCGAGGCCGAGCGGCTCGTCTACGAGCATTCGGACGAGTTTCGCGAGCGGATGAAAACCTTTGTCGCCGGCGCAAGCACCGCCGATTTCTCGCTGAACGGTCGCGGCTGAGCCGCGACCGCCAGCTTCAGTCTTCCAGATCCTCTGCAACTCTGCCGCTTGCGCGATAGAAGAAGATCGCGGTCGGAACGGTCAGCGCCATCACGATGATCAGCGCGTAGCGCAGTCCCTCGGCGCCGTGGATCGCGCTGAAATGATCGCTGAGCGCGCCGGTGATCACCGGACCGAGGCCGAAGCCCAGGAGATTGCCGAAGAAGAGGACGATCGCGATCGCCGTCGCGCGGCGCGCGCTGCCGCATACCGCGTGGATCGCGGCGAAGGCCGCGGGCAGGGCGGCGTAGAGCAGAATGCCGCCCACCGTGCTGACGATCAGAAAGGCGGTGAGATCATCGATCAGGAACATTGCGCAATTGGGCAGCGCCGCGAGGCCGAAGGCGACGGCGGGAAAGCGGACGATCCAGCGCGGATCGCGCCGCGACAGCGCATCCTGGATCGCGCCGCCGGCGAGACTGCCGATGAGAACGGCAAGCGCCGAGGTCGCGCCATAATAGAGCCCGGCCTGCTCGATCGGGCTTTCGATCACGCGCACGAGATAGGAGGGGACGAAGACGAGCGAGCCATAGGCGGCGAAATGATAGAGGGTGAACCCCGTCAGCATCAGCACGAAGGATCGCTTGCCGGCGAGGCGTCCGACCGAGGTGCGGAAATCCTCGCTGCTGGCGCGCGGCACCGCGGCGTCGATCCGCTGGCGGGGTTCATCGAGCACCCACCAGACCAGCGCGGCAATCAGGAGGCCCGGCAGGCCGAAGGCGACGAGCGTCGCGCGCCAGCCATAGGCGGCGACAAGCTGCGACCCCGCCGACAGCCCGATCAGATAGCCGACGGTGCCCGATGTCGCGAAGATGCCGATCGCGCGGGCGCGCTGGGCGGTCGGGAAATAATCGACGATCAGCGACTGGGCAGGCGGGGTCGCGCCCGCTTCGCCGACGCCGACGCCGATGCGCGCAAGGAGGAGCTGCCAGAAGCTCGCGGCGGCGGCGCAGAGCACCGTCATCAGGCTCCACACCGAAATCGCGGCCGCGATAAGTTTTTTCCGGTTGCCGCGATCGGCGAAGCGCGCGATCGGCAGACCGAATGCGGAATAGAGCAGCGCGAAGGACAGGCCGCTGAGCAGGCCGAGCTGGGTGTCGGAGACCTGGAATTCCTGCTTGATCGGTTCGAGCAGCACCGAAATGACGACGCGGTCGATCGAACTCGACGCGCCGACGAGGAACAGGATCGCGAGAAAGGTCCAGCGGCGCGCCGGGGTATAAAGATGCGCCGCGCCGCCGCCCCGTGCGGCGGGGGGCGGGCTAGCGGCCACCATTGCGGCCTTCCCACTGCGCGAACCAGCGCAGCACGCGCGTTCCCTGATCGATCTGCGCTTCGAAGCGCGCGGCGGCGTGGCCCTCTTCGGGATAGAGAACCAGTTCGGTCGGCACGTCGGCTAGGACGAGCGCGTGATGGAACTGGACCGCCTGCGCCGGCGGGGTGGTCTTGTCCATCTCGCCCGCGATCAGCAGCGTCGGAGTGGTAACCTTGTTCGCGTGCGCGAGCGGGCTCCGCTGGTCGAAGGTGCCGCCGACATCATAGGGATCGCCCTTCGAATAAAGCGACAGGAATTCGGGATGATGCGCGGTGAAATACTGGCTGCGCATGTCGGTCAGCGGCGCGATCGCGCACGCGGCCTGAAAGCGCTGCGTCTGGCCGACGAGCCAGGTGGTCATGAAGCCGCCATAGCTGCCGCCGGTGACGAACAGCCGGCCGCCGTCGACCGGATGGTGGGCAATCACATGGTCGATGCCCGCCAATATGTCGTGCACATCCTCGCCCGCCATGTCGCCGATCACGCGCGATGCGAAGTCGAGCCCGCGTCCCGAACTGCCGCGCGGATTGGGGAACAGCACGGCATAGCCCGAACTGACGAGCAGCGCCGCGAGCGGATTGTCGAAGCTCCAGCTGTCGCGGAACAGATGCGAGGGGCCGCCGTGGATGAAGGCGACGAGCGGCGGACGCTCGACCCCCTCGGGCATTGCCAGATAGCCGAGAATGTCGAGCCCGTCGCCGCCCTGCCAGCGCACGACCTCGGCGGGCTTCATCCGCGCCTGGATCGGTGCGAGATCGGGCGGGGTGAGGTCGAGAAGCATCTCCTCGCCGGCGGGAGTCGAGCGCGCGAGATAGGGGTAGCGGTCGAAGGCGTGGCCGGGGACGAGGACGGCATCGTCGCGCTCGGGAACCGCAAAGGGTATCTTGCGCCCCGCAGTCCCCGATGCGCGCCATTCGATCGCGGTGGTATCGCTAATGATGTCGAGCGTCCCCGCGACCGATCCGGGCGCGGCGAAGCCGGCGAAGAAGAGGCGGTTCGCGTCGCGCCACGCGAGCGCCGACACCTGCGCGCCGATGTCGGGTTCGCGCGCCGCGCCGGTCGCGCGGTCGTAGAGGATGAGCGAACCGAGCTGGACGGTGCGGTGGAAGCGTCCCTCGATCGCCGCGATCGTCTTGCCGTCGGGCGAGGCGGTGACGCCCGCGATCTCGACCTCGGGGGCGGCGAAGCGCTCGAAGGCGCCGCCCGCCGCGGGAGCGATCGCGATTTCGGTCTGATACCAGCCGCCCTCGGTCGGGCTGGCCGATATGATCGCGACGACCGCGTCGGGGCCGCACCAGTCCGCTTCCCAGACATTCTGGCCGTCGGCGCCGACGCGCGCGAGCGCGCCGTTTTCGGTGTCGAGGATATGCGCGTGGCGCCATAGGCCGTCGTGACCGCCGGTTTCGACCGTCGGCATCCACGAGGGGCGTTCGGCCGGACCCGCGCCGATCCGCGCCGTCGCCGCCGATCCCGCGGCGTCGGCGCCAGCGTCGGCGCTTTGGATCAGGATCCGGCGGCTGTCGGCCGCCCAGGCGAAGCTTTCCACCGCTTGCCCCGCGAGCGGCGCGGGAGCGGCGGTGCGATCGGGCGTATCGGCCGGTGCGATCATCAGCTGGAAATTGCCGGCGCCATGGTCGCGATCGGACAGGAAGGCGAGCCGCCGGCCGTCGGGCGACCATTTCGGCTGGCTGTCGTTCGCATCGTCGCTGCCGAGCAACGTCACCGCGCCGTCGGGCGCGAGAAGGCCGATGCGGGTGACGGGAAAGCCGCCGCCGGCGCGCATCATCGGGCCCGAAAAGGCGATCGTCCCGCTGACGGGATTCGGCGCGACATGGACGATGCCATGGAATTGCGCCGTGCCGGGGCGATAGAGGCGCTCGAAATAATCGCGGACCCGCGCTTCGATCGCATCAGCGGGTGAGGGGAGATCATTATCCGGGGAGGGCACGGGAAAACCTTTTAAATGAACAGGGGCCGGATCGCTCCGGCCCCAAGAGATTCAATAACGAAATTCGAACTGCAGGCCCACCGTGCGCGGGCGCATGCGATATTCCTGGCTGATGTCCGTCGGCGGCTGGGTGATGCCGTTCCAGTTGCCGATATTTTCGACATAGAGCGACGCGGTCCAGTTGTCGGGCGATTCGAGCCCGATGCTGCCGCGTGCGAGCAAGGGTTCGTCGCTGAGGAAATAGCGCGCTGCGCCGCCGGCGAGGAGGCGCGCCGGAATCTTCGAGCGATAGGTGAGCGACCCCGACAGCACGCCCTTCAGCCCCGCTTGTCCGACCGGGAAGCGATAATCGAGGAAGCCGCTCGCAGTATATTCGGGCGAGAAGGCGAGCCGGTCGCCCTTCTGGTAGAGGGTAACGGGTCCGGCGGCGGTCTGCGTCACGATCGGACCGGCGAGGTCGAGGCCGTTCCAGCTGAAGGTGCCGCCGATGTCGAGCCCTTCGAGCGGGTGGGCGGTGAGCGCGAGATCGGCGCCGAAGCCGCTCGCCTTGGGCCCGTTGACCGACGCGGCGAACACGACGCCGTCGATATCGACGTTGAGGTTCTGCTGAATATCCTTCCAGTCGATATAATAGACAGCGGCGTCGAAGGTCAGCGCGCCGTCCAGCAGGCTGCCCTTCGCGCCGACCTCATAGTTCGACAGGCGGTCGGCCTTGACCGGCGGGATGCCGGGGGCGGTGCGGATGATCGTCGGGCTCTGGTTGAAGCCGCTGCGGAAACCTTGCGAATAGGACGCATAGGCCGTGAACTTGCGGCTCGGCAGCCAGGTGATCACCGCGCGCGGGGTGACCGCATCGAAGGTGTCGGTGCGGCGCGCGAGCGGCTGTGCCGGGTTGCCGGTGGTCGGGGTCAGCTCGATCTGGGTCACGCGGTCCTTGAAATAGCGCAGCCCGCCGGTGACTTCGAACGTGCCGTCCATGAAGCTGCGCGTAACTTCGCCGAACGCTGCGAACGAGCGCGACTTGTCCTTGAAGTTGATCGGTGCGGGGAGCACGAACAAGGTCTGGTTCAGAAGATCCGATGCGTCGCGGTAGAAACCGCCGACCGACCAGCGCCAGTCGCCGCCGCCGGTCGAGTTGATCAACAGCTCCTCGGTGAAGATCTTCGAGCTGATTTCGGTGTGGAGCGTCTGATTGGCGCCGAGGTTGGTATAGTCGCGCTCGCTGAGGTTGGAGAATTTGAGGTAGCTCGTCGCGCTCGACACCTCGAAGGCGCCGAAGTCGTAGCCGAGCTTGGCACTGAACGCGTCATAGTTGAGCTTCTGCGGCAGCGGCACGGTGGTGAGCTGGTCGCCGGCGTCATTGGCATAGGCGGGCGCGTCCTGGTCGATGCGCGAAATCCATGCCGACAGGCCGAAGCTGAAATCGTCGGTCGGCTGGCCGTTGAGCTTGATGCGCACATTGCGCGAACGCGTGTCGTTGGCGTTCTCGGCGCCGCGCGCGGGCTGATCGATCCAGCCGCCGGCGCTTTCGAAGCCGCCGACGACGCGGAGGCCGAGCTTGCCTTCGACGAGCGGGATATTGACCGCCATGTCGCCGCGATAGCTCTGGTCGCCGCCCTCGGTCGCTGCGACGCCGGCGCGGGTCTTGAGCTCGAAGCGATCGAGGTTCGCATCGTTGGTGAGGACGCGCACGACGCCGTTCAGCGCGTTGGCGCCATAAAGCGTGCCCTGCGGACCGCGCAGCACCTCGATGCGCGACATGTCATAGGCGTTGGTGTCGGGCAGGATCGCCGACTTGACGAGGCCGAAGGGAACCGAGTCGATATAGAAGGCCGAGGTGCTCGATCCAGCGAGCGTCGCGCCGTTCGCGGCGACGCCGCGGATCGTGAGCTGGGTGCCGCCGCCCTGGGGCGAATTGGTGATCGAGATGCCGGCAACCGAGCGCAGCGCCTCGGAGACGCCGCCGCTCGCCTGGGCGTCGAGGTCCTTGCCGCCGAGCGAGGTGATCGAGATCGGCACGTCCTGGAGTCGCTCTTCGCGCTTTTGCGCGGTCACCACGATTTCGTTCGCGCCCCCGGCGTCGGCTTCGTCCGCAGTCTGGGCGGCGGCGGGGGCCGTCCACAGCAAAGCGGCGAGAACGCCAAGGCCCGATCCTGTCTTCAGCTTGCTACGCATATTGTCCCCTTTTGCACGATTTATGGATTGTGACGAGAGTGCGAATACCCAATGAACACATTGTGTATAATCTGTGTAGACAAGTCAAGCGCAGGTGATTAGTCCGGCGCCGTCGGCAACGGAAAGGCGCGTCATGGAACCCGAAAACATCCTAGAATCAGCGGCAACCGCGCCAGTCGAAACCTTTCGCGGAGTCGTCTTTCCCTGGCATTGCGACGCAATGGGGCACATGTCGGTGCAGCATCAGATGCCGCTGCTCGACAATGCAGTTTATCATTTGCTGGGCTTTTTCGGTCCGACGGCGGGGCAGGCCGATGGCCGCAACGCCGGCTGGGCCGACGTCTCGCACGAGATTCGATATCTTCACGAATTGATTGCGGGCGACCTGCTCGTCCTTTCGAGCGGCATATTGTCGGTCGGGCGCACGTCGATCCGGCACCGGACGATCCTGTCGCGGCGCCCCGACGCGACGGTTTGCACGATATTGGAAGGTGTCACGGTCCGCTTCGACCTCGACGCGCGCAAGGCGACACCCCTGTCCGAGCGCGAACGCGCCATCGCGGCGCAACTGATGCTGCCGGCCGAAACACAATGACTTTCAAGGGAGGCTTCATGGAACGAGTGCTGGTTACGGGAGCGGGCGACAGCGTCGGCCGCGCGATTGCCGAGCGTTTCCTGCAAAAGGGCGCGAAGGTGCATATCTGCGACGTGCGCGGCGATGCGGTTGCGGCGACGCTCGCGGCGAATCCGGGAATGAGCGGCAGTGTCACCGACGTCGGCGTGCGCGGCGAGGTCGACGCGCTGTTCGACGACGTCCGCGCGAACGTCGGCGACCTGTCGATTTTGGTCAATGTCGTCGGCATGGCGGGGCCGCGCGCGCCGATCGAGGATATCGACGAGGACGAGTGGGACAAGACGATCGCGGTCAACCTGTCGGGCATGTTCTACACGATGAAGCGCGCCGTCCCGATGCTGAAGGCGAACGGCGGCGGATCGATCGTCAACTTCTCGACCTGTTCGACGCGCACCGGCATCCCGTTTCGGGCGCCCTATATCGCGTCGAAAGCGGGGGTCGAGGGGCTGACGAAGAACAGCGCGCGCGAACTGGGCCCGTCGGGCATTCGCGTCAACGCGATCCTGCCCGGGATCATCAACAACGACCGCTTCCGCTTCATCGTCCAGCGCAACGTCGACGCGACGGGCCGCAGCTTCGAAGACATCGAGAACGACTATCTCAAATATGTGTCGCTGCGCTGCAAGGTCGAACTCGGCGAGTTCGCCGACATGGTCGAATTCCTCACCTCGGATGCCGGCAAGAAGATCACCGGCGAGATCATCGCCGTCAGCGGCAATATGGAATGGGAAGAATGACGATGAACAAGAAGACGATCCTGACCTGCGCGGTCACCGGCGGCGCGCCCTATAACAAGAAGCATCCGTCGATGCCGGTCACGCCGAAGCAGATCGCCGACGCCTGTATCGAGGCCGCCTCGGCCGGCGCGAGCATCGTCCATATCCACGTCCGCGACCCCGAGACGGGCGAAGGCAACCGCGACCGCGGACATTTCCGCGAGGTCGTCGACCGCGTCCGCCAGACCGGTACCGACATCGTGCTCAATCTGACCTGCGGCATGGGCGCCTATTTCTTGCCCGATCCCGAGCGCGAAGGGCATATGCTGCCCGGCAGCGACGTCGTCGGCGTCGACGAGCGCGTCGCGCATGTCGAGGAACTGCTGCCCGAGATCGCGACGCTCGACATCGTGACCAACAACCAGGTCGAGGGCCCTACCGAATATATTTATTTCAGCCCGACGCATACGCTGCGCGCGATGGCGAAACGCTTCCAGGCGGCCGGGGTGAAACCCGAACTCGAAGTGTTCGGTCCCGGCGACATATTGTTCGGCAACAAGCTGGTCGAGGAAGGGCTGATCGACGGCCCGGCGATGATGCAGATGGTCCTCGGCGTGCAATGGGCGGCGCCGCACGGCGTGGAGACGATCCTCTATCAGAAGAGCCTGATGGCGCCGGGCACGATCTGGGGGGCGTTCGGGATCGGCCGCGAACAGATGCCGATGCTCGCGCACACGTTGCTGCTCGGCGGCAACATCCGCGTCGGGCTGGAGGATAATCTCTATATGTCGCGCGGCGTCTGGGCGACCAATGGGCAGCTCGTCGAGCGCGCCTATACGCTCGTCAACGCGGTCGGCGGCTATGAGGTCGCGACGCCGGCCGAGACGCGCGAGATATTGAAGCTGCGAACCCCCGGCGTATGACCGAAGCCGCCGCGACGGTTGCCTGGTACGACGCCGAAGCGGTCGCGCGGGCGACGCCGATGCCCGCGTTGATCGCCACGTTGCGGCGCGCCTTCGCTTCGGGCGAATATTGCGCCCCCTCGCGGCTCGCCGCCGATATGGAAGGCGCGTCGCTGCTCGTCATGCCGGCGTGGAAGCGCGATGAGCGGATCGGGACGAAGATCGTTACCGTCGATCCGCGCAGGCGCCCCTCGATCGCGTCGACCTATGTCCTGACCGAGCGGGCGTCCGGGCGGCCGATCGCGCTGATCGACGGCGCCGCGCTTACCCGCCGCCGGACCGCCGCCGCTTCGGTTCTTGCCGCATCGCGGCTCGCGCGGGCCGAGGCCGCGACCCTGTTCGTGATCGGCACGGGGGCGCTCAACGCGCCGATTATCGAAGCCTATGCCTCGGCCTTCGCGCTGGAACGGGTTCTGATATGGGGGCGCGACGCGGCGAAAGCCGACGCCGCCGTCCGTGCGGCGCGCGAACAGGGATATCCCGCCGCGGCGATAGCGACGGTCGAAGCGGGGCTGGCCGAAGCCGATATCGTGTCGGCCGCCACCCTTGCGACGGCGCCGCTGATCGCGGGCGCGGACCTGCGACCCGGCATGCATATCGACCTGATCGGCGCCTTCCGGCCCGACATGTGCGAGGCCGATGCTGACAGCTTCGCCCGCGCGCGCGTCTTCGTCGATACGCGCGAAGGCGCGTTGGAGGAGGCGGGCGATCTGCTTCAAGCGATCGCCGCCGGCGCGATGGATGCCGATGCGATCGAGGCCGATCTTGCGGCGCTGTGTTCGGGCGCGCATCCGGGGCGCGGCGACGACCGCGATGCGATCACATTGTTCAAGTCGGTAGGCACCGCGATCGAAGATCTGGCCGCGGCCGAACTCGTGGCGGGGGGCGGTGCGCTATGATACTCGAACCGCTCGATCGCGCGCTGCTGGCCGGCGAACATGGCGCAGCCGCTGAGCGCGCGATGGCGCTTCTCGTCCGTTACGGCGAAGCATGCGGGGCCGAACGGTTCATTTCGATCGAATCCGCGCATATCGACGGATGCCTTTACCATGGTCCGTCGAGCATCGATTTCGCTCGGCGCTTCGTCGATCTGGGCGGCAAGGTGCGCGTTCCGACGACGCTCAACGTCGCGGCGGTCGACGTCACGCATCCCGGCTGGCATTGCGGCCCGTCGGCGGTCATCGCCGAGCAGAAAAAGCTGACGCGGTTGCACGAACGGCTCGGCTGCCTGCCGACGCTGACCTGTGCGCCCTATCAGCGCATGGTGCGTCCGCGGCGCGGCGAGCATGTTGCGTGGGCCGAATCCAATGCGATCGTCTTCATCAATTCGGTGCTCGGCGCGCGCACCGATCGCTATGGCGATTTTACCGACCTCTGTGCCGCGCTGACCGGACGCGTGCCGCTGGCGGGCCTGCATCGCGACGAGGCACGGCGGCCGGCGATCATTTTCGACCTCCCTTCGGTCGAGGCGGCGCGGCTGCCGCGCGACCTTTATTTCGCCGCGATCGGCTATGTCGTCGGCCGCCGCGCGCCGGGCATCATTCCCTTTCTTCGCGGCTTGCCGTCCGGCGCGAGCGAAGATGAGCTGAAAGCGCTCGGCGCAACGGGGGCCTCGTCGGGCGCGCTCGCGCTGTTCCATGCCGAAGGGGTAACGCCCGAGGCCGCCGATATGCCGACGGCGGGGGTGCCGGTCGAAGCCGTGTCGCCGGCCGAGCTCGAAGCGGCCATCGCGTCGCTATGCCAGGCGGTAGAGGGCGAGGCCGTCGCGGCCGTCTGCCTTGGCACGCCGCATTATTCGATCGATGAATTCGCGCTTCTCAACCGGGCGGTCGACGGGCGCCGCAGGTCGGCGGCAACCGAAATCTACGTGTCGACGTCGCGCGAGATCGCGGCCCAGGTCGCGGACGATCCGGCGTTCGACCCCTTGCGCGCCTTTGGTGTCCATATCGTCGTCGACACCTGCACCTATCTGGCGCCGGTCGTGCGTCAGACGTCGGGACTGATCCTGACGACCTCCGGAAAATATGCCCATTATGGTCCCGGCAATCTCGGGCGCCGCGTCGCGCTGATGACGCTTGAGCGTTGCATCCGGTCGGCCGAGACGGGCAGGGTCGCAGCGCCATGCTGATCCGCGGGCATGCATTGATCGAGGGGATGGCAAGCGGGACGGTTCTGAAGCTCTCCGATCCACTTAGCCTTTGGGGCGGAGTTGACCTGCAAACCGGCCGCATCGTCGATGTCTCCCATCCGCAGCGGGGGGCCATACTCGCCGATCGGCTGCTGGCGATGCCGGGAAGCCGCGGATCTTCCTCTTCGTCGAGCGCGCTGGTCGAACTTGCCCGCGCGAAGCGCGCGCCGGCCGGCGTGATCACCACGCGCGCCGACCCGATTTTGACGATCGGCGCCCTGGTTGCCGATGATCTTTATGGCATGCCCATTCCGATCCTGATCGTATCCGACGACGATTTCGCGACGCTGACGTGCGGCGCGACCGGGCATCTGTGGTGCGAAACCGGTCGTTCGGTGCTTACGCTTCCGGGTCATGAACCCCTGCTGTTTCAGAGCGACAGTCCAGAAAGCTAGAAACGGCGGAAGATGTCGGAGACCGCTTGCAGCTGCGCGGTCAGATGGAGATCAGCGCCGAAAACTGTCAAGGAACGGGTTTGTCGCACTCGGTGGGGACGGGTTGGGGCTGCGCTTTTCGAACCGGGAAATCTTGTCGGCGAGCGACAGCGTGATACCGATTTCGTCGAGCCCATTCAGCAGGCAATCTTTGCGGAACGGATCAATCTCGAAGTCGAAATGCTCGCCAGCCGATGACGTGAGCCGCTGCGCCGCCAGATCGATGGCGAAGCTTTGCCTGGGCGCGATCGCCATCAGATGATCGACCACCTGCTCCGTCAGCGTCAGCGTCAGGATACCGTTCTTGAAGGCGTTGCTCGCAAAGATATCGGAGAAGTTGGGAGCTATGATCGCTCTGATACCAAAGTCGGCGAGCGCCCACGCCGCATGCTCGCGGCTCGAACCGCATCCGAAATTGTCGCCAGCGATCAGGATCGGGCTGCCCGCATATTCGGGGTCTGCGAGAATGTGACCGGGCGTCGCGCGCAGCGCGGCGAAGGCTCCAACGCCCAGCCCCTTACGGCTGATCGTCTTCAGCCATTCGGCGCCGATGATCACGTCGGTGTCGCAATTCTTCATGCCGAAGGGATAGGCGCGGCCGGCTATATACGTCAGCGGAGCGTTCATAGTGCGTCTCGGGCGAGATCGCGAACGTCGGTCAGCCGCCCGGTCAGCGCGGCGGCTGCGGCCATCGCCGGCGACAGGAGATGGGTGCGCGCGCCGGGCCCCTGCCGCCCCATGAAGTTGCGGTTGCTGGTGGATGCGCAGCGTTCGCCGGCCGGAACCTTGTCGGGATTCATGCCGAGGCAGGCCGAACATCCGGGCTCGCGCCATTCGAAGCCCGCTTCGACGAAGATGCGGTCGAGACCTTCCTTCTCGGCCTGACGCTTCACCAGACCCGACCCCGGGACGACCAGCGCCTGGCGGATCGAGCCGGCGATCCGGCGGCCGCGCAGGATCGCGGCGGCGGCGCGCAGATCCTCGATCCGGCTGTTGGTGCAGCTACCGATGAAGATATTCTCGACCGCGACGTCCTGCATCCGCGTGCCGGGCGCGAGGCCCATATAGTCGAGCGATTTGCGCGCGGCGTCGCGTTTGGCGTCTTGTGCGAAGCTGCCCGGATCGGGAACGGTGCCGGTGATCGCGACGACGTCTTCGGGACTGGTGCCCCAAGTCACGCCGGGCGCGATGGTGCCGGCATCGAGGGCGACCGACTTGTCGAAGGCGGCGCCGGGATCGGTGGCAAGCGCGCGCCACCGGGCGAGTTGCCGTTCCCATTCGTCCCCGGAGGGCGCCATCGGGCGCCCGCGCAGATAGGCGAAGGTCGCCTCGTCGGGCGCGAAAAGCCCCGATCGCGCGCCCGCCTCGATCGACATGTTCGCGATGGTGAGCCGGCCTTCGATCGACATGTCCGCGAAGGCCGAGCCGCGATATTCGATGACATGGCCGGTGCCGCCGCCAGCCCCGACCCGCCCGACGATAGCGAGCGCGACGTCCTTCGGGCTGACTCCGAAGCCGAGCGTGCCGTCGATGCGCACTTCCATCGTCCGCGATTGCTTGAGCAGTAGCGTCTGCGTGGCGAGCACATGCTCGACCTCCGAAGTGCCGATGCCGAAGGCAAGCGCGCCGAGCGCGCCGTGCGACGAGGTGTGGCTGTCGCCGCAGACCAGCGTCGTTCCGGGCAGGGTAAAGCCTTGTTCGGGGCCGACGACATGGACGATACCCTGTTCGGGATCGGCGTCGCCGATGTAGCGGATGCCGAAGGCCGGCGCGTTCGCTTCGAGCGCCGCAAGCTGCGCGGCGCTTTGCGGATCGGCGATCGGGATGCGCGCGCCGCTCTTGTCGCGGCGCGGCGTCGTCGGCAGGTTGTGATCGGGCACGGCGAGCGTCAGGTCGGGGCGGCGGACGCCGCGCGCCGCCATCCGCAGGCCCTCGAACGCCTGCGCGCTGGTCACTTCATGGACGAGATGGCGGTCGATATAGATCAGGCAGGTTCCGTCGTCGCGGCGGTCGACGACATGTGCGTCCCATATCTTCTCATAGAGAGTCCGCGGCCGCGTGCTCATATCGCCTTGGCAGCCTTCAGCGCGTCGATCTCGGTCTCGGTCATGCCCAGCAGGCCGCGATATATGTCGTCATTATGCTGGCCGATCCGTGTCGGCGCGGGTGCGCGGATGCTGCTGGGCGTGTCCGACAATTTGGGAAAGGCGTTTTGCATCCGGAACTTGCCCCAGCGTTCGCTCTCGACCTCGACCAGCGCACCGCGCGCGGCGAAGTGCGGATCGTCGAGCATCTCGGGCGCGCGATAGATTTTGCCGGCGGGGACGCTGTGCTCGATCATCAATGCTTCGAGTTCGTCGACGGTCAGCGTCCGCGTCCACTCGGCGATAATGTCGTCGAGCTCGCGCAGATTGTTGGCGCGGGCGATATGCGTCGCATAGCGTTCGTCGGTCGCGAGTTCGGGGCGGCCCATCGCCGTGCAGAGGCGCGCGAAGACCGCGTCCTGATTGGCGCCGATCAGATATTCGCCGTCGCTCGTCGGATAGACGTTCGAGGGGGAGACGCCCTCGAGGATCGAACCGGTGCGTTTGCGGATATGCCCCGATACCAGATATTCGGGGACGAGACTTTCCATGACCTGGAGCACCGCTTCATAGAGCGCGCTGTCGACGACCTGACCCTTGCCGGTGCGTTCGCGTGCGTGGAGCGCGGCGAGCGCGCCCATGCAGCCATAGGTTGCGGCAAGGCTGTCGCCGATCGACACGCCCATGCGGCTCGGCGCGCGGTCGGGATCGCCGACGATATAGCGCCAGCCGCCCATCGCCTCGCCGATGCCGCCGAAGCCCGCACGGCTCGAATAGGGGCCGGTCTGACCATAGCCCGACACGCGCACGATGATGAGGCGGGGGTTGATCGCGTGCAGTGCGTCGGGGCCAAGGCCCCAACGTTCGAGCGTTCCCGGCTTGAAATTCTCGATCAATATGTCGGCGGTCGCCGCGAGCTTGCGGACCAGTTCCTGCCCTTCGGGGACGCGAAGGTTGGCCGAAACCGACTTCTTGTTGCGGGACACGACCTCCCACCACAGCTTTGCATCGCCATGGCCCCAGTGGCGCATCGGATCGCCACCCTTTCCGTCGATTTCGGGCGGCTCGACCTTGATGATCTCAGCCCCCATGTCACCGAGAAGCTGACCGCAGAAGGGGCCGGCAATCAACTGGCCGAGTTCGACCACCCGGATGCCCTTCAGGGCACCCTCGTTCACTTCATTCATCATCATCTATACCTTCGCGATTATTCCGCCGCGGCCTGATAGTTCGCCCAGCGCGGCTGGACAGGCGCGGGAAGGCCGGTCTCGGCCTCGCAATTGGCGCGCAGCGTTTCGATGTCGGGACCGAAATCGAACACCTCAATCGCACCGCGTTCGCCGCGCATCGCCTCGCGCAGCGCGCCGGTTGCGGCGGCGTCGACCTGGCCGTCATCGCCGATCGCCACGCCATAGGCGCGTGCGCCCTCGATCGTGACCAGCCCTTGCCCGATTTCCTTGGCGACCAGCGCCGGGTCGCGTTCGAGCGGGTCGCCCCAGCCGCCGCCGCCCCAGGTGACGAAGTGCAGCACGTCGTCGGCCTCGACCTTGACGTCTTCGACCTTGTTGCCGAGCACGATCTGCGATCCGTCGGGCTTTTCCAGAATCTTGCGCGCGCGGGCGCCCGGCTTGCCGCCATTGACGCCCCATGGCGGCACGAACCAGCGGTCGTCGTGCAGCGCGATGACGCCGGGTTCGAGGAAGCGGTACGACATGATGATGCCGTTACCACCGCGGTTGAGGCCCGCGCCGCCCGAATCCGCGACAGTCTCGTACCGCTCGATGACCAGCGGAAAATAGCGTTCGAGGAATTCATTGGGCACGTTGGTGAAGCCCGGCCACAGCGAATGGCCGTCGGGTCCGTCGCCCATCGGGCGCCCCGGAATGCCGCCGAAGCCGATCTGGAACAGCTGAAACCACTCGCCCTTGCGGTCGGTGCCCGCGTAGAAGAGGTGCGGCGACGAGGAAAAGCCCGCGGCGTTCAGGAATTCGGGCGTCTTCTGGCCGAGCAGCCCTCCGAGAATGTCGAAGATGCGGCCCAGCGCGTGGGTGCGGCCCGACAGCGCGGCTGGGAATTTCGGCTTGAGCAGCGACCCCTCGGGAATGCGGACCTCGATCAGGTCATAGAAGCCGTCGTTGAACATGATCTGCGGGTCGAAGACCATGATCATGTAGATGCCGAAGAACATCTTGAACATATTCTCGTTCATATAGAAATTGATCGAGGCGACCGATTGCGGGTCGGTGCCGTCGAAGTCGAGAATGACCCTCGCACCCTCGCGCCACATCGTACATTTGAGGCGATAGGGGCCGAAGCCCATGCCGTCGTCGCACAGATAATCCTGAAAGCTGACCTTTTCCTCGGACACCGCCTGCGACAACAGCGTCTTCATGGCGCGGTGGTTACGCGCCAAAAGCTCGCCTGTCGCCGACACATAGGTGTCGATGCCGAAGCGGTCGGCCATTTCCTCGACGCGGCGCGCGGCGACGCGGCACGAGGCGATCAGCGCGTTGAGGTCGGCGGCGCACCATTGCGGGGTGCGCGACTGGTGCAGCACCAGCTTGACCAGATCCTCGTTGTATTCGCCGCCGCGATAGATTTTCACCGGCGGGATGCGCACGCCTTCCTGAAAGATGTTGGTCGCGTGGATCGGCATCGACCCCGGCACCATTCCGCCGATGTCGGACTGGTGGCCGAACATCGCGGTATAGGCGAGCAGGCGGCCGTCCTTGAAGACGGGCAGGAGAACGAGCCAGTCGTTCGAATGGCTGATCGCGCCCTCGACCGAATAGGGGTCGGACAGGAAGAACATGTCGCCTTCCTCGATCGTCCCGTCATAACCGCGCAGGAAGCCGCCGATGAAGCTGCCGAACTGGCCGACGATCATCCGTCCTTCATGGTCGGCAATCAGCGGAAAGGCGTCGCCCTGTTCGCGAATACCGGGCGACATGGCGGTGCGTACCAGCGTGGCGTCCATCTCGACGCGCGCGTTGCGCAGGGCATTTTCTATGATGTCGAGCGTGACGGGGTCGATCGCCACCGTGTCGAACGGCGTTTCGTTGGTCTGGATGATCCGTGCGGGCATGGTCTGGGTCCTCCTTTCGGGATCAGGCGAGGTTGATGAGGATGTTGCCGACCGCATCGACGGTGGCGACGCATCCGGTTTCGATCAGCGTGGTCGAATCCATCTCGGTCACGATGGCGGGGCCGGGGATGATGTCGCCCTGGCGCAGCTTCGCGCGATCGTAGATGGCGCCTTTCCGCATCGCGCCATCCATCCACAATTCGTGATCGCGAATCTTCGCGGCTGACGGGTCGCCGTCGCCCCTCGACAATTCGGCTGCCGGCAGGTCGAGCGTCTGGCCGAGCGCGACGGCGCGCAGGTTCACAATCTCATGCTCTGCATCCATGTTGAAGGTGAAGAGGCGGTGATGTTCCTCGTCGAAGCGCCCGGTGATGCCCGCGATTCCGTCCGCCGCGAGGTCGGCCAGCGTGACGTCCATCGGCACCTCGAACGCTTGGCCGGCATAGCGGATGTCGATCTCGAACTGGATCGTCACATCGTCCGGCGCGATGCCTTCCTGTTCGAGCTCGCCGCGCGTCTGCGCCGCCATCTCGTCGAGGATGGCGGTCAGGTCGGCGAGCGTCGTCTGCGAGGCGAGGCGCGAGAAGCTGCGCGCGCTTTCGGTGCGCATCCGCGTCGTCGCGTCGCCGAGCGCGCAGAGCACGCCGGGCGACACGGGCGAGACCGCCGGCCAGCTGCCCATCAGCCGCGCGACGGCATTGACGTGGAGCGGGCCGGCGCCACCAAAGCCCATCAGCGCGAAATCGCGCGGGTCATAGCCCTGCTGGACCGAGATCATGCGCAGCGCACCGAACATATTCTCGTTCGCGATGTCGATGATGCCGCGCGCGGCGGCATAAAGGTCGATGCCGAGCGCATCGGCGATCGTCTGCACCGCCGCGGTCGCGCCCTCCTTGTCGAGCTTGAAGCTGCCGCCGAGCAGCGCTTCGGGCAGATAGCCGAGCACGACGTTTGCGTCGGTCACCGTCGGCTGGGTGCCGCCCTTGCCATAGGCAACCGGTCCGGGAACAGCGCCCGCCGACTGTGGCCCGACGCGTAGTGCGCCGGTGAGTTCGGGGACATAGGCGATCGACCCGCCGCCCGCGCCGACGGTCTTCACGTCGAGCGCCGAGGCACGCACCGACAGATGGCCGACCTCGGTGGTGCGGACGCGGCGCGCCTCCAGATTCTCGATCAGCGCGACGTCGGTCGAGGTGCCGCCGACGTCGAGCGTCAGGATGTTCCTGATCCCGGCATTGCGGCCGACCCAGATCGCGCCGGTCACGCCGCCCGCGGGCCCCGACATCAGCAGCGACACCGGATGTTCTTCCGATTTCTCGGAGCTCATCAGCCCGCCGTCGGAGCGGAGCAGCGACAGCTTGCCCGCCATGCCCGCGCCGCGCAGCCGGTCGCGCAGGTTGCGGACATAGCGGCCGACGACCGGACGCACCGCGGCATTGGCGACGGTGGTCAGCGTGCGCTCATATTCCTGCATTTCGGGCAGGACGACATGGCTCAGCGACACCGGCACATCGGGCATGATCTCGGCCGCGAGTTCGGCGACGCGGGCCTCGTGTGCGCCGTTCAGATAGGCGTTCATCAGGCTGACGGTCAGCGCCTCGACGCCCTGATCCTTCAGCTTCAGCAAAGCCGCTCGAATATTCTCATCGTCGATCGGGCGTAGTTCGCCGCCCCGTGCGGTCATACGTCCCTTGATCTCGACCGTGTCTTCGAGCGCGGCGAGCGGTTGCGGCTTCGGCCAGACGATCCAGCCGGCGAGGCCGCCGGGAACGAAGCTGCGCGCGATCTGCATGATCTGGCGATAGCCCTCGGTCACGATCAGGCCGACGCGCGCGCCCTTGCCTTCGAGCACCGCGTTGGTTGCGACGGTGGTGCCGTGGAGGAAGACTTCGACCTCGGCGGCGGTGATGCCCGCCTTTTCGCAAATCGCTTCGACTCCGTTCAAAATGCCTTCCGAACTGTCGTGCGGCGTCGAAGGCGTCTTGTGGCGCCAGAATTCGCCGGTCTTTTCCTGGAACAGCAGCAAGTCGGTGAAAGTGCCGCCGACGTCGACGCCGAGACGATATGTCATGGGGTAAGTCCTTATGCCTGCAAATTCGGAAAAGGGCCGGCGCGACTGACGAGGGCGGGAAGCGGCGCCTCCATCTCGCGGCCAAGCCAATGGGAGGTGTCGATCGTCCGGCCGAGGTCGTAACCGGTCGCGATGCCCGAGCGGTCCAGCATATAGAGCAGGTCCTCGGTCGCGATATTGCCGGTCGCGTTGGGGGCGAAGGGACAGCCGCCGATGCCGCCGACCGACGCATCGAGCGTGGCCGCCCCGGCTTCGACCGCGGCCCAGGAATTGGCGATGCCCGTGCCGCGGGTGTTGTGAAGGTGAACGCGCACGGGGATCGCACCGATCGCTGCACGGACTTCGGATACCAAGGCAAAGACTTGCGCGGGGACCGCGACGCCGATCGTGTCGGCGAGCGCGATTTCGACCGGCTCGGCTTCGGCGATCCGCGACGCGAGCGCGACGACATGCGCGGGGTCGACCTCGCCCTCGAACGGACAGCCGAAGGCGGCGCCCATGGTGACCTGGGCGCGGCGCCCTTCGCCGCGGACGAAGCGCACGACGTCGACCGCCATCTCTGCCGATTCGAGCGAAGTTTGGCCCTGGTTACGCTGCGCGAAGCTGTCCGACGCGACGCAGACCGCGCCGATTTCCTTCACTTGCGTGTCGAGCGCGCGGAGCGCGCCCTTCTTGTTCATGACTAGCCCGATCGTCACGACATCGCTCGGTAGCGACAGCCCGCCGATGACCGCTTCCGCGTCGGCCATCTGCGGCACGCGATCGGGGCGGGCAAAGCTCGCGACCTCGATGCGCCGCGCGCCAGCGGCGACCATGCGCTCGATCAGTTCGACCTTCTGCGCCGTCGTGAACAGCCGCTTTTCATTTTGCAGCCCGTCGCGCGGTGCGACCTCGACGATTTCGACCGCCGTTCGCATCAGGCCGGGCGGCCCAGCGACGCCAGATAGGCGACGGTTTCCGCCTCATCGACAACGTCAGCATATTTCGCCTCCATGTCGAACAGATTGGCATTGTGCGGATCGGGATGACGGTCGCCGCAGGCGTCGGCGACCACGATGGTGCGAAAGCCGTGCGACATCGCATCGACGCAGGTCGCCCGCACGCAGCCGCTCGTAGACACGCCGCCTAGAAGCACGCTGTCGATCCCGAGCGACGTCAGCGTCGAGGCGAGCGAGGTGCCGAAAAAGGCGCTCGGATATTGTTTGGAGACGATCAGTTCTTCGGCCTGCGGGACGAGGCCTTCGGGCCAGTCGCCCATCGGATTGCCCTGAATGAAATAGCGCAGCGGCTTTGATTTTTCGAAGAAGCGTCCGCCGTCGATCGTCGAGGGATGATAAACGACATTGGTGAGGATGACGGGAATGCCGGCCTTGTGCGCCGCCTCGCGCAGACGCAGCGACGAGTGAAGCGATGCGTCCGATCCCATGTAGAGATCGCATTCAGGGTCATAATAGGCGCGGCAGAGATCGATCAGGATCAGCGCCGGCCTTGCGCCGAAGCCGACGCGACGGCCAAAGGCGCGCTGATAATTTTCGGTGAGATCATCTGTCATGCGTCGTGTCCGTAAAGCCAGGGTTGGGTCTGGCGTTGCTGCGCCTCGAAGGCCGCGACCCGCGCGCCTTCGCGTTCGAGAATGAGGTCGATGTCGTCCCAGCCCCGCATCAATCGTTCGCGGTCGCCGGGGGCGATGTCGAAGGCGAGGCACTCGTCATCGAAGCCGATCGTCTGCGCGGCGAGGTCGATATCGAGGGGGCCGGCCACGGCTGCCAGCCGCTCGATCACCGCGCGCGGCTGCATGATCGCGAGGACGCCGTTGCGCAGGCAGTTGGCGGCGAAAATCTCCCCGAAACTTTCGGCGATCACGCAGCGGATGCCAAAGCCCGTGAGTGCCCACACCGCCTGCTCGCGGCTCGATCCGCTGCCGAAATCGGCGCCGGCGAGCAGGATCCGCGAGCCTGCGTAGCGCGGATCGTCGACGGGATTTCCCGCGATCGGGGCGCCATCGGGCGCGAAGCGGCGGTCGTGAAAGAAATAGCGTCCCATGTCGCCGCGCTGCATCAGCAGCAGGAAGCGCGCCGGAAAGATAACGTCGGTGTCGATCCGGTCTTCGAGCAGCGGCAAGGCGGGCGAGGAGAGGGCGGTGAAGGGCGTCATGCCGCGACCTCGCGCACATCGGCGAGATGGCCGGTGATCGCGGCGGCGGCGGCCATCGCGGGGCTCATCAGATGCGTCCGGCCGCCGCGCCCCTGCCGTCCCTCGAAATTGCGGTTCGAGGTCGAGGCGCAGCGTTCGCCGGGCTGAAGGCGGTCGGCGTTCATCGCAACGCACATCGAACAGCCCGAATGGCGCCATTCGAAGCCCGCCTCGGTGAAAATGCGGTCGAGCCCCTCGGCCTCGGCCTGCCGCTTCACCGCGGTGGATCCGGGCACGACGATCGCGCGCGTGGTCGATGCAACGCGCCGCCCGGCGGCGACCGTGGCGGCCGCGCGGAGATCTTCGATCCGCCCATTGGTGCAGGATCCGATAAAGACATGATCGACCGCGATATCCTGGAGCGCGGTTCCCGCCGCGAGGCCCATATAGTCGAGCGCGCGGCGGCGGCGCTGCGCTTCGCCTTCGTCCGCGGCGTCGCCCGGATGCGGTACGCGCGCATCGATGGCGAGCGCGTCCTGCGGGCTGGTACCCCAAGTCACTTGCGGCGCGAGGTCGGTGACGTCGAGGGTCAGCGAGCGGTCATAGGCCGCGTCGACGTCGCTCGTCAGCGATCGCCAATAGTCGACCGCCCGGTACCACATCGCACCCGACGGCGCATAGGGGCGGCCCCGCAGCCATGCGAAGGTGGTCGCGTCGGGCGCGACCATGCCGATGCGCGCGCCGGCCTCGATCGACATGTTGCACAGGGTCATGCGCGCCGCCATCGACATCGCCTCGACCGCCCCGCCGCGATATTCGATCGCGTGGCCGGCCGCGAAACCGGTGCCGTGGCGTCCGATCAGCGCGAGCGCGAAATCCTTCGCCCCGACCCATGGACCCGGCGCGCCTTCGAGCCGGACTTCGAGCGTCTTCGCCTTCTGCTGCGCCAGGCATTGCGCCGCGATCACCGTCGCACAGTCGCTCGCGCCGATCCCGAACGCCAGCGCTCCGAACGCGCCGTGGGTCGACGTATGGCTGTCGCCGCAGGCCAGCGTGATGCCGGGCAGGGTAAAGCCCTGTTCGGGACCGATAACATGGACGATGCCCTGCCGCGCATCGTCGAGGTCGATGTGCGCGATGCCGAAATCGCGGGCGTTGACCTTGAGCGCCCCGACCTGTGCCGCCGCAAGATCGTCGGCGATCGGCCCGCCGCGCGCGTCGGTCGGCACCGCATGGTCGGGGACCGCGAGATGCGTTTCGGCGCGCCGCGCGGTGCGGCCGCTTTCGCGCAGCGCCGCGAAGGACTGGTGCGTGCTCGTTTCCTGAAGCAGATGGCGATCGACATAGATCAGCGCCGATCCATCGCCGAAGTCGCGCACGACATGTGCGTCCCACAATTTCTGATACAGGGTGCGCCCCGTCATCGCGCGCCGCCGATGTCGATGAGGAAGCGGCCGATGTCCTTCGCTTCCTCCCCGGCGAGACGCGCGAAGGCTTCGGCCACATTGTCGAGCGGATAGCGGCCGCTGACGGTCGACTGCAGGCTGAGCTTGCCGCTGGCGATGAGGTCCATCGCTTGCGCCTGATGGTGGCCGGCGCGCACGCCGACGATGCGCAGTTCGCGGTCGACGACGTCCCAACTGGTCAGCGGCAATTGCCCGCCGCCGGTGAGCGCGACGATCGCGCCGGGCGCGGCGACGGCAAAGGCCTGCGCGATGCCCCAGTCGGATGCCGTCGTCTCGATGATCGCGGGAAAGCCGCCCGGGCGATACGCCCGCGCGCGCGGGGCGATATCTTCGCCATGATGCGCAATCGGCAGCACGGTGGCGCCGAGCGTTTCGGCGAGGTAGCAGCGGCGGCCGGTGCCACCGAGCGCGGTAACGCGGAGGCCGAGCGCGGCGGCGGTCGCGACGGCACCCAGCCCCATTGCCCCGACGCCGACGACCGCAACGTTATCGCCGGCGTCGAGACCCATTTGTTCATAGGCGTTGAGCGCATCGACGATGCCCGCGAGCATCGCCGCATCCTCGAACGTCACGCCGTCGGGCAGCACCGCGAGCTTGCGCGCGGAGACGAGCGTATATTCTTCGCAGCAGGTCTGGCGGACGAGCTTGGCGAAGGCGGGATCGAGGCAGAGATTGGTGCGGCCGGAGGCGCAATTGCCGCACGCACCGCAATGGTCGAGCGCCAGCGCCGCGACCCGGTCGCCCGGAGCGAGCCCTCCGACCTCCGGCCCGCAAGCTTCGACGATACCCGAGAAATCGGCGCCGATGCCGACCGGATAGGCCGAGACATAGCGGCCGTGGCGGTTGAGATAGGTGCCGACATCGGTGCCATAGGGCGCATAGGTCATGACCCGGACCAGAACCTGTCCCGGCCCAGGGACGGGCATAGGCAGGTCGACAATCCGAAGATCGCCCGGTCCGAAAAGGCGCGCCGCGCGCATCAGGCGGCCGGTTCCGGCGCGAAGAGCCACAGGATGAACCGGCAGCCCGTCGCGCTCGACAGCGCGCCGAAAACTTCGGTGCCTGCGGGGCCGGCGCTATAGTCGCCGACCTCGAAATTTGCCTTTTCGCCTTTCAGCCCGCCTTCGAGCACGCACGCCTCCCACGCGGCGGGACGGGCGGAGCCGTTTGCGGTCCACCCGGCGGGAACATCGACCATCACCGTCCGGGCGCCGTCGCGCGCATCGGCCGACAGCGGCCGGATGCGCCATTCGGCGGGGAATTCAGGGTCGGCGATCCATTCGACGCTCTCGACCGGCAAGCTGTAGAGATGGCCGCGGCCGTCGTCATAGGCGGGCAGCGGATATTCGTCGGGCTCGTCGGGTTCGTGGATCAGCAGCAGCGCGAGCGGCCCGTCGCTGCGGATCAGCGCGGTCGCGCCTTCTTCGGCGCGTTCGTCATGGCCGTGGACGACCTGCGCCGGGCGATAGAAATAATCGCCGGCTTTCCAATAATGCGTCCCGCCCACGGTCACCGAGCCGGTGAGCATGAACACTTCCTCGAACGCATGGTGATAATGGGCGACACCGCCGCCGTGCCAGCCGACCGGTATGTTGACGAGCGCGGTGACATAGCCAGTAGCCTCGTCGTAACCGAGCCGCTTGCGGGTGATGCCGTGCGTGCCCAGCGCTTCCCATTCGACCTCCGACGGGCGGACGCGGGTCAGCGGTTCGGCGATCATCTGCGGCGCGGCCATGATCAATACTCGCTCATCAGGCGGCCGAAGCCGTGGACGCGCTCGGCGATCCCGTTGGCGCGCAGCGCGTGCCAATAGGTCGCGGTGTTGATGGCGATCACCGGCTTGCCGAGCCAGAGTTCGGCCGCCGCGGCGGCGCGCATTGCCGAGATGTTGGTGCCGCACTGGATGATCGCGTCGACATCGTCGCCGTCGAGCGCCTTGAACGTGTCGATAATTCGCCGTTCGGACACTTCGGCGATCGCGGTCCACGACGGGCATTGCAGCGGAATGTCGCGCACCGTTTCATAGCCATGGTCCGACAGGAAATTGCGCACCTCGGCATTGGCGGTGGGATAATAGGGGGAGAAGAAGGCGACCTTTTTGATACCGCCATAGGCGGCGAGCGCCGCGGCGGTGGCTTCGGAGCCGGTCGATACGCCGAGGCCCGAGACCTGTTCGACATTCTCGCGCCATTTCACCGCGCCCTCGGCGCCGCCGAAGAAGGTCACCGCCGACATACCCATGACGAGATAGTTGGGCTTGCAGGTCAGCACGCCTTTGACGGCCTCGATCGTGTTGTCGCTGATCTCCCACGCGCCCGCCATGAAGCTTTCGTTCGACACCGCTTTGGTGTCGTTGACGACGATGCGGCTATAGTGATTGGTCACGCCATGGACGCGCAGATCGTCGAAATCGGGCTGCACCACCGTGTTGGTCGACGGGCCGAGAACGCCGAATTTCATGCGATAGCCGAGCTGGTCGGCGTTGGGACGGTTTTGACCGGTCATTGGATCTTCTCCGCGTCTTCGAGGCTTTCGAACATCGCCTGGCGCAGCAGATACTGGCGGCGCTGGGCGGGGTCGGCGTGGATGGCGGCCATGCGGTCGAACCGCGCGCGGTGGGATTCGCCCGGCCCCTGTTCGATGAACGCCTTGTTGGCGATGGTCTGCGCCTGGATGAACTCGCGCGTCGCGTGACGGCGCTGGCGATCGAACAGACCGATCAGTTCGGCGTCGCCTCCCTTGCGCAGGATCTTCCACAATTTGTCGGCGAGGTTCCACGCATCGTGGATACCGCTGTTCATCCCGAAACCGCCGAGCGGATTGTTGAGATGCGCGGCATCGCCGATCAACATGATGCGCCCGCGCGCAAAGCTCTCGGCGACGCGCTGGTGGACGCGATAAATGGCGCGGTGCGAGGTTTCGACGCTATGGCCGGGAACGATCCGCTCGAACACTTCGGCGGCGCGCGCGTCTGATTTCAGCAGTTCGTCGCTGTCGTCGACGCTGGCGGGCACCAGGATGCGCCACAGCGCGGGGACGCGCAGCAGGACGAGCCATTCGTCGGGGTCGGAGATATAATTGACGTGGGCGAGGTCGGTAATGACCTTTTCGATCGGAAAGCTGGTCGAAAGGCTCAGGAATTTCTCGTCATAGGTGAAACCGTCGAACTCGATCCCGATCTGCTTGCGCACCGTCGATCGCGAGCCGTCGGCGCCGATCAGGAATTTCGCGCGCACCTGTTCGCGTGTTCCGTCCTTCTTCTCGAACGTCGCGGTGACCCCATCGCCATCCTGCTCGACGGCAATCAGGCGGGTGTTGAAGCGCACCTCGGCGTTGGACAGCCTAGGCAGCCGCTCGGTGAGCAGCAGCGACATATAATGTTGTTCGCACTGCAGGCGAAACGGGAAGCGGGCCCGGTCGGCGATCTCGCCGAGGTCGAACTCGACATGCTCGCCGCTGCGGCGGTCGCGCAGTTGGTATATGGGCGCCTTCAGACCCCGTTCGATCAGCGGCTGCGCGGCGTCGATCTCGTCGAGCATATCCATCGTCGCGGCGTGGAACGTCGAGGCGCGAAGGTCGTGCGCGCAGGTCTCCTCGGCCTCGCAGATGATCACGTCGATCCCCATCGCGGCTAGCCGCGCGGCGGCGACCGAGCCGACCGGTCCTGCCCCCGCGATAATTACTTCCGTCTGTTGCACTGACCACCCTCTTGCGACGCGGCGCGTTGCGCACCGCCGTTGCCGTCACTTTCAAGCGGGGGTCCCCGGCTTGCCACTGTGCCGTGGCCATTTGTTCGCCTAGCGAATATGGAGGAGGGGAGGCCGCGTGCCCCGCGGCCGCCGTGCTAACCCTGGAATGTGGGAGGATTGATGGATCAGGAAAACGGCATCCGCTCGATCTCGCGCGCGCTTGCGGTACTGCGAGCGATCAACCGAACCGGCTCGCTGACGTTGACCGAGATCGCGCAGGCGACGGATGTTCCCTATCCGACGGCGCTGCGTATCGTGCGCGCGCTGGTCGAGGAGGGCGTGATCGAGCGCGAACCGGACCGCAAGCGCTATCGCCCGACGGCGTTGATCCAGGGTCTGTCCTATGGCTTTCAGAACCACGACGAACTGGTGGTGACCGCGCGCCCGCATATCGTCGCGCTGACGCAAAAGGTCCATTGGCCGATCAGCATCGTGACCCGCGTCGGCAATGCGATGGTCGTGCGCGATTCGACGAGCACCCAAACGCCGCTGACCTTCAACCATTATTATCCGGGCTGGCAGGTTCCCTTGACCGTCTCGGCATCGGGGCGCGTGTTTCTCGCCCATTCCTCGCCCGAAGTGCGCAAGGAACTGATCGCCTATTACCGCACCGACGCGGCGAGGGCGGAGGCCGCGACGCTGACCGCGTTCGAAGAGCAGGGCGAGGCGGAGCGGATCGTGGCCCAAGGCTATGCCGCGGTGGCGCGCACCGGCTATTCGGCGAATCCCGGTCGCACTTCATCGATCGCGGTGCCGCTGTTCATCGGCGATGCTTTGTCGGGGACGCTGACTTTGGTCTTCTTCGCCGCCGCTATGCCGCTTTCCGAAGCGGTGGATCGCTTCGTCGCACCGCTGCGCGACACGGCCGCGCAGATCGGCGCCGACATGCTGAAGCGCGACCCGTCCTGATCAGCCGGCGACCAAGCCGTCCTCGCGGACGATCGCGATGCGGCGGAACGCCAGTGTAGCAAGGATCGACACGGTCAGCAGGCCGCAGCAGAGGATAAACGCGCTCTGATAGCTGCCGAAGCGGTCAGCCGCCGAGGCCGCGATCCACACGCCGCTGCCCGACGCGATCGCCTCGAACACGATGAAGCCACCCGCGATCCGCCCGAGATTGGGACCGGCGAAGACTTCCGAAATGACGACTTGCGTCAGAACATAGCATCCGGCCCAGCCAAGCCCGAGCAGCACGAGGCCGGCAAAGACGATGGATGGCATTGCCAGGCTGAGAATGACGGCGCCGGCGAGCAGCACGCATTGCTGGCTGGTCCAGACCTGGTGAATGCCCCACCGCTCGGCCGCCATGCCGACCAGCACCTTGCCGAACAGTCCGACGACGAAAACGGTGCTGACCCCGGTCGCGGTCGTCCGCGCCGACAGGCCGATGTCCTGCAGATAGAGGAAGAGGTTGAGCAGGAAGGCGGTCGAGGAAAAGAAAGTCGCGAAGATGGCGAGGAGGAGCAGCGCGACGACCACCGGCGAGCGGCGATAGCGTGTCGCGGGCCGCGCCGGTACCGGGGGCGCGGGATTCAGCGTCTCGCCGACTCGGAGTCGGGGAAGCAGAAACGCGACGATCGGCAGCAGGAGCAGCGGCAACACGGCGAGGCCGGTGAGCACCTGGCGCCAGTCATATTGTTCGAGCGCGAGGACGATCAGGCTGGGGAAGATCGCCGAGCCGATGCTCGTTCCCGACAGCGCCACCGATATGGCGAGCGCGCGCTTTTCGTCGAAACATTGGCGCACCATCAGCACGACGATGACGACATGCGCGCTCGCATAGCACATGCCGAGCAGTGCATAGAGGAGATAGATCTGGCCGATCGTCTGCGCATGGCCATAGAGGGCAAGCGCGATCGCCAGCAGCGCGAGCCCCGAAAGCACGATCGTCCGCGGCGCGACGCGCGCGGTCAGGAAACCGATGCCGAGGCCCGAGAGGCCCGATGCCATCAGGAAGATGCTTTCGCGCAGTTTCAGGTCGGCGCGCGAAATGTCGAGGCTTTCGAGCAAGGTCGTGTCGAGCGCCGGCAGGCCCGAGGTGATGACGCCGTGACAGACCGTCATTACCAGCAGCAGGGCCGACACCACCACCCAGCCGCTTCGTTCGCGTTTCACCATATCTGCCATGCTTGCCAATGCCTGTGCCCTTGTTTCGCGGGAGAGGGAAGGATGATCGCAACGGCGACGCGGCGCCACATCCTCCTTGCCCCTGTTCGCCAGGCGAATATTTCCAGCCCCGTCAATTGTCGATGCCCGGACGCGCCATAGAAAGCCGGACAGTCGATCCGGCCCCGACACGGGCCGGGCCGCCCATGGAGCATTTCAATGGCACAATCCACGCTGCGCGCCCGGCTTGAGGCGGGCGAGTTCATCGTCGCCCCGGGCATCCAGGACATGATCACCGCCGTCCTTGCGAACGACGTCGGTTTCGATGCCGTCTATGGCTCGGGATATTGGCTGACCGCGTCCGCCCACGGTCTGCCCGATGCGGGCATCGCTTCGGTGACGCAGATGGTCGACCGCATGGCGACGCTGGTCGAGATTTCGGACGCGCCCGTGATCGCCGACGCCGACACCGGCTATGGCGGGCTGCTCAACGTGCACCATACGGTGCGCGCCTATGAGAAGGCGGGGGTTGCCGCGCTCCAGCTCGAGGATCAGGAATTTCCCAAGAAGTGCGGTCACACGCCGAACAAGCGGATCGTGTCGGCCGAGGATATGGTCGAGCGCATCAAGGTCGCGCGCGACGCGCGCATCAGCGATGACCTCATCATCATCGCGCGCACCGACGCGCGGCAGATCGAGGGGCTGGATGGCGTGATGCGCCGGATGGAGGCCTATGCGGAGGCGGGCGCCGACGTGCTGTTTCCCGAAGCCCTGGTCTCCGAAGAGGAAATGGCGTCGGTGTGCGGCGCCTTCGACCAGCCGATGCTCGCCAATATGGCGTCGGGCGGCGTGACGCCGATCCTGCCGACCGACCGGCTGAAGGCGCTCGGCTTTTCGGTCGCGATCTTTCCTGCGCTTGCCAGCCTGGCATCGGCGGCGGCGGCGCATGCGGCGCTGGCCGCGCTCAAAGAAAAGGGAACGGGGACCGACCCCGCGATCCCGCTCTACGACTTTCGCCGCTTCTGCGAACAGATCGGCTTCAGCGAAGTCTGGGATTTCGAAAAGCGCTGGGCGCGCGACTGAGCCGCGCCGGACGTTGAATACATAGATATCAGGAGGAATATATGGCCACTTGGCTGAAGCGCGGCGCCCCCCAGCAGCAAAGGGCGGACATCCAGAAGAGCGTCGCGGAAACCGTCGAGCGGATTTTGGCGGACATCGAGGCGCGCGGCGATGCCGCGGTGCGCGAGCTGTCGCAGAAGTTCGACGGCTGGAATCCCGAATCGCTCGTGCTCAGCGACCGCGAAAAGCAGGATTGCCTCGACCAGCTGTCGAGCCAGGACCTGAAGGACATCGAATTCGCGCAGACGCAGGTGCGCAATTTCGCGCAGATCCAGCGCGACTCCATGCTGGAGGTCGAGGTCGAGACGCTGCCCGGTGTCGTGCTCGGCCACAAGCATGTGCCGGTCAACGCCGCGGGCTGCTATGTTCCAGGCGGCAAATATCCGCTGCTCGCCTCGGCGCATATGTCGGTCATCACCGCCAAGGTCGCGGGCGTGCCGCGCGTCATTTCGTGCGCGCCGCCGTTTCAGGGCAAGCCCGCGCCGGCGATCGTCGCGGCGCAGGTGATGGCGGGGGCGGACGACATCTATGTGCTTGGCGGGGTGCAGGCGATCGGCGCGATGGCGATCGGCACCGAGACGATCAAGCCGGTCGACATCCTCGTCGGCCCGGGCAACGCTTTCGTCGCCGAGGCAAAGCGCAAGCTGTTCGGCCGCGTCGGCATCGACCTGTTCGCAGGGCCGACCGAGACGCTGGTGATCGCCGACGAGGTCGGCGCCGATGGCGAGCTTTGCGCCACCGACCTGCTCGGGCAGGCCGAACATGGCCCCGATAGCCCAGCGGTCCTGCTGACGACGTCGGAGAAACTCGCGCGCGACACGATGGCCGAGATCGAACGGTTGCTCCAGATCCTGCCGACCGCCGACCATGCGCGCAAGGCGTGGGAGACCTATGGCGAAGTCATCGTCGCCGACAGCGATGAGGAAATGATCGCGGTCGCCGACGACATCGCGTCGGAACATGTCCAGGTGATGACCGCCGACCCCGATTATTTCCTGAAGAACATGACCAATTACGGCGCGCTGTTCCTCGGGCCGCGCACCAACGTCAGCTATGGCGACAAGGTCATCGGGACCAACCACACGCTGCCGACCGGCAAAGCCGCACGCTACACCGGTGGGCTGTGGGTCGGTAAATTCCTCAAGACCTGCACCTACCAGCGCGTCACGACCGATGCGGCGTCGGCGATGATCGGCGAATATTGCAGCCGGCTGTGTGCGCTCGAGGGTTTCGCGGGGCATGGCGAACAGGCGAATATCCGCGTGCGCCGCTACGGCGGCCGCGACGTGCCCTATGCCGGGCGGGCCGAGCCGGTGGTCGCCTGACCTCGATAGATAGTTCCGCTGGAGGAAGTTGGCCCGCATCCCACCAGGATGCGGGCCCTTTTTATGTCAGGCGCGGTGCAGGTCCCACGGCCCGTCGTGCCATTCGAGGAGGACGCAGCCGCCGACCGTCACCTCGTCGAAACCATGGATGCTGCGCGCGGGATTCCACAGATAGGAGCCTGCGCGCATCGGACGCGTCGGATCGGGCTGGATGTCGCCTTCGAGGCAGAAGATTTCTTCCTGCACGGGATGCCAATTGGGACCGCCGCCGCGAAAGCCGGCGGGAACGCGGAGCAGACGGGTGTCGGCGCCCGTTTCCGGATCGAGCCACAACACGCGGCGTTCGAAGCCGTGGAGCGGCTCGCCGTGGATGATAGGGGTGAAGGGTTCGATTTCCCAAACGTTGGGCGTCACGACGGTTCCTTGCGCGTCCGCAGCCGGTCCATACGCCTGTCCCGGATCCTGGATGAGGATCAGCTCGCTCGGCTCGATCGCCTCCATCGCGGGCATCGCCCCGCCCGCCGGGACGACGACGAAGGCGCCCGGGCCGAGCTCCCGGTCGCCGAAACGGATCCGGCCGGTGAGTAGCGCGAATTGCTGGACCGCCGCGACGGCAAGCGGGGAGGGGCTCATCCAGCCCGCGGCCAGCGTCACGATCGCGCTGCGGAGGCTGCCGTCGTGGAGCCGTCGAAGCGCACGTAACTCGACCGGCGCATCGCCCCAGATGGCGACGGTCTCGGGCACGATGGCATCGCGATGGACGCATACAGATATATCGTGGGCAAGATCGTCGG
Source organism: uncultured Sphingopyxis sp. (assembly GCA_966250105.1). Taxonomy (GTDB): domain Bacteria; phylum Pseudomonadota; class Alphaproteobacteria; order Sphingomonadales; family Sphingomonadaceae; genus Sphingopyxis. The sequence goes on along the minus strand of CBINGC010000001.1, from coordinate 141,093 downwards.
GCCTTGTCATCGCGTCGCTTTCTCCGAGGTTTGCCACGCTTGTCGCACGGCGCCGGGCCGCGCGCGATGGCCGCCATCCGAATTTTCGCCTGGCGAATAAATCGGCTATCGGATGCGCGGGCTTGGCGGCAAGCCCCTAAGGTCCGATATTCCATCACGATAGGAGCGTGAAAGTGAGACCGAAAATCGTCGGGCTGGATGTCGATGCGATGGAGTGGGCGCCGCTGGGTCCCCCGGGCCTGTTCAGCAAATTGCTCAGCCGCGATCCAGACACAGGCGCGCGCACCGCGTTGCAGCGGATGGATCCGGGGCTTGGCTATCAGGCGCCGACGATCGCGCATTTCCACACCACCTATGAGGAAATATTGGGCATCGCGGGACGCTTCACCTTCGACCAGCGCACGTGGGTGGTGCCCGGCGCCTATGTCTTCCATCCGCCGCGCACCGTGCACGGCTTTGCGAGCCAGGTGCCGCAGGAAAGCCTGTTCCTGTCGCGCGTCGGCCGCGATCTCGACGTCAATCTGGTGCACGAACCCGCGGATAAGGATCTTTATGTGATCGAAGGCGACGTGCCGCCGCGCGAGCCCGCCGCGCATGGCGATGCCGCCGGAGCGATTGGGTGGACCGAAGCGACGCTTCTGGGCCAACCGGTCAGCGCCTGCCTGCTCAGCCGCGATCCCGAAACGGGCGAAGGCTCGGCTTTGGTCCGGCTACCCCAAGGCTGGGAAAGCCCGGCGCAGCATCGCGGCGATTATCTCGAGATTTTCGCGCTCGATGGCGGCCTGTCCGCCGACCGCGCGCCGGCCATCGAAGGCCGGACTTATTTTTTCATCCCCCCGGACGAGGCAATTCCCGTCTTTCGCGCCGAGCGCGACTGCGAACTCTACGTCAATTTCGGGAGCTCTCTCGCATGAGCGGCACCGCGGTCGTCGTCCATCCGGCGTCGATGCTCGGAGCCCGCGCGGCCGCGGCATTGGCGGCGTCGGGCTGGACGGTGGTCGAACTGGCCGATGGCGGGGAAGCCGCGTGGGAAGCGTTGGTTGCCAAGCTTGAGTGGCGCGGCGAGTCGGTTGAACTCATCGTCACCTCGCCGCCTTCGGACACGCCCGCCGACGATCCGGATGCCGCGATCGGCACCGCATGGCGCGGTGCGAAGTTCGCGCTTCCTCTATTTGCGGGAAGCGGCGAGGGCATTTTGCTGACGCTCGGCTTCGTGCCGGAGCCCGGCGGCGCCCTGCCTGGCAGCGACGCGGCGGCGGAGTCGATCCGGCTGCTGACGGCGGCGGCATTGCTCGACGCCGGGAAAGCCGGAATCCGCCTGCGGTCGAACCGGCTCTATTGCGTGCCCGATGCCGCACCGGCGGCGGTCGAAGAAGCGGTGCGCATGTTCGCCGATGGCCGCAGCCGGTTCATGGCGGGCGCGGAGATAAGCCTGCGCGGCGGCGACGGCCCGGCCGGGCCGGATCTCGCCGGCAAGACGCTGCTCGTCACCGGCGCCACGTCCGGAATTGGCCGCGCCGCGGCGATCGAGATCGGCCGGCAGGGCGGCTGGGTCGCGGTCGGCGGGCGCAAGCTCGACCTCGCGGAAGAAACGCTGGCAGCGGTGCGGGCGGCGGGCGGCGACGGCATGGTCGTCCGGCTCGACGTCACCGACGGTGCGGCATGGGCCGAAGCGGCGCGTTCGATCGCGTCGGCTCGCGGTGCGCTGCACGGTCTCGTCAACAATGCGGGCGAGGCGCGCAACCGACCGATCGGCGAACTGAACTCGGACGACCTCGCCTTTCTGACCGGGATCAACTGCCGCGGCGTTCGGTTGGGTGTCGACGCCATGACGGCGTTGCTTGCGAAAGAGGGCGGTTCGGTGCTCAATATCGCCTCGGTCGCCGGCCTGCGCGCGGGGCCGGGCGGAGCGGCTTATAGCGCGTCGAAAGCGGCGATGGTCGGTCTTTCGCGCGGTTTCGCCACGCGCTTCGCCGCGGCGTCGGTTCCGGTGCGGGTCAACAGCCTCTTGCCTGGCTTGATCTGGAGCGACAGCGTCGCCGATTCGCTGGGCGAGGAAGGCGCGCGCGCCTTTCGCGCGATGATCGAACCCAAGACCCCGCTCGGCCGCGTCGGTGTGCCCGAAGAGGTGGCGAGCGTGATCGCCTATCTCCTGTCCGACGCCGCCGCGGCGGTGTCGGGGCAGACGATTACCGTCTCCGGGGGGCTCGAACTCGGCTTTCCCTGAACCGCGCTGCCCGTGAACGACAAAAAGGGGCGCCGTCCTTGTGAACGGCGCCCCTTTTCGCGTGGAGAACGGACAAGATGGAACCCCGGCCGGATTGGGTCCGGTCCGGGGCTCCAGTGGGAGAGCTCAGAAATCCTTGCTGAAGCGCAGCCCGAACGACCGCTTGGCGGGCGCGGCGATGAACTCGCCATTGGGCCGGCTCGGGTTGAAATTGCCGTAATAGCGCGCGAAATCGGGTGTCAGCTCGTTGAAGATATTGTCGACGAAGAACAATGCGGTCCAATCGTCGCCCTTGAAGCCGACCTGTGCGTCGGCAACCGTCTTGCCCGCCAGCATCACGCGATTGTCGAAGCGGGCATAGCGCGACGAGCGGTAGCGGCCCGACAGCTCGACGAAGGCCGACGCGTCGCTGGTCACCGGCTGTTCGACGCGGATCGAACCCGAAAGCGAATGTTTCGGAACCAGCGGCATGCGATTGCCGCCGAACTGGCGGTCGGTGCCCGCGGGCGCCGGATAAACGTCGCGCGCCTCGAAGTCGACGAAAGTCGAATCGGCATAGGCATAGTTGAAGGTCAGCGTCAGCGCGTCGGCGGGCCGGACGACGACGCCGAGTTCCGCGCCCTTCACCTCGGCCTTGTCGGCGTTGATGATGTAGTTCAGGCTGACCGCGGTCGCGTCGGGGCACTGCGCTTCAGGCCCGAAGGGGCTTGCCGTGCCGTAACAGATGGTCGTCACCTGCACGTCGCGCCAATCCGAATAGTAAAGCGACGCGTCGAACGAGATCAGGCGCCCGCCGATCCGGCCCTTGGTCCCCAGTTCATAGGTCCACACCGTTTCCTGGCCGAAGGGACGCAATTCGTCCTGCACCTGCCCGACGTTGAAACCGCCCGGCTTGGCGCCCTTGGCGATGCTGCCATAGACGTTGATGTCGTCGGTCAGCGCCAGCTTGGCGTTGACGCGCGGCAGCCAGCTGTTGAAGGTTTCCTTGCCGCGGAAGGTGATGTCGGTCGATCCGTTCTGGAACAGGATGTTGAAGCCGGTCGCAGCCTCCGCGCGGATGATCTCGTGGTTGAAACGAAGCTCGCCGGTCAGCGTCAGGCCGGGCAGCACGTCGGCATCGATCGACCCGAACGCCGAATAGGTGTTGGTGTTCAGCCGCGACGGGCGCGGCGTGATCCCGTCGCGCGTTTCGGTGACGAAATCCTGCGATCCCAGGAAGCGCGTATAGTCGAGTTCCTCGTAATTTTCGTCAAAGGCATAGCCGCCGATCAGGAGGCGCAGATTGTCGCTGTCATAGCTCAGGCGCAGTTCCTGGCTCAACTGCTGCAACCGCGTGTCGAATTCAGCGATGCCGACGCAGACGCCCGGAAGGCAGTTGAACAGCCCGCCGCCGACGGGCGTCAGCACGGGCACATTGTCGCGTTTGGTGTCGAAATCGAATTGGATCGTCGAATCGACCTTGTTGATCCCGGTGACCGACGCGAGCGTCAGGCCGCCCCCAAGATCGAGCGACATGTTCGCGATGCCGCGCCAGGTTTCAGAGACATTGCCCTTGTAATCCATATGCGACGAGATGCCGACCTGACTCGGATCGAAAAGATCCTCGTCGATGACGTTGACCCCGGTCGGGCTGATGTCCGGACGCTCGATCACATAGGCCGCGCTCGGCGTGATATGTTCGTCGACATAGTTGAGCGAGAATTTTCCTTCGAAGGCGCCGCCTTCGACCAGCACCGATCCGCCGACGCCCCAGACTTCGCTGGCGCCCAGCCCCTGATGGTTGCCGGGGTTGTTATAGAAGCCGCCGAAGTTGCGATAAGTGGCCGAAAGCTTGGCGGCGACGGTTTCGCCGATCACCGGGCCGGTGATGTGGGCGGCCAGTTCGCGCCGGTCGTAATTGCCGACCGCGCCGCTGACGCTGCCGCCGGTGGTGAATTCGGGATTCTTGCTGATGAACTGGATCGCGCCGGCGAAGGCGCTGCGGCCGAAATAGACGGTCTGCGGACCCTTGACGACCTCGATCCGTTCGAGGTCCATCAGCGCCGCCGCGGTCTGCGATCCGCTGCCGCCCACGGTCGTGTTCAGGCTGACGCCGGTCACATCGATGCCATCCACGATGATCGCGACGTTCGAGCGTCCCTCGATCAGCGAAATACCGCGCAGGCTGGGGCGAACGTCGGCGGGCGAGGCACCCTTGTCGAATTGCAGCCCGGGGGTAAGCTGGGCAACCGCGTCGACGCTCGCGAGACCGCGATCCTGAATCGTTTCCGACGACAGCGCGGTGATCGCGATCGGCACGTCGGTCAAGGTTTCGGTCCGGCGGCGGGCGGTCACGACGATGGCGTCCCCGGCATCATCCGCGCTTGCCTGCGGCGCTGTTTCCTCGGCAGTCTGGGCCTGTGCGGCCACGGGTGTAAACCCGGCGACGATGGCCATGGCCGCCACGCCGTGAACAAGATTCGATTTGCGCATTCCCCATTATCCTTTTCTTTCTGGACAGGGGAAACCTATGTTTCGCGTGCGATACGACCTAACGGGCTGCGGTATTTTGTTCGCACTGCGAATATTCCTCGCCCGGCAGTCATAAATCTGCTGCATGATTCAGGCTACAGAAGCGATTTAAGTCGCGACTATTGCACGAGATTCTCCTCGGGCCGTTCCAATCGTCCCTGATAAAGGGGCGCGGTCGGCGACCGCGCCCCTTTACCTCAGATCCGTGAAGCTCAGCTCTTGCAGGGCCCGATATGGGTACTGGTGACCTGTATCTGCATTTCCATGTCACCGCCGCCCATTGGCGACTTGCCTTTGGAGGTCACGAGAACATCGGTCTTCTCGGCACCGAGGCTACCCGCGAGGGCGAGTTCGACCTTCTGCGATCCTTGGGTGCACGTACCCGCGACGTCGATCTTGCCGTCGGCGATCTGGTTCTTGTTCCAGGTACACGCCTCGGCATAATCCTTCGAAAGCGCGCCAGCGATATCTTCGTTGTCGGCCTGTTCCTGCGTGAGGCATTGTTCGGTGCCGCTGGCGGCGGCGAGTTGCTTCGACATCTGGTCCTTCACATTGTCGGGAACGCCCGGCATCTCGAACTTCACCAGCTTGACGTCGGTCTTCCAGTTGCCGGCCTCGCGCTTCACCGTTCCGGCCGGCGCGGCTGCCTTATCGTCGCTTTTGCCGCAGCCGTTCAATGCGAGCGCCGCGCCTATCGCGACGACCGTCAAAAACTTCTTCATGCTTCGATATTCCTTCGATTGTTGCTCTGGGTCCCCCGAGAGGCGCAACCGCTCCGCGCCCCAGGCGATTGCGAGCGGCCGTGTATCAAACATTCGGCGGGATGCACGCTCAAAGTTAGGAAACTATCTATTGGCGGAGAGCCCAGGGAAGAGATTTATCGTTGATGCCGCCTGCCTCGCCGGAGTTCTCGTATATCGCCGTCAAAGCGCGATCGGGCGTAGCGAACGTGACCCCGGCGGGATCGGCTGGTTGAACCACAACTGTAACATAGCCCCCCTACCGGCGCCGCATGACGAGTCTTTCCCCGCACCGTATCGAATGGCTGGCGCGCCGGATCATTCCGCACGAGGCCGAGCTCCGTAGCTGGCTTCTGCGCCGCCCGCTGGCCGGACTCGATGTCGACGATGTGGTGCAGGAATCCTATGTGATCCTCTCGGGCCTGGGATCGGTCGACCATATTCGCAATCCGCGAACCTATCTGTTCGAGGTAGCAAAATCGGTCGTATTGATGGCACTGCGGCGCTCGCGCGTTATTCCGTTCAGCGCGCTCGCCGACGTCGACGGTCTAGAAATTCCCTGCGACGCGCCCGGCCCCGAGGCCATCGCTGCGGGGCGACAGGAACTCGCGCGTATCGCGGAGCAGATCGCCGCTCTGCCGCCAAAATGCGGCGAGGTGTTCACGCTTCGCAAGGTCCACGAACTCTCGCAGCGCGAAGTCGCGATCCGGATGGGGATATCCGAGAATACCGTGGAAAAGCATATGGGCAAAGCGCTCCGGCTTCTTTCAAACGCAATAGGCTATGGCGGAAAGTCGGCGATCGCGGCATCTGATACTTATGACCGAGACATTGCCCGATCCGAGCCGCAGGGAAACCGCCTCGCAAATTGACGACGCGGCGGCCGCGTGGGCCGCAAAGGCGGATCGCGGTCCGCTCGGCGCTGACGAGCAGGCGGCGCTGGACGCCTGGCTGGGCGGCGACACCCGGCGCCTTGGTGCGTATGCGCGCGCGCTTGCGGTCAATGCTCATTTCGATCGCGCCGCCGCGCTCGGGCCGGGCTATTCGCCCGCCTACTTCGAAGAGCCCGCCCCGGCGCCCCAGATCGCGCGCCGGAAATTCATCGTCGCGGGGGGCGGAGCGCTCGCGGCATCGGTCGCCGCTTTCGCGGGCTATGGCCTGATCGTGTCACGTTCCGCGATCGCGACAGCAAAGGGGGACTTGCGCCGCATCACTCTCGCAGAAGGATCGGCGGTGACGCTCAATACGGATAGCCGGATCCGCCCGAAAATCGCTGACCAGCTTCGCGAAGTCGATCTAGTCGAGGGCGAGGCGCTGTTCGATGTGTCCCGCGACCGGAAGCGTCCGTTCGTGGTCCACGCAGGCAGGGCGCGCGTCCGCGTTCTGGGCACGAGTTTCACCGTGCGGCGCTTTGAAGACGATAGTGTCGAGGTGACTGTCCTCGAAGGATTGGTCGAAGTCGGTGAAACCGGCGGCCGTCCCGGCCAGTTGCTGCGCGCCGGCCAGCGAACGCGCCTGCTATCGGGCGGCGGATTTCGAACCGACCGGCTCGAGCCCGCTGCGCTCGAGCGATCGGTGGGATGGCGTCGCGGGCTGCTCGATCTCGATGGCATGACACTCGACGAGGCGGCGGCCGAATATGCCCGCTATTCCGAGCGGCGCATCGAGATCGCCGACCCGGCGATCGGCCGGATGAAGGTCACAGGGGTCTATTCGACGAGCGACCCGCTCGGCTTCGCCGAGGCGGCCGCGCTCAGCCTCGGCCTTCGCGCCGCGCCGACTTCGAAGGGCGTGCGGCTCGGCCGCCCATAGGAAACGAAGTTTTTTTTGAGCTCTGATGGCGGAAAGCCGTCGTGGCGGCATCCAGACCCCGAACCACGCTGAAGCAAGCAAGCTCGGGGGCGCAAACATGAATATGAAGTCGGTTTTGGGCAGCGGCGTCGCCGTCGCCGCGGTAGCAATTTCGTCGCCGTCAGTGGCGCAGGTCGTCAGTTTCAATATCCCGTCGCAGAACCTCCCGGCAGCGATCTCGGCCTTCGGCCGCCAGGCGGGACTTCAGATCGTCGCGCCCGCCTCCGGGTTCGAAAACGTCAAGTCGGCGGCGATCGTCGGGAAAATGAATTCCCGCGATGCATTGAGGAAACTGCTAGCGAGCAGCGGTCTCGAGATCGCCTCGGACCGGGGCGGCGTTGTCATTCTGCGCGCGCGCGGCGCGGCGAGCGGCTCGGCGAGCCCTGCGGGATCCGGTGCTGGCCGCGAGCAGCGGGTTGCGGGTGAGGGGACGATCACCGGGCGCGTGCTCGACCCTGCAACCGGCGAATATCTGCGCGACGCAATCGTCAGCATTGAAACCTCGGACGGGCGTCGCCGCACTGCCAACTCGGGCGAGCGCGGCGAGTATCGCATTCTCGACGTGCCGGCGGGCCCGGTGAACATCACGATCAGCTATACGGGCTACAGCGATGCTGCCGGCGGGGTCGAGGTCGCCGCCGGTGCAACGGTCCGGCACGACGTCGAGCTTCTCCGCCCGGGGGCGACGCGTAGCCAGGATATCGTGGTCGTCGCGGCGAGCGTGCTCGAAGGCGATGCGCGCGCGATCATGAACCAGCGCGAGTCAATGGACATCAAGAATAATCTGTCGGCCGAATCCTACGGCGATATCGCCGACGGCAATCCAGCGGAATTCTTGAAGTTCATGCCGGGCGTCGATACCGACGGCACCAATGGCACGGCGATCAGCGTTTCGCTACGCGGCATGCCGTCCGACTATACGCAGGTGACGCTGAACGGTACCAGCATGGCCTCGGCGGACGCGAATACGGGGGCCGCTTCGGCGCGCGTCTTCAGTTTCGAAGGTGTATCGCTTGCGGGCATCGACTCGATCGAGATTTCGAAGACGATCAGCGCCGACGTCGATGCCAATGCGCCCGCAGGCACGATCAATATCCGCACCAAGCGCGCCTTCGATCGCAAGCGCCGGTTGTTCAATGTCCAGTTGAGCGGCGCCACGACCGCGGATCTTTGGGAAGGACGCAACACCGGCCCGCACGAGGGCGGCATCGACTTTCCGCTGTTGCCGAATGGCGAGATCCAGTTCTCCGACAGTTTTTTCGGCCGGCGCCTCGGCGTGATGGCGAGCTTCGGCTTCACCAACACCTATATCGAGCGCGAAGAAATCACCAACAGCCGCAATTATGTCCCGACGGCGATCAGTCCCGACCCGATGGCGACGACTGTCATCCAGGCTCAGAGCCAGTTCCGCAAGACCTCGCGCACGGCAGGCTCGCTCAATCTCGATTTCAGGGCCAGCGACGAACTGATCCTGTCACTCATGAGCAACCTCAACCGGGGGCGGGTTTACCAGCAGGAGCTGACGCCGAGTTTCACCACCGGGGCCCGCACGGTTGGCGTGAGCGGCGATGCGGCACTCGATTTCGTCACGCAGCAGCGCCCGACAACGAACACTTACCGCGCGGCAAGCGCGGTCCAGTACAAGATCAACAAGGGCTTTTCGCTCACGCCGGGATTTGAATGGACGCGTGGCGGTCTCAGGCTCGACGGATATTTCTCCTGGTCGAACGCGGAAAGCTATTATGACAGCCCGTCGAAGGGCGCGGTCAACACGCTGCTGAGCACGGTCAATGCTACCGGCAACTTCTCCGCTGAACGCAACGATCTCACCGAGGCCGATTGGGACATAGCGCAGGTCAGCGGACCCGACTGGAGCAATGTGGATTCCTTCGCCTTGTCAGGCACGCCCCGGATTCGGCTCAACAACGGCAACAGGTCCGAGGTCGATTTCAAGACGGTCGCCATGAACCTCGCCTATGATACGTCGATCGGCGAGATCGAGGCCTCGTTCAAGACGGGATTCAAGGTCCAACGGTCCGAATATGACTTTTCGAACCGGTCGGCCGAGAACGAATATTCCTATGTCGGCCCGCTGAGCAACGCCGAGTTTCTTCGCTCCATCGGTTCCTTCACCGATCTCTCTTCCTATTCGGACAGCAGCCTGAGCCTGAGTTCGCTGTCGGGCAGTGAGAAGCTCTACATGCCGAGCATGTACAAGGTCTGGCAACTCTACGATGCGAACCCCGACCATTGGCAACATACCTTCACCGCGGCCAACTGGTACAGCGCCAACGTCGCCAGCGAAGCGCATTATCGCGAAATCAATACCGCGGCCTATGGCATGGCGACGCTCACGCCTTTCGAGAGCCTGCGGCTGCGCGCGGGCCTGCGCTGGGAGCAGACCCGTACCGCGTCGCGCGAGTTCGATGCGTTGACGGTCGACGAAGTCCGCGCGGCGGGATTCGAGGTCTCGGACAGCACCGGGCGGGCCACCACGATCGAGGGGCTTGAATATCAATATCTCTCGCGGCCGAAGGTCTATCGCAAAGGCAAATATGACCATTTCTTCCCCAGTGCGTCGCTGAAATATTCGTTCGGCCGCAATACCGACCTTCAACTCGGCTACAGCAACACGATCCTGCGGCCGCCGGTGAGCGTGCTGGCGGGCGTGTGGTCGGTCAACGACCTCGACCGGATCGTGCGGGCGCCGAACCCCAATCTCGAACCGGCCATCTCGGACAATTTCTCGGCCCGGCTCGCGCATTATTTCGAGCCCGTCGGCCTTGTCGCGATCAACCTCTACATGAACCGGACCAAGGGGCTGTTCCAGGAGCAGGAGCTGACCGCCGAGGAGTTCGGCTACACCGGCAGCCAATATGCGGATTATACCTTCATTACCACGACGACGGTCGGCGGCGATGCGGTCAACATCAAGGGCGTCGAGTTCGAATTCAACCACGCCATGAGCTATCTGCCCGCGCCCTTCGACGGCCTGTCGATCCGCGGTTCCTACATGTACAATGACCCCGACATTCCGATCGTCCGCGTGGCGGACCATGTCGGCAGCTTCTCCGTCTCATACAAGAAGGGGCCGGTGAAGCTCTATCTCAACAGCATCTGGACCGGCGACAAATATCGCAGCACGACGCCTTCTTGGTTCGAGCAGCGCATCGACATGAATCTGTCGGGCAGCGTCGCCTTCCATCGCGGCTGGGAAACCTTCTTTTCGGTCCGCAACCTGCTCAACGAATCGGTGAACGTCATCGTGCCGGGCAGTCTGGCGTCGAGCGGCACGCTCGGCGATCACAGCGCGATCTACGTCCACAACGGACGTAGCGGCGTCATTGGCGTCCGGGCGCGCTTCTAGCGCCTGCGACCGGGTCCGGACGGAATTGCTGGAGAAAAGCCGATGTCCGCCAAGTGGCGACTTGCCGTTCTGACCATAGCGCTCGCGCCGGCACTCGGGGCGGCGCAGCCGCCGGTCGCTCCGCCCGATCCGACGGGTGGTCCCTTGCCCGCCTGGCAAGAGGGCGAACTCGATATTCATCACATCAACACCGGGCGGGGCGAGGCGTCGTTTTTCATCTTTCCCGACGGCACCAACCTGCTCGTCGATACCAGCGGAAAAACCGTCGAAGCTCCGCCCTTCTCCTTGCCGACGCGGCCCGACGCCTCGCGCCCGCCCGGCGAATGGGTAGCGCGCTATATCCGGCGTCTGCTCCCGAAGCGCGGCCAGCGGATCGATTATGTGCTGCTGTCGCATTTTCACGGCGATCACATGGGGGCGGTGGTCGAAAACTCGCCGCACTCGCGTAAGGGCGGCTACCAGTTGAGCGGTATCACCGAGATCGCCGAGCATCTGCCGATCGGGGCGATTCTCGACCGCGGCTGGCCCGATTATCGTTATCCGGCTCCGCTCGAAAGCCGTACCGTCCGCAATTACCGGGCGTTTCTCGACTGGCAGATCCAGCATCATGGTCTGCGGGTCGAGCGGTTTGCCCCGGGGCGCCGCGAGCAGATAACCCTGCTTCACAGGCCTGCGACCTATCCGCAATTCGAAATTCGCAACCTCATGGTCAATGGCATTGTCTGGACGGGCGAGGGGTCCGGAACGCGCGCGCTGTTCCCGCCGCTTTCAAGCCTCGACCGGAGCGACTATCCCGACGAGAACCGGCTGAGCATCGCTTTTCGCCTTTCCTATGGAAAGTTCGATTATTTCACCGGTGGCGACCTCTCCTCCTTTAACGACGAGGCGCTGTCGCCGTCCGAGACTTGGAAGAATGTCGAGACGCCGGTGGCGCGGGCAAGCGGGCCGGTCGACGCGATGAAGGCCAATCATCACGGCAGCTGGGACGCTAACAGCGCGGCCTTTCTCGCAGCGCTTCGTCCGCGCGTGATCGTCGTAAGCTCGCGCGCCGACGGCCATCCAGCGGTAAATACATATAAGCGCATGACGTCGCAGACGACCTGGCGCGGACCGCGCGACATCTTCGTCACCAACGTCTCACCCGCCACCTTCCGGACGACTTACGGCGTCGAAGGTGCGGCGAGCACCCAAGGCCATGTCGTCATTCGGGTCGACCGGGGTGGTGCGACTTACCGCATCTTCGTGCTCGACGATTCCGACGAAGCGACGCGCGTGAAGGCCGTGTTCGGTCCCCACGCGAGCCAATGATCGCCGCGATTTGTCGGCAGCAAAATGGAGCAATATCCATGAAGTCCTATCGGAATTTCGCGAGCCTCGCCTTCCTTCTGGTCGCCACTGTACCGCCGGCGACTGCCGCCGAAGCTGCGGGTTACAGGCAAGGCGATTGCGGTGCGTTCACCGTCGCGATGGTCCCCGACACGCAAAATTATGTCGATTACCGGCATCAGAAATGGGCGGGTTTTCCCTTCGACGCTGCCGAGCAATTCTACGCGCAAATGCAATGGATAGGGGCGAATGCCCGAAGCGCTGGCGGCGACATCGTCTTCGCCACCCATGTGGGCGATGTTTGGCAGCATTATTCGGAATGGATGGACCCGGCGCATGCCGCACGGGGCTTCAAGTGGATGCCGAACGGAGGCTCCGAGGTCGCCATGTCGCCCAAGGTTCACACCCGGGCATTCGAGATCCCCGTCGCGGTGCAGGCCTATCAGCTGGTCGCGGGCAAGCTGCCCTTTTCGGTAGTACCCGGCAATCACGATCTCGACGCCTTGTGGACCGATCCCGCGCACCCACCCGTGCCCGAGGCGAAGAAAGCGGGCGTACGACACGCCGGCGGCCTTACCGGCTTTCAGTCGGCGTTCTCCGACAAGTCCCAGTTCTTTGCAGGCCAGCCCTGGTATGTCGGCGCGCATGACGGCGGCGCCGACAGCGCGCAGATCTTCACCGCTGGCAAGTGCCGGTTCCTGCACATCGGTCTCCAATATCATGCACCCGACGCCTCGTTAACTTGGGCGGCCGAAATGGTGCGCCGCTACCCAGGCGTGCCGACGATCGTCTCGACCCACGACTATCTGCACCGCGACGGCAAGCGCAATCTGAAGTCGAACCCCCGGCTCAGCGTCCTCGATCCGCGGGACAATGATCCCGAAATGATATGGGACGAGTTCATCAGCCGCCACGACCAGATATTCCTCGTGCTGAGCGGCCATGTGGGCGGGCAGGGTTTCAGCATCGATACGAATAGATCGGGCAATCGCGTCTATCAGGTGATGGCCGACTATCAGGGGCGCGGACAAAGCGCGAAAGATGCCGGCGCTGGCGGCAGTGACGTCGGCGATGGCTGGCTCCGTCTGTTGAAATTCCGTCTCGACGGCAACGAGCCCGAAATCGAGGTGCGAACCTACTCCACCCATTATCGCAAATTCGCGTCCGAGCTTCCCGAATATGCCGCTTGGTACAAGGAGCACGACGGGCAGGCGGACCTCTCCGATGCCGAATATCTGAAACGCGACGAATTTACGATCCGTCTCGACGGGTTCCACCAGCGCTTCGGGGCGCCGGAACGCGCGCCGAAGCGCTGACTGATATTCAAGCGAAAGGGATTTCGTTCATGCAAATCGATCGCCGCACCCTGATCAAAAGCGCCGGCACGCTTGCGGTCTTTTCCGGATTGTCATCGCGCGCGGTGTTCGCGCGGCCGCTTGGCGCCTATCCGTTCACACTTGGCGTCGCCTCGGGCGATCCCCATCCCGATGGCTTTGTGCTATGGACACGGCTCGCGCCGAAGCCGCTCGAGCCCGGGAGCGGCATGCCGATGGCAGCTGTTCCCGTCCAATGGCAGGTCGCGGAGGACGAACTTTTCGAGCGCATCGTCCGGTCGGGCGAGGAAATGGCCCGGCCCGAGCTCGGTCATTCGGTCCATGCCGAGGTCGAGGGGCTCGCACCGGGGCGCCGCTATTGGTACCGCTTTCTTGTCGGCGGCGAGGCGAGCCCCGTCGGCACCGTTCGCTCGGCACCTGCGGCGGGCGCGGCCGTCGATCGGCTGCGCATCGGTGTGGCCGGCTGCCAGCATTATGAGGCCGGCTATTTCACCGCCTATCGTTATCTGAGCGAGGAGCCCGATCTCGACGCGATCTTCCATTATGGCGACTATATCTACGAGGGGCGCGCCGGGCGCAGCTGTCCGAAAGATGGCGACGGCGATCGATCCTGCTTCCGGACTCATGTCGGCGACGAAATCTACTCGATTGACGATTATCGCCGTCGCTACGCCCAATACAAGATGGATGGAGATCTGCAGGCGGCACATGCGGCCGCGGCCTTCCTGTCGACCTGGGACGATCATGAGATCGACAATAATTGGGCCGCAGAATTCGATCAGGACGGCACCAGTCCCGAGATATTCGCCCTCCGCCGCTTCGCCGCCATGCAGGCATGGTATGAAAATATGCCGGTGCGCCGCGCCCAATTCCCGACACCGGGCGGTCTGCGCATGCATCGGCGCCTCGACTTTGGTGGGCTACTGCGCGTTCATCTGCTCGATACGCGGCAATATCGGACCGACCAGCGCTGCGGCGGCGACGAGGCCGTGCATTGTCGCCCCGCCGGCGAACGCGGGTCATCGCAAATGCTGGGCGGACAGCAGGAGGCTTGGCTGGGCAAGGGGCTCACGAACGCGGCCGGATGGAATTTGCTTGCGCAGCAGGTGATGATGATGCCCTTCATCTACCCGGAAAGCCGCGCGCAGGGGCAAACCAATCTCGATTCCTGGAGCGGCTACCCCGATGCGCGCGCGCGGCTCGTCGATATGATCGCCGAGAGGAAGCTCTCGAACGTGATCATCGCCACGGGCGATGTTCACAAGCATCATGCGGGCATCGTGCCGATCCGCGAAGGCGAACTGGACGGACCGGCCGCTGCCACCGAATATGTCACGACCTCGATTTCGTCGGGAGGCGACGGTTCGGATATCCCCGCAGGCTGGGAGAGGGTGCCCGCGGACAACCCGCACACGAAGCTGTTGAACGATCGGCGCGGCTATCAGCTCTTCACGATCGGAAAGGATATGTGGCAGACCGACGTGGTCGGTGTGACGAAGGTGAGTGACCGGAGCGGCACAAAGCGCAAAATTGCAAGACTGGTGACGCTTCCGCATGAGCCGGGGATTCAATCGGCATAAAGTCCGTTAATCCCGTCTGATGACTAAAAGCTGGCAGATTCCTATCGGCGACGATTTCGCCGCAAGAAATGTCAAAGCTCGTTGCGCTAAAGCCATGGCGCACCCACCGTACTAGCTTCCGGCTTAGACTGGGCTCGCCAGCAAGAAGATCATCGAAGTTGAGGCTCGGGAGGGCGCCTCAAGGGCCAAAACCCGCAAATAATAAGAAATGGCTCCCCGGGTAGGATTCGAACCTACGACCGGTCGATTAACAGTCGACTGCTCTACCGCTGAGCTACCGAGGAACACGCCGCCGAAGCGGATAAGGCGGCCCCTTTGCCGCCAACCGATATAATTATCAAGAGGGTTTTGGCGGCTTTGTAACTCTCAGGCGATAAATTGTTCCATCGCGATGCGTTCGTCGAGGCCCTGGTCGGGATCGAACAGCAAAGTCAGCGGCCGGCTGCGGTCGGTGGTGACCAATACGGTCTTCACATCGCGGATTTCGCGCTGGTCGGCGACCGCGCTGACCGGGCGTTTGGCGGCTTCGCGGACGTTGAAGCGAATGCTGGTCGATTCGGGGACGAGCGCGCCGCGCCAACGCCTCGGGCGGAACGGGCTGATCGGCGTCAATGCGAGCATCGCCGAATCGAGCGGCAGGATCGGGCCATTGGCGCTGAGGTTGTAAGCGGTCGAGCCGGCGGGGGTCGATACGAGCACCCCGTCGCACGCCAGTTCCTCGAGCATCGTCCTTTCGTTGATCATCACCTCGAGCTTTGCCGCCTGGCGGGTTTCGCGAAGCAGCGAGATTTCGTTGATCGCGGGCAATATGTGCCGTTCTCCGCTGATCGTCGTGATATCGCCCGACAAGGGGTGGATCAGATAGGGGCGCGCGGCGGCGATGCGGTCGAGCAGCCCCTCGACACGAAACTCGTTCATCAGAAAGCCGATCGTGCCGCGGTTCATCCCGAAAACGGGCAAGCTGCGCCGCTGGTCGAGCAGTTGATGCAGCATATGCAGCAGGAACCCGTCGCCGCCGAGCGCGATCAGCAGATCGGCCTCCGCCAGATCGACGAAATCGTAGAGCGGGCGAAGCTCGGCTTCCGCTTCCATCGCCGCGGGCGCGTTCGATGCGACAAGCGCGATCTTGCGAAACATAGTGGTCCGGTTCCCCCGTGCCTTCAAATATCGGAACGGCCCCTCAGCCGCCCGTTGCACTCATATGACGCGCGACCGCCGGTTTGGACTCCCGTTCGATATGAAAGTCATGCGCGCGGGGTTTGCCAGCCAATGCCGCATCGATCAAGCCATCGACATCGCCGCCTTCACGCAAGCTCATGCGCAGGTCGACATGATCGTCCTGACCGAGGCACATATAGACGCGGCCTTCGACGGTCAGGCGGATGCGGTTGCACGTCGCGCAGAAATTGTCGCTGAGCGGCGTGATCAGGCCGAGCGTCACCGGGCTGTCCTCGACCGCGAAATAGCGCGCGGGGCCGCCGGTCCGTTTGTCGACCGGATAGATGGCGCGCGCCTCGCGCAGCGGCGCGATGAACTGGTGAAGCGGAATATAATGAGCGCTGCGGTCGTCGGCGATCTCGCCGAGCGGCATCGTCTCGATCAGCGTGAGGTCGCAGCCGGTGGCGGCGCAATGATCGAGCATCGGGAGCAGCTGGTCCTCGTTGAGCCCGGCAAGCGCGACCATGTTGATCTTGACCGCCAGCCCCGCATTGCGCGCCGCCTCGATGCCGTGCAGCGCGACGGCCAGATCGCCGACGCGCGTGATATGGCGGAACGCGGCCGGATCGAGCGTGTCGAGGCTGACGTTGATGCGGCGGACGCCCGCCGCCGCCAGCATCGGCGCATGTTCGGCGAGCCGCATCGCGTTGGTGGTCAGCGTCAACTCGTCGAGGCCGTGGCCGATCAGTGCGCCGAGGCGCATCGCGAGGATATCGATGCCGCGCCGCACGAGCGGCTCGCCGCCGGTCAGGCGGATGCGGCGGACGCCGCGCGCGACGAATCGCGCTGCCAACTCGCCCATTTCCTCGATGCTGAGCACCGCCGATCTGGGCAGGAAAATCATGTCCTCCGCCATACAATAGCGGCAGCGCAGGTCGCAGCGATCGGTAACCGACAGGCGCAAGTAACTGATCCGCCGGCCAAGTCCGTCGATCAGGGGCGCCGACGACGCGGCGTGGTGAGATAATGGGACAGCCACGGACATATTGTGGTGCAAAAGGCACGAACTTGGCAAGGAAAGCCTGCTAGGAAAGCGCGATGAATCGCCTGTCCGAATCCCTTTCCGCCTGTGCCCATAAACTCGAAGCCCTGCATGCCCGGCACGATGCCGACGCGGGCGTCATCTTCGTCCAGGTCGATCAGATGGCGCGCATCAACAACAGCGCCGGGACGGCGACGGGTGATTCGGTGCTCGATGAAATCGGCCGGCGGCTGGAAAATTTCGCGAGCGACGAATTCGGCCAGGGGTCGTGCGTCGACCGCCTCGACGGACCGCGCTTCCTGATCGTGCCCGCGACGCCGCTGTCGCTCGGGGCGCTCCGCGCGCAGGAGCGCGCGCTGCACGTCGCGCTCGCCGAGCCGATCGTCGGCGATCCGAATGGCCGTCTGTCGATCCGCATCGCCGCCGCGCTGATCACGCGGGGCGAATCGGTTGCCGAACAATTGCGCGCGGCCGGCGATCAGCTCGCGCGGCCGGCTTCGGCGCGCGACGGGGTGATGGTCCACGCCGCGCTGTCGCAGAATGAGGTCGTGATCCATTACCAGCCGCAATATGACGTCGCGACCGGCGAAATGACGGGCGTCGAGGCATTGCTGCGCTGGCAGCACCCCGAACTCGGTCTGCTCGGCGCCGGGCCGCTGGTGACCGCGGCGCGCGCGGCGCGGCTCGAATGCGAACTCACCGAACATGCGCACCGCGTCGCGCTCGCCGAAATGGCGACCTGGCCGAAGGCGCTCGCCAAGCTGCGCGTCTCGCTCAACATCACCGCCGCCGACCTCGGCGACCCCGAATTCGCCGGGCGCTTCGCCGCGATGGCAAAGGCGGCGAAGATCGACCCCGACCGGTTGACGCTCGAACTCACCGAACAGGCGATGCTGAGCGATCCCGCGAGCGCGGCCGACCAGCTGGCGCAGATCCGCGCGCTCGGCGTAGCGGTCGCTATCGACGATTTCGGCACCGGCTATTCCAGCCTTTCGCTGCTGGCGCGGTTGCCGATCGACTATCTCAAGATCGACAGCGGCTTCACGCGCACGATCGACGGCAGCGACCGCGACCGCATCGTCGTGCGCGCGATCGTCGACTTGGCGCGCGCACTCGGGCTGCTCGTGGTCGCAGAGGGGATCGAGAATGAGCGTCAGCTGGAGCGCTTGTCCGAAATCGGCGTCGCGACCTGGCAGGGATTTCTGAAGTCGGGGCCTGTGCCGGCGGATCAGTTGCTGGCGCTGATGGAATAGCCGTCGCCCCCGCGCAGGCGGAGGCCGCTGTAGGCATATCAAGGTTGCCAGCGGCCTCCGCCTGCGCGGGGGCGACGTTAATGGACCTGCTTCGCGAGCTTGCCCAGTCCCTTCGATAGTTGCAGCGCGCCGTTGAGGCGGGCGCCCGTGCTGACCCAGTCGCCGCTGATCGACAGCTTGTTGTCGGGGCGGATGCGTGCGCGGCCCTTCAGCCGCTCGACATAGGCGATGAGGCCGGGAACGTTGGCGAACGCATCGCCGTGGAAGCTGACGAGCGCGCCCTTGGTGCCGACATCGAGCTTGGCGATTCCCGCGAGCTTTGCATTCGCCTTGATCTCCATCAGCTGGACGAGGTTCGTGGTCTCGGGCGGCAGCGGGCCGAAGCGGTCGATCATCTCGGCTGCGAAGGCGTCGAGTGCCGGGCGATCCTGCGCGTCGTTGAGACGGCGATAGAGCGCCATGCGCAGCGGCAGGTCGGGAACATAATCCTCGGGGATCAGGATCGGCGCATCGACCGTGATGACGGGCGACAACGCCTCGCGCGGGGGCAGCTTTCCGGCGCCTTCGGCCTTGGCGACGAGGATCGCCTCCTCGAGCATCGATTGATAAAGTTCGAAGCCGACCTCGCGGATATGCCCCGACTGTTCGTCGCCGACGAGGTTGCCCGCGCCGCGAATGTCGAGGTCGTGGCTCGCAAGTTGGAAGCCCGCGCCGAGCGTGTCGAGATCGCCGAGCAGCTTGAGCCGCTTTTCGGCGGTGTCGGTGATCGCGCCGCCTTCGAGCGTCGTGAGATAGGCGTAGGCGCGTGTCTTTGACCGCCCGACGCGGCCGCGAAGCTGATAGAGCTGCGCGAGGCCGAAGCGGTCGGCGCGGTGGACGATCAGCGTGTTCGCGCTCGGAATGTCGAGCCCGCTTTCGACGATCGTCGTCGAGACGAGCACATCATATTTGCGGTCGTAGAAAGCGCTCATCCGCTCCTCGACCTCGCCGGGAGCCATCTGACCGTGCGCGACGACATATTTGATCTCGGGAACGCGCGTGCGCAGGAATTCCTCGATGTCGGGCAGGTCCTTGATGCGCGGAGTGACGAAGAAGCTTTGCCCGCCGCGATCATGTTCGCGGAGCAATGCCTCGCGGATCACAACGGGATCCCACGGCGCGACATAAGTGCGCACGGCGAGGCGGTCGACCGGCGGCGTCTGGATGACGCTGAGTTCGCGGAGGCCCGACATCGCCATCTGCAGCGTGCGCGGGATCGGGGTCGCGGTGAGGGTCAGGACGTGGACGTCGGTCTTGAGCTGCTTCAGCCGCTCCTTGTGGACGACGCCGAAACGCTGTTCTTCGTCGACGATGACGAGGCCCAGGTTCTTGAACTCGACCGCCTTGGCGATCACCGCGTGGGTGCCGACGACGACGTCGATCTGGCCGCTCGCGAGCCCATCGCGCGTCTTCTGCGCTTCGGCGGCGGGGACGAGGCGCGACAGGCGGCCGATGTTGACCGGGAAGCCTTTGAAGCGTTCGACGAAATTGGTGTAGTGCTGGCGCGCGAGCAAAGTCGTCGGCACGACCACCGCGACCTGCACTCCGGCCATCGCAGCGACGAAGGCGGCGCGGAGCGCAACCTCGGTCTTGCCGAAACCGACGTCGCCGCAGACGAGCCGGTCCATCGGACGCCCTGACGCCATGTCGGCGAGCACATCGCCGATCGCCCGGTCCTGATCGTCGGTTTCCTGATAGGGGAAGCGGTCGGCGAAGGCCGGATAGGCGGCATCCTGCGCAAGCAATTCGCCCGAACGCAGCGCGCGCTGCGCCGCGGTCGCGAGCAGCTCGCCCGCGATCTCGCGGATGCGCTCCTTCATCCGCGCCTTGCGCCGCTGCCACGCTTCGCCGCCGAGCTTGTCGAGCCCGACGCCCTCGCTCTCGCCGCCGTAGCGTGAGAGGACGTCGAGATTTTCGACGGGTACGTAGAGCTTGTCGCCGCCAGCGTAAGTGAGCGCGACGCAGTCGTGCGGGCTGCTGCCGACGGGGATCTGGGTCAGTCCCTCATAGCGTCCGATACCGTGATCGAGGTGGACGACAAGGTCGCCGACGCTGAGCGTCGCGAGTTCGGCGAGGAATGCGTCGGCGCTCTTGCGGCGCTTCTGCCGCCGGACGAGACGCTCGCCGAGGATGTCCTGTTCGGTGAGCAGGCTGATGGCGTCGGAGGCGAAGCCGTGGTCGAGTGGGAGGACGACCATCGCGGTCGCGCCTCCAGCATCGGCCGAGGCGGTGCCGAGCGCATCCTGCCAGCTGTCGGCAGGGGCCAGCGAGGTGACGCCATGGTCGCGCAGCAACCCCGACAGACGCTCGCGCGCGCCCCCCGAATAGCTGGCGATGATCGTGCGCCGGCCCTTGCGGCGTTCGTCCGACAGGTGATCGGCGACCTTGTCATAGACATTGAGATCGGCGGTGCGTTCGGGGGTGAAATCGCGCGCGGCGAAGGTCTCGAGGTCGATGACCGTCGCGGCGGGGGGCACGTCGAAGGGGGTGACGATATGGATCGGACGATCCGACGAAGCCCCGGCCCATTCTCCTTCCGTCAGGTAGAGCGTCTCGGGCGCGAGCGGGCGATAGCTGCCCGGCGATTCGCGTTCGGCGGCGACGCGGTTCGCGTGATAGTCGGCGATCGCGGCGAAGCGTGTCTCGGCGGCCTGATCGGTGCGGTGGCCGCGCAGAACCGGCGTCGCGGGATCGATATGGTCGAACAGGGTCGCCAGTCGTTCCTCGAACAGGGGCAGCCAATGGTCCATACCCGCCTGCCGCCGGCCCTCGCTCACCGCCTGATAGAGCGGATCGCCCGTCGCCTGCGCGCCGAACAACTCGCGATAGCTTGAACGGAAGCGCTTGATCGTCGCCTCGTCGAGCAAGGTCTCGGACGCCGGCAGGAGTTGCAGTGCCTTGGCCGGGCCGAGGCTCCGCTGATCGGCGGGATCGAAGCGGCGGATGCTCTCGATCTCGTCGCCGAAGAAATCGACCCGCAGCCCCGTTTCCTCGCCGGCGGGAAACAGGTCGAGGATGCCGCCGCGCACCGCGAATTCGCCCTGATCGGCTACGGTATCGACGCGGCTGAAACCGTTCGAGACGAGCAGCTCGGCGAGCGCGTCGCGGTCGATCCGCTGTCCCGCCGCGAGCGTCGTCGCGAGCTGGCGGACGCGGAAGGGCGTGAGGGTGCGCTGGGTGATCGCGGCGACGGTGGTAAGGATCAGCTCGCCGCGCTTTGGCGGCTGTTGCAGCGCCGAGAGCGCCGCAAGCCGGTCGGCACTGACACGCATCGACGGCCCCGCGCGGTCATAGGGCAGGCAGTCCCAAGCGGGGAAGCGATGAATGGCGAGGTCGGGCGCGAAGAAGGGAGCCGCGTCGGCAACCGCCTGCATCGCCGCATCGTCGGTCGCGACATAGACGAGCCTTTTGTCGCTGGCGCGCGCCAGATCGGCGAGCAGCAGCGGCAGGAAGCCGTCGGCGACGCGCGCAAGCGTGAGCGGCACCGACGCCGATCCGATCGCGGCGAAAATGTCGGCGGCGGGGCGGGTCATGGCAGCGGAATATAGTCCAGTCGGCGCATCGCGGCGATCATCTCCGGTCGATCGAGATGCGCGGGTGGCTCGCCGGTGCCGAGCGCCCACGCCATGATGTCGACGTCATCTTCCTCGACAACGGCTTCGTACCAGGCAAGTTCCGCTTCGCCCCACTCGCTCGAATAACGGTCGAAAAAGCCGCCGATCATATAATCGGCCTCGCGCGTGCCGCGATGCCATGCACGGAATTTCAGGCGTTTGAGGCGGTCTTGCATGGCGGGCCTTTTAGAACGGTCGAGAGTGGCATCAACGAACTTCATCCCGTTCCGTTCGTGTCGAGCGAAGTCGAGACACCCATCGACCTTGCGCTACTCCGACGGGCATCTCGACTTCGCTCGATACGAACGGAGATGAAGGGCTGGGCAAGATGAAGGGTTCAGGTTTAGACACGCCCTAGCCATGCGACCCGAGATACTCAATCCGCTCTTTGCTGCGCTGACCGACCTGAAAGGCGTCGGGCCGCAGCTTGCCAAGCCGCTGACGCGGCTGGGGCTGGAGCGCGTCGTCGATATACTGTTTCATCTGCCGACGGGCCTGATCTCGCGCTTCCCGGTCGAGCGGCTCGATCAGGCGCAGGCGGGACAGACGATTATCGTCGAACTCACCGCGCAGGATTATCGTCCGGGTCGATCGCCCCGCGCGCCGTTCGGGGTCGAGGCGTTCGACGATGCGGGCGATCATGTCCGGCTCGTCTATTTCGGGCGGACGGCGGGGCTGGCGCGTAAATTGTTCCCGCTCGGCGAAAAGCGCCGCGTGTCGGGTCGCCTCGATTTCTATGGAGAGATGCGCCAGATCGTGCATCCCGACCATGTAGCCGAGCCCGGCGGCGAGGCGGGGATCGCCGAGCATGAGCCCGTCTATCCGCTGACCGAAGGGCTGACCAACGCGCGGCTGTCGCAGCTGGGGCAGGTAGCGCTCGAACGGCGGCCCGAGCTGGCCGAATGGATCGATGCGCCGTTGCTGGCGAGCCGGTCCTGGCCTGCGTGGAACGAGGCGATGGAGCGCGCGCACGCCAGCCCGCGCGATGAGGCGGCGCGTGACCGGCTCGCCTATGACGAGATTTTCGCGAGCCAGGTTGCGCTGATGCTGATCCGCGAGGGACTTCGGGCGCGCAAGGGCAGGGCGATCGTCGGCGACGGGCGGCTGACCGCTGCGCTGAAACTGCCGTTCGGGCTGACGGGTGCGCAGGAGCGCGTGGGGCGCGAGATTGCGGGCGACATGGCGCAGGATCGGCCGATGCTGCGGATGCTGCAGGGCGACGTCGGGTCGGGCAAGACGCTCGTCGCCTTGCGCGCGATGCTCGCGGCGATCGAGGCGGGGACGCAGGCGGCGTTGCTAGCGCCCACCGAAATCCTCGCGCGCCAGCATTTTGCGACGCTGCAACGCATGCTCGGCGGTCTGCCGGTCAATCTCGCGATCCTGACGGGGCGCGACAAGGGAAGGGTGCGCGAATCGACGCTGATGGGTCTCGCGGACGGGAGTATCGACATCCTCGTCGGGACCCACGCGATCTTTCAGGAGGCGGTGGCGTACCGGGATCTGTCGCTCGTCGTCGTCGACGAACAGCATCGCTTTGGCGTCGCGCAGCGGCTGATGCTGACCGCGAAGGGCAATCGTCCGCCGCATCTGCTGGTGATGACCGCGACCCCGATCCCGCGCACATTGCAGCTTGCCAACCATGGCGAAATGGACGTGTCCCAGATCGACGAGATGCCGCCGGGGCGCACGCCGATCGACACGCGCGTCGTCTCGGTCGACCGGCTCGACGAGGTGGTGGGCGGGCTCGACCGCCATCTGGCGACAGGGGCGCAGGCCTATTGGGTGTGCCCACTCGTTGCCGAGAGCGAGGGGAGCGAACTCACCGCTGCCGAAGACCGTGCGGCGTTGCTGCGCGAACGATTGGGCGCCGATCGCGTCGGGCTCGTCCACGGCCGGATGAAGGGTCCCGAAAAGGACGAGGTCATGGCGCGGTTTCAGGCCGGCGCGATCGGCGTCCTCGTCGCCACGACGGTGATCGAGGTCGGGGTCGATGTGCCCGCCGCGAGCCTGATGATCGTCGAGCATGCCGAGAATTTCGGCCTTGCGCAGCTTCACCAACTCCGCGGACGCGTCGGGCGTGGGACCGCGAAGTCGGTGTGTTTGCTGCTGCGTTCGCAGAATCTCTCCGAAACCGCGCGTGAGCGGCTCGCGCTGATGCGCGACACCAACGACGGTTTCGTGATCGCGGAGAAGGATCTGGAACTGCGCGGCGGCGGCGAATTGCTAGGGCTCAAGCAGTCGGGCGACGCCGACTACCGGCTGGCGACGCCCGAGCAACTGGTCCGGCTGCTGCCGGTCGCGCACGACGATGCGCGGCTGTTCGTCGAGCGCGACGGCGGGATGGACGGCGCGCGGGGCGAGGCGGTGCGCCTTTGCCTCTATCTTTTCGAGCGCGATGCGGCGGTACCGCTGCTCAGGAGTGGATGATGGAAACTCCCCTCTTGCTTGCGGGAGGGGTTGGGGGGTGGGCAGCAACGGTGCGCTATGCCCACCCCGCTGCGACTAGCGAGCAAGCTCGCAAGTCTCGCTGCCCCTCCCGCAAGCGGGCGGGGCAACCAGCTTTCTCTTCACATAGTGGTTCTTAATTCACATCCCCGCGCGCGCCCATGGCGCGGATCATCGGCAGATAATCCTCGACCGAGATCGATTTTTCGAACTGGACACCGGTCTTGCCGCCCAGCGACCAGACGACCTTCGCCGCGGTGCGCCCGATGATCGGCATACGGAACACGACGAGGTCGCCGATCTCCAGCCCGCGTTCGAAGCGCATCAGCAAGCCGTCGGCGCTGATGTTGACGCAGGTGCACATTTCCTGCCGTCCGTCGGGCATGACGAAGGGGAGGCGGCAATAGACGTCGCTACGCGGAGCGATCCGCTGGTCGAGGCCGACATAATGGGCCTTGCTGGTGTCGATCTTGCGCATATTCGTGGACCTTGTTGATTTGGCCATGAACGATCCATTCGATTGCTGAAGAAGTGGTAAATGCGTTTCTGCGCGTTACCGGGTCACAAGACCATGTTTTTTTGACCCGAGGCTGAGCGGAACGGGGTCGGCGCCGGGCTGGATCAGGTGCTGCGGGTCGCGAACGACCGCGCCGTCGACCTTCACCGCGCCCTCGTCGAGCTTGCGGCGCGCTTCCTTGTTCGAGCCTGCGAAACCGAGTTCGCGCAGCGCATCGACGACGCTGATCCCTTCGGCGGGCGCGACAGTCTGCGGAAGGTCACCGCCAATCTGTCCCTTTTCAAAGGTTTGCGCGGCGGTGTCCGAAGCCGCCTTCGCGGCCTCTTCGCCGCGGCACATCGCGGTCGCTTCGTTGGCGAGGATCTTCTTCGCCTCGTTGATCTCGGCGCCTTCGAGCGCCTCGAGCCGCGCGATCTCTTCGAGCGGCAGGTCCGTGAAGAGCTTCAGGAACTTGCCGACGTCGCGGTCGTCGCAGTTGCGCCAATATTGCCAATAGTCAAAATGGGACAGTTGTTCGGGATTGAGCCACACCGCGCCGGCGGCGGTTTTGCCCATTTTGGCGCCCGCCGCGGTGGTCAGCAGCGGAGTCGTGAGGCCATAAAGGTCGGCGCCGTCCATCCGGCGGCCAAGCTCCATGCCGTTGACGATATTGCCCCACTGGTCCGACCCGCCCATCTGGAGACGGACGCCCATATCCTTCGACAGGTGCCGGAAATCATAGCCCTGGAGGATCATGTAGTTGAACTCGAGGAAGGTCATCGGCTGCTCGCGCTCGAGCCGCAGCTTGACCGAATCGAAGGTCATCATGCGATTGATCGTGAAGTGCGTCCCGACTTCCTGCAGCAATTCGATATAGCCGAGCTGGCCGAGCCAGTCCTGATTATCGACCATCACCGCGTCGGTCGGACCGTTGCCGAAGGTCAGGAAGCGCTGGAAGATGCTGAAGATCGACGCGATGTTCGCGGCGATCGTCTCGTCCGACAGCATCTTGCGGCTTTCGTCGCGGCCGGTCGGGTCGCCGATCCGCGTCGTTCCGCCGCCCATCAGCACGACAGGCTTGTGTCCCGTCTGTTGCAGCCGGCGCAGCATCATGATCTGAACGAGGCTGCCGACGTGCAGCGAGGGCGCAGTTGCGTCGAAACCGATATATCCGGGGACGATCTGTTTCGCCGCAAGCGCATCGAGCCCTTCCGCGTCGGTCGTCTGGTGGATATAGCCTCGCTCGTCGAGAAGGCGCAGCAGGTCGGATTTATAGTTCGTCATAGCGGGCGGGCGCATAACATGGGGTTTGATATTTGGATAGCATGCGCAAGGAGCTGATCTGCCATCCCGATACGCCGGGCAAAGCCGTGCGCGCGGTCGCGGTCGAGGTCAGCCTGTCGTTCGAGGATGGTTTCGCGCTGCGCTATATCGTGGACGGCGCAATCGCCGATCTTGTGCTGCCGCATGGCGAGGGCGAGCTGGTCATCGCCGACAGCGCGACCGACGGCCTGTGGGAAAGCACCTGCTTTGAGGCGTTTCTGACCGAAGAAGGCCAGCCTGATTATACCGAATTCAATTACGGCCCCGACGGGCGCTGGGCCTGCTACCAGTTCGACGATTATCGCTCGCTGCTGCGTTCGGACGAACTCGCGCCGTGGGAAATGGTCGCCGAGCGCGGCGAGCAGAGCTATGCCTTGCGCGTCGAGCCCGGCATCTTTCCTGACATCGGTGCGAAACTGGCGCTGTCCGCGGTGATCGAGGAACTCGACGGCACCAAAAGCTATTGGGCGCTCGCGCATCCGCCGGGCAAGCCCGACTTCCACCATCCCGATTGCTTTGCTCTGACGCTTGAGGCACGCGGGCGGGCATGACGACATTTTTCGGCATCGACCGCCTTCTCGCCGACCCGGCGCTTCGCAAACCGCTCGAAGGCAAGCGCGTCGCGCTGCTCGCCCATCCCGCCTCGATCACCGCCGACCTGACCCACAGCCTCGACGCGCTCGTCGCGGCGGGGCTCGACATTACGGCGGTGTTCGGGCCGCAGCATGGCGTGCGCGGCGACCTTCAGGACAATATGATGGAGTCGCCCGACTTCACCGATCCGACCTACGGCATGCCAGTGTTCAGCCTCTATGGCGAGGTTCGCCGCCCGAGTGGACAGTCGATGCACACGTTCGACGTGATCCTGATCGACCTGCAGGATCTCGGCTGCCGCATCTATACCTATGTGACGACCTTGCTCTATATCCTCGAAGCCGCGGCCGAGCATGGCAAGGCGGTGTGGGTGCTCGACCGGCCGAACCCCGCGGGGCGCCCGGTCGAGGGCACGCGGCTTCTGCCCGGCTGGGAAAGCTTCGTCGGCGCGGGGCCGATGGTGATGCGCCATGGCCTCACGATGGGCGAGATGGGGCATTGGTTCATCCGTCACTTCGGACTCGACGTCGACTATCGCGTGATCGCGATGGAGGGATGGGACCCGAAAGGCCCCGGCTTCGGCTGGCCGACTGACCGCGTGTGGATCAACCCCAGCCCGAACGCCGCGAACGTCAATATGGCGCGCGCTTATGCCGGCACGGTGATGGTCGAGGGCGCGACCTTGAGCGAGGGTAGGGGCACGACCCGCCCGCTCGAACTGTTCGGCGCGCCCGACATCGACGCCAAGGCGGTGATGGCCGAGATGCAGCGGCTCGCGCCGCAATGGCTCGGCGGGTGCAAGCTGCGCGACATTTGGTTCCAGCCGACCTTTCACAAGCATGTGGGAGAGCTGAACAGCGGCGTCCATATCCATGCCGACGGGCCGTGGTACGACGATGACGCGTTCCAGCCGTGGCGCGTGCAGGCGCTGGGCTTCAAGGCGATCCGCAGCCTCCATCCGGACTATCCGATCTGGCGCGGCAAGGATTTCAAATATGAGTACACCGACGATGTGCTCGCGATCGATGTGATCAACGGCGGGCCGGGCCTGCGCGAGTGGGTCGACGATGCGGGCGCGGCCCCGGGCGACCTCGACGTGCTCGCATTGGCCGACGAAGCGGGGTGGCGCGATGAGATCGCGGATTTGCTGATATATTGAACACCGTCTCGATCCTCCGTTCGCCCTGAGCTTGTCGAAGGGCTGTCCTTTTCTTCGGACGGAGCAAGGAAGATCTGTCCTTCGACAAGCTCAGGACGAACGGAATATAGGTTGAGACGATATCTCGGGGAGAATGAAGTGATCCAGCGACGGCAATTTCTCGGCACGGCAGTGCTTGGCGGATTGGCCGTCAGTCTGCCGATTTCGGCCTTCGCCGCCGATACCGCGGGTCTCCCCAATCTCGCGGCGAAGGCCGTCCCGATAGGGCGCGAAGAACGCATGGCGCGGATCGCCAAGGCCAAGGAGCTGATGCGCGCGAACGACATCGGCGCGCTGCTGATCGAGCCCGGATCGAGCCTCATCTATTTCACCGGGGTCGAATGGTGGCGCAGCGAACGGCTGACCGCCGCAGTGCTGACGCGCGAGGGCGAGGTCGCGATCGTCACGCCCTTCTTCGAGGAGCCGTCGGTGCGCGAGAGCCTCGGCATCGAGGCCGAGGTGCTGACGTGGAACGAGGACGAGAACCCGCTCGCCGCGGTCGCCGCCTGGCTCGGCCAGCGCGGGCTCGCCAAGGGCAAAATCGGCGTGGAGGAAACGGTGCGCTATTTCGCGGTCGATGGGCTCGAGAAGGCGATTCCCGATGCGACCGTCGTCAACGGCGCGCCGGTCGTGCGCGGATGCCGGATGCACAAGTCGCCCGCCGAAATCGCGCTGATGCAAATTGCTGCCGACATCACGCTGGCCGCCTATCGCCACACCGCGCCGCGCGTCGAGGCGGGGATGACGCCTGCCGACATCGGCGCGATCATGCGCGCCGCGACCATGGCGCTCGGCGGCAAGAGCGAGTTCGAACTGATCCTGCTCGGCGAGGCGAGCGCCTATCCGCATGGCAGCGGCAAGCCGCAGGCGGTGCGCGAGGGCGAGGTCGTGCTGATGGACTGCGGCGCGACGGTCCACGGCTATCAGTCCGACATTTCGCGCAGCTTCGTTTACGGCAAGGCGAGTGCGCGCCAGCGGCAGGTCTGGGACCAGATGCGCAAGGGGCAGGACGTCGCCTTCGCCGCGGCAAAGCTCGGCACGCCCGCGGGGGCGGTCGACGACGCGGTGCGCGCTTATTACGAGAGTGTCGGCTGGGGCCCCGGCTACAAGCTGCCCGGCACCTCGCACCGCACCGGCCACGGCATCGGCCTCGATGGGCATGAGCCGGTCAACCTCGTGCGCGGAGAGACGACGAAGCTCGCGCCTGGCATGTGCTTCTCGAACGAACCCGGCATCTATATCCCCGGCGAGTTCGGCATCCGGCTCGAGGATTGTTTCTACATGACCAACAGCGGACCCAAATGGTTCAGCGAACCGCCGCCGTCGATCGACAATCCGTTCGGTTAATCGGGCATCCGCGGCCGCTGTACTAAACTCACCAGCACGAACGAGATGATCATCAGCAGATACCAGCTGCCGAGCTTTTCGACTCCGACCATGTGCCAGCCCTGATTCTGGCTCGGGTAGGTCCAGGCGCGCGCGAAAGTGCCGATATTCTCGGCGAACCAGATGAACAGCGCGACGAGGCCCCAGCCGACGAGCAAAGGCATGCGGCGGTGCGTGTGGAGCGGGCGGAACCACACCTGACAACGCCAGAAGAGCAGTGCGGTCGCGGCGAATAGGAACCAGCGGATATCGTACACCCAATGGTGCGCGAAGAAATTGACGTAAATCGCGGCGGCGAGGAGATAGCTTGCCCAAACGGGTGGATAGCCCGTGTAGCGGAAGTCGAAAATGCGCCAGACGCGCGCGATATAGCTGCCGACCGCCGCATACATAAAGCCCGAGAAGAGCGGGACGGCGCCGATGTGGAGCAGGCTCGCTTCGAGATATTGCCACGATCCCGCGGCGGTCTTGAACAGCTCCATCACCGTGCCGACGATGTGAAAGATCAGGATGACGAGCGCTTCCTTCGGCGTTTCGAGGCGGAAAGCGAGCATGCCGAGCTGGATCAGCACCGCGCCGATCGTGATCGCATCGTAGCGGTGGAGCGGCGCATCGGCGGGCCAGAACAAATGCGTACCGAGCAGCAGGGCGAGCATCAGGCCGCCGAACAGGCACGCCCATCCCTGCTTGAAACCGAAAACGAGGAATTCGAGGAACCAGCCGCGCGGTCCCGGCTCGACCGCCATCGCCTCCAGGCGCGAGCGGACGGCGTGGAAGCGGCTGTGGCCGGGCGCCCCCTCGACCTCGCCGTCAGACATAGACGGCAACCCACGCGATCAGCATCGCCGCGGGCAATAGCAGCGCCTGCGCGAGGATCGTGCCCGCGAGGCGGCTCAGCGAGATGAAGGTGATCGCGCGGCGGAAATCGGCCTCGTCGACCTTCCCCTCGACCGCATCGTCGGTCATCACCGACAGTTGGGGGTCGATGAAGGCAAACAGGAGTATCGTCGCGAAGCCGTTGATCAGCGCCGACAGCTGCGACGCGGTGACGCGAAATTCGGGGGCGAGATAGCCGGCGTAGAGCGACGCGACGACGCCGACCGCGAGCAAGGATTGCGCAAGGCAGTTGGCGATCAAAATGCCCCAGCTGATCCCTTTCGGCATTTTCCAGCCCTTGAGATGCGACAGGCTGGGGAAGGTCAGCGAGCGTCCCAATGTACGCAGCCCGCTCGGGCTCGCGGCCTTCAGCGCCAGCTTCGTGGTCGAGCGATTGTTCTGATACCAGCCGATCGCGGCGGCGAACATGCGCTGTCCGGTGGGCACGAGCAGGATGCCCACCAGCGTCGCGACGCTCGCGGCGGCGAGCACGAGCTGCATGTCGAAAAACAGCTGTCCTCCGCTGCCGTCGTGGATGCGCGTCTCAATGCGTTTCGCGAGGAAAGGGCCGAGAAAGCTGTTCGAGGTACGCGAGAAGAGCACGAGAATGTTGAACAGCGCAAACGACATCGCGATCCGCCGCGTGCGGACGCCAGCGATGCGTGCGGCATAGGCGAGCGCACCGATCAGGTTGATGAAGCCGGTGAGGAGGAGAATGGTAACGAGCGGGAGGTCGATCATTGGCGCGGCCTAATACGGAGAAATCCGTTCGTGTCGAGCGAAGTCGAGACACCCTGAGGGTATGCGCCGACGAGGGACATCTCGACTTCGCTCGATGCGAACGGAGTTAAGGGATCGGCGCGAAATGGTCACGGCCAAAGTTGGCCGCCGCGTGATCAATGCTTTCGCGTTAGCTCGCGCATCGCATCGTCCAGCCCGGCGAGGGTCAGCGGATACATGCGGTCGTTCATCAGCTGTTTGATCAGCTTCACCGACTGGGTGTAGCCCCAATGCGCCTCGGGCACGGGATTCAGCCACACCGCAGCGGGATAGACTTTGGTGATCCGGCCGAGCCAGACCGCGCCCGATTCCTCGTTGAAATGTTCGACGCTGCCGCCCGGATGGGTGATCTCATAGGCGCTCATCGATGCGTCGCCGACGAAGATCACTTTGTAATCATGGCCATATTTGTGGAGAATGTCCCACATCTGATGTCGCTCGGACCAGCGGCGCCTATTGTCCTTCCACACGCCTTCATAGGGGCAATTGTGGAAATAGAAGAATTCGAGATTCTTGAATTCGGTCGTCGCGGCGCTGAACAATTCCTCGCAGAGCTTGATGAACGGATCCATCGACCCACCGACGTCGAGGAACAGCAGCAGCTTTACCGCGTTGCGCCGTTCGGGGCGCATCTTGATGTCGAGCCAGCCCTGCCGAGCGGTGCCGTCGATCGTGCCGGGAATGTCGAGTTCGTCGGCCGCGCCCTCGCGCGCGAATTTGCGCAGGCGGCGGAGCGCGATCTTGATGTTGCGGGTGCCGAGCTCCTTGGTGTTGTCGAGATTCTGGAACTCGCGCTTTTCCCAGACCTTGAGCGCGCGCTTGTGCTTGCTCTCGCCGCCGATCCGCACGCCTTCGGGATTATAGCCCGAATTGCCGAAGGGGCTCGTGCCGCCGGTGCCGATCCACTTGCTGCCGCCCTCGTGGCGTTTCTGCTGTTCCTCGAGCCGCTCTTTCAGCGTCTCCATGATCTTGTCCCAGTCACCGAGCGATTCGATCGTCGCCATTTCCTCGGGCGTCAGGAATTTCTCGGCGACCGCTTTCAGCCAGTCGGCGGGGACGTCGACCGGGTTCTGGCCGTAGTCGGAGATGATGCCCTTGAAGACCTTGTTGAACACCTGATCGAAGCGGTCGAGAAGGCCTTCGTCCTTCACATAGATCGCGCGGCTGAGATAATAGAATTGCTCGGGGCTGCGGTCGATCACCTCGCGGTCGAGCGCTTCCAAGAGCATCAGATGCTCTTTCAGGCTGGCGGGAATGCCCGCGGCGCGAAGCTCGTCGAGAAAGCCGAAAAACATGGGGCAGGCGTATCGCGTTCGCGCGCCCTGCGCAATCACTTTACGTGAACGTAAAGCGTGCCGGGTTGACGCCCCGTTAACCATTGCCCGTCATAGCTTCGCGATCATTCAGGGACGCGGGCAAGCCAATGAAATATGATCCGATCAACCCGTCGGCGCAGATACTCGACCAGTCGGTCGCGAGCGATTGCGGCGAGCTGGCCGTCGGCTGCAGCGATGCCGCCGGACGGATCGAGCGCGCGACCGAGCAGATGGATCGCCAGATCGCCGAACTCGGCCGGCTGGAGGATTATGTCGTCAGCCTCGAGGCCGACCAGCGCCAGATCGCCGATTCGACCGACGAGGCGAAATTGCTGTCGGCGCGTGCTTGCGAACAGCTCGACACCGGCGCCGAGCGCGTCAACGCGGCGGTCACCGAATTCCGCTCGGTCATCGACCTCGTCGCGCGGCTCGGCACGCATGTCACAAATTTCGCCGCGGTGATGGAGCAGGTGCAGCAGGTCAGCCAGTCGATCGAGTCGATCGCCAAGACGACCAACATGCTCGCATTGAATGCCGCGATCGAGGCCGAGCGCGCCGGCGATGCCGGGCGCACCTTTGCCGTCGTTGCTGCCGAAGTGAAGAAGCTGGCGCAGAACACGCGCGGCGCGACCGATGAAATCCGCCGCAGCATCGGCAGCCTTGCCGCCGAAGCCGGCGGGCTCGTTGCCGAAATTCAGTCGGGCGTCGAGCAGTCGAGCCGTGCCGAGGCGCAGTTCGAAACGATCACCGATGCGCTGCACGATGCGACGCATCTCGTCGCCTTGCTCGATGATCAGAGCGACCGCATCGCGCAGTCGAGCGCGATGGTGCATGCCAATGGCGCGAAAGTGCGCGAGGCGCTCGATCTGGTGGTGACGTCGGTACGCGACAATAGTTCGACGCTGATCGGCACGCGCACATCGATCCTGTCGATGGAGCATGTGTCAAACCGCATGTTCAACGCGGTGATCTCGGCGGGGGTGAGCCCGCAGGATTCGGCGATCGTCGAGCTGGCGGCGACGGTGCGCGACGAGTTCGTGAGCCTTGCCGAAAATGCGATCGCTCGCGGGCAGCTGTCGATGGAGCAGCTGTTCGACACCAATTATGTTCGCGTTCCCGATTCGAATCCCGAACGCTTCCGCACCAGCCTCTGCGACTGGGCCGACGCCCACTGGCGCCCGCTGTTCGACCGCATCGTCGCGCAGCATCCCGAGATCAAGATGTCGTCGGCGGGCGACATGAACGGCTTTCTGCCGACGCATATCAGCGACTGTTCGCGGACGCCGACGGGCGACCTGGAGCATGACACCGCGCATTGCCGCAACGGCCGCATCCTGCTCGACGATACCGACATGGCGGCGAAGCGCAGCACCGCGCCCTTCTTCATGACCGTCTATCGCCAGGAAGGCGACGGGATCAATTATGTGACCGTGCGCAACGTCTATATGCCTGCGGTGATCGGCGGCAGGCGCTGGGGCGATGTCGAGGTCGCGTACCAGTTGTAGCCGACGCCGATAAAAGGAGTGTTCCCCCGCGAAGGCGGGGGTTCCATCTCCTGCCGGCGCAAGATGGAACCGACCGGAGATGGGTCCCCGCCTTCGCGGGGACACGCGATCAAATTTGCTTGGGTTCCAGAATCAGCTGCCCTGACGGCGTGCCATAAACGCCAGCTTTTCAAACAACATCACATCCTGCTCATTTTTGAGCAATGCGCCGTGGAGCGGCGGAATCGCCTTGCCGACGTCGCGGTTCTGGAGAACTTCAAGCGGCATGTCCTCGTTGAGGAGCAGCTTGAGCCAGTCGATCAGCTCGCTCGTCGACGGCTTTTTCTTGAGCCCCGGAACGTCGCGGACTTCGTAGAATATATCCATCGCGCGGCTGACGAGCGTTTTCTGGATGCCGGGAAAGTGGACCTCGACGATCTCGGCCATCGTGTCGCGGTCGGGGAATTTGATGTAATGGAAGAAACAGCGGCGCAGGAAAGCGTCGGGCAGTTCCTTTTCATTGTTCGAGGTGATGATGACGATCGGGCGTTCCTTCGCGGTCACCGTCTCGTCGGTCTCGTAGACATGGAAGGCCATGCGATCGAGTTCCTGAAGCAAATCGTTCGGAAATTCGATGTCGGCCTTGTCGATCTCGTCGATCAGCAGCACGGGCAGCTTGGGCGAGGTGAAGGCCTCCCACAATTTCCCCTTGCGGATATAGTTGCGGATGTCGTGGACGCGCTCTTCGCCGAGCTGGCCGTCGCGCAGGCGCGCCACCGCGTCATATTCGTAGAGTCCCTGCTGCGCCTTCGTCGTCGACTTGATGTTCCAGGTGATCAGCGGCGCGTCGAACGCTTTCGCGATTTCCTCTGCCAGCACGGTCTTGCCGGTGCCAGGCTCGCCCTTCACGAGCAGCGGACGCCGGAGCAGCGTCGCGGCGTTGACCGCGACCTTCAGGTCGTCGGTGGCGATATAGGCGCTGGTGCCTTCGAAACGCATCGGCTCTTTCCCTTAACGTGAACGTCAAGCGGGCATAGCGGGGGTAGGAGGGGCGTGCAAGTAAGCAGGAGTCGCCCTCGCGATGGCCGGGCCGTTGACGGCCTTTCCTCGCATCGCTGCATAAACCGACGGCGGCCGCGTGCGGAGGCACGTGACTCCGCTCGCCCTTCGCGGGGGCGGCGATTAGGCGTGCGCCCTGCTTGCGGCGCGCGCGGCCATCAAATCCCAAAGGCCGCTGTGCTGCGTGATGAGCTGCTGCGCGCCGAACAGCATCGCGCGTTCGATCGCAGGGGTGTCGGCGACCGCCGCGGCGAGCCGCGCCGTGCCCGGCAGGTCGGGCAGGGTGCAGGTCGGCGGCACCAGGTCGAGCCGCAGCGCGCTGATGTCGAGCAATACGCGGACTGTCCGCCAGTCGAGCGTCAACGCGATCGCCGCGCCGAGCGCGCAACCGTGGCGATCCGATTCGGCGAGCATGTCGAGCGCCTTGCGCTGCGCGGCGACCGCGGCCTCGCACTGCGCCTGGCCCTGCGTGCTGGGCACGGGGCCGACCGCAGAGGCGATCTTCGACAGGAAAGCGCGCTCCAGGGCGAAAGCCTCGGCGGCTTCATCCATCCACCGGCGCGACGCGGGATCGACCGCTTTGCGCGCCGCATTGTCGATGACGCCGGGATGACGGCCATGGAGGAGACAAAGGAAGTGCACCGCGTCGGCGAGATTGCGCATCGCCTCCGGCCCGCTCGACAGCGCGCCCGAGCGAACGTGCGGGTGCGCGCCGGTGCCGTCGCTTGCTACCAGCGAGTCGAGCAGTTCGGCGGCGCCGCGCGTCTGCATTTTGGGCTGGGGCGACTGGCTCAACGCTCGATCCTCGCTGCGGCAGGGGCGCCGGTGCCCAAGCCAATGGAATTACAGTGATCGGTCATAGGGCAACGTCGTAAACGACGCGTTTATAAGCGACGTTTTGATTTGCGATGAGGCTGTGTCAGTCAGGAACAGTCGAGCGGAAATGCAAAGGGACCGGCAAGCCCCGGGGAGAAGCTTGCCGGTCCCATGCGATGACGCCGGGGCGCCATTGGAGCGGAGAGGCCAGACGGGGAGAGGGATGCCCGGCCGGGGCCGCTCAAGCTGCGAGTGCGAGTTCGCTCGTCTTTTCGGCTTGCGGGGCGTCGGTTTCGATCGCGGTCAGCGCGGGCTGGCCGGCGGCCTGTGCGGGGAAGAGCAGCCTCGATGCGAGCACGACGAGACCGAGCGCGAAATAGGCCGCAAAGGTCTGGACGGGGAAGAAAAAGAGCGGCGCGATGAACGCCAGACGCAGATACAGCGGGTTGAAGCCGAAATCCTGGCCCACGGCCTCGCAGATACCGAAGAAGGTGTCGCGGCGGCGGAAGAGGTTGGTGGTTTCACTATCCATTTTTTTGTCTTTCCCTTTGGCTGCGGGCATCGCCCCGCGCAGATGCAGGCTGCGTCGCAAAGGCCGTGCCAACTTTCGCAGTCCCTCGAATTTCCGGGCTTTTCCTGTCTCGCCCCGACAGGTTGCCCATTATTTCCCATGAATCGATTCCCAACGAGTGGGAATGATCGCCATTTGATGGGTAGCGCCTGAACCGGCGATGAAGCCCCGCCTTGTGGGACGGGCGCTATGTGATGAAGGAATATGAAGATTTAAAGAGCGTCGGCGAAATAATTGTGCGGCGCAGCATGGCGTTTCGCGAGCGATTTCGGCTGGAAGCGAATCCATCAATCCTCGTCACCCCGGACTTGATCCGGGGTCCCGCTTACGGTCGAAGCCAATGAGTGGCGCCAAAAAGCGGGATCCCGGATCAAGTCTGGGATGACGAAAGGGGGAATGTCCGCTCTCCACCCCAAAGCGGACGGACAGAGGGCGGCCCGTCGCCGGACCGCCCTATGAGCCTTGTACTTTCAGCCCGCTTTACTGGTCGAGGAAGCTGCGCATCTTGCGGCTGCGCGACGGGTGCTTCAGCTTGCGGAGCGCCTTCGCCTCGATCTGGCGGATACGTTCGCGCGTCACGCTGAACTGCTGGCCGACTTCCTCGAGCGTATGGTCGGTGTTCATGCCGATCCCGAAGCGCATGCGCAGCACGCGTTCCTCGCGCGGGGTGAGCGATGCGAGGACGCGGGTCACCGTTTCCTTGAGGTTCGACTGCACCGCGGCATCGACCGGGATGACGGCGTTCTTGTCCTCGATGAAATCGCCGAGGTGGCTGTCTTCCTCGTCGCCGATCGGCGTTTCGAGGCTGATCGGCTCCTTGGCGATCTTCATCACCTTGCGAACCTTTTCGAGCGGCATCGACAGACGCTCGGCCATTTCCTCCGGGGTCGGCTCGCGGCCGCTTTCGTGGAGGAACTGGCGGCTGCACCGGACCAGCTTGTTGATCGTCTCGATCATATGGACCGGGATGCGGATCGTGCGCGCCTGGTCGGCGATCGAGCGGGTGATCGCCTGCCGGATCCACCAGGTCGCATAGGTCGAGAACTTGTAGCCGCGGCGGTACTCGAACTTGTCGACCGCCTTCATCAGGCCGATGTTGCCTTCCTGGATCAGGTCGAGGAACTGCAGGCCGCGGTTGGTGTATTTCTTGGCGATCGAGATCACGAGGCGCAGGTTCGCCTCGACCATTTCCTTCTTGGCGATGCGCGCTTCGCGCTCGCCCTTCTGGACCATGTTCACGACGCGGCGGAATTCGGTCAGGCTCATGCCCGCGGCTTGCGCGATTTCCGAAATCTCGACGCGGATGCGGTCGACCGCACCGGCTTCATTCTCGGCGAAGGCGGCCCATTTCTTGTCGAGACCGCTGACGCTCTCGATCCAGTTTTCTTCGAGCTCGCGCCCGACATAATTGTCGAGGAACGACTTGCGCGGCACCTTGTGGCGCTCGGCAAGGCGCAGCATCTGACCGCCCAATGCGGTCAGGCGGCGGTTATAGCTGTAGAGCTGATCGACCAGATATTCGATCTTGGTGCCGTGGAACTGCACGCTTTCGACCTGCGCGGTGAGCTCCTCGCGCAGCTTGTGATATTTCTTTTCCGACGCCGCGGGGAATTCCTCGCCGCCCGACAGCGCTTCGAGGCGCGCATCCTGCAGCTTCGAGAAGGCCTTGAAGCTCTTGGTGATGTTCGCGAATTTCTCGAGCGCGTCGGGCTTCAACAGCTCTTCCATCGCGGCGAGGCTGAGCGTGTTGTCTTCCTCATCCTCCTCGAAGCTCTCGCGCTTGCCCGACGATCCTTCGCCGTTCTCGTCGTCGCCGTCGGCCGAGGGTTCTTCCTCGACCTCATCCTCGTCCTTGAATGAGACGCCGGCGGTTTTTTCGCTGATTTCGCCGTCGTCCTCGGCGCCTTCCTCGTCGAGATTCTCGGGCGCCGGGTCCTTCGACAGCATCGCTTCGAGGTCGACGATCTCGCGCAGCTGCATGTCGCCATTGTTGAGCGCGGTCGACCAGTCGATGATCGCGTTGAAGGTCAGCGGGCTTTCGCAAAGCCCGAGGATCATCGTGTCGCGGCCCGCCTCGATGCGCTTGGCGATCGCGATTTCGCCCTCGCGGCTGAGCAGTTCCACCGCGCCCATTTCGCGCAGGTACATGCGAACGGGATCGTCGGTGCGATCGACCGTTTCCTTTTTCTTTTCGATCGCCGGGTTCGAAACCGATCCGGTGCCGGCGCTGACGTCGACGTCGTCGTCCTGCTCCTGCTCGGCCTCTTCCTGCACATCCTCGTCGCTTTCGACGATGTTGATGCCCATGTCGGAAATCGCCGACATGATATCCTCGATCTGCTCGGACGACATTTCGTCCTGCGGCAGCGCCGCATTGAGCTCGTCATAGGTCAGGTAACCGCGCTTCTTGCCGCGCGCGATCAGCTTTTTGACGTCGGCCTCGTTGAGGTCGATCAGCGGGGCGTCGGTATCGGCTTCGCTATTCTTGGTGGCCATCAATTTTTCCTGCCTAAAAGGGCATCCATGGGTCGTTACTGGCTGCTGCTCTCGGACAGCGCGGCCAGGCGGCGGGTCAGATCCTCGTCCATCGCGCGCAGTTTCTGCTGCCGCGCCAGGCCTTCGTCATCCATCGTGCGCTGAAAATCCGCCGTGGCCTGTGCCAGCCGCTCGCGGATTTCGGGCTGGGTGACCAGCACGCCGATATATTCGTCGAGATCGCGCAGCGCGGTTTCGCGCGCCGCATCGGCCTCTTCGCCTTCAAGCCGTCGATTGAACGAGAAGTGCATTCCGTCGGCTCTGAGCAATGTCGTCGCCCTATTATACACTTTCATCGGCTCCAATATGGCAAGCAACCCCTCGCAATCAAGCCCTTCCTGACGCATCGCGCTGTCAAGCATTACGCCGAGCAGTTCGGCATCGTTTGAATCGCTCATCGGCAGCCGCGTCAGCGCCTCCTCGTTCCCCCGCAGCGCCTCGGGATAACGCAGCAATCCGCCGATCAACGCCGCGACATAAGGCGCTGAAATCCCGGCCTGTCCGATGGAACGCGTCTCGTCGGCCGGCGGTTGCAAGCGCGGGTCGGGCGCGAAGCGGCGGTTACTCCCGCGTGGCGGGTTCGGCGTCCATGGCTGGCGCGGTCCGCGCTCGGGGCGTTGCCGTGCGAACAGCGCGTCGAGCCGCTCGCGGAAGGCCTCGCGATAATGGTGGCGAACATCGGCGTCCTGGATCGCGTCGGCGTGAGCGAGCAGGCGTGTCTTGAGTGCGGCGCGCTCCTCCGGCGTCGTCAGCGGACCGGCCGCGACTTCGTGCGCCCAGAGGCGCTCGACGAGCGGCTGCGCCTCTTCGAGCAGCGCGGTAAAACCCCCGGCCCCCCGCGCGCGGACGATGTCGTCGGGATCCTGTCCCGCCGGCAGCGTCGCGAAGGACAGGCTGAAGCCCGGGCGGAGCAGGGGCAGCGCGCGCATCGCGGCGCGCATCGCGGCTTTCTGACCCGCGCTGTCGCCGTCGAAGCACAGCACGGGGACGGGCACCATCCGCCAGATCATCCCGAGCTGGTTTTCGGTGAGCGCGGTGCCGAGCGGCGCGACGGCATCGGCGATCCCCGCCTCGGCGAGTGCGATCACGTCCATATAGCCCTCGACGACGATGATCCGGTTCGTCTGCCGCGACGCGGGGCTCGCCTTGTCGAGATTGTAGAGCGTGCGCCCCTTGTCGAAGAGCGGCGTGTCGGGGGAGTTCAGATATTTTGGCTCGCCGTCGCCGAGAATGCGTCCCCCGAATGCGATCACGCGCCCACGCGCATCGCGGATCGGGATCATCAGCCGGCCGCGGAAGCGGTCGTAGGGCTCCTTGTCATCGACCGCGATCAGCATCCCCGATTCGACGAGCATCGCGGTCGGGAATTTCTTGAGCGCTTCTTTCAGCGCGCTGCGACTTTCGGGCGCGAGGCCAAAGCCGAAGGCCTTGCGCGTCGCCTCCGAGATGCCGCGCTTTGCCAGATATTCGCGCGCGGGCGCGCCGTTGCTGCTGGCGAGTTGCTGGGTGAACCAGTCGGCCGCCGCCTGCGTCACGTCGCGCAGGCTCGCCTGCTCCTCGGCCTTTTTCGCGGCGCGCGGGTCGGGGGCGGGGACCTCCATGCCGGCTTCGGCGGCGAGCTCCTTCACCGCATCCATGAACGACAGGCCGCGCTGGTCGGTCATCCAGCGGATCGCGTCGCCATGCGCCGAGCAGCCGAAGCAGTGGTAGAAGCCCTTTTCGTCGTTGATCGTGAAGCTGGGCGTCTTTTCGTTATGGAAGGGGCAGCAGGCTTTGTATTCGCGCCCGGCGCGGATGACCTTCACCGTCCGCCCGATAAGCGTCGACAGCGTGATCCGCGATCGCAGTTCGTCCAGCCATTGCGGGGTGAGGGTCATATTCGCGATATGCCCCTGCCGGCACCCGCCCGCAAGCAGGCGGGGAGGGCGTGTCTCAGCTCAACGCCGCTTTCACCCACCCACTCGCCTTGCTCATATCAAGCTGGCTGCCAAGCCGGTCCTTCACCGCCGCCATCACCTTGCCCATATCCTTGAGGCTCTCGGCGCCCAGCTCGACCACGATCGCCTTGATCGCCGCCATCGCCTCGTCGTCGGAGAGCTGCGCGGGCAGAAAATCCTCGATCACGGCGACTTCGCTCGCCTCGATGTCGGCCAGCTCCTGACGGCCGCCCTGTTCGAACATGGTGATCGATTCGCGGCGCTGCTTCACCATCTTCTGCAGCACGTCGGTGACGAGCACATCGTCGTCGGCCGGCGCGGTGCCGGTGCGTAGTTCGATGTCCTTGTCCTTGATCTTGGCCAGCATCAGCCGGATGGTGCCCAGACGCGCCTTGTCGCCGCTTTTCATCGCGGCAACCTGCGCAGCCTTGATGTCGTCACGAATCATGCGTGTCCCCATGCGCTGCAAATTTCGGAAAGGCCCTCTCTAGCGGCAAGATTCATAATCCGATAGCTTGTGAATCACTTTTTTGCCTCCTACTTGGTCGGCCGTTTAGCCCCCCGTCCGGAGCATGTTGAATGGCACCTGCCAACCCCTCTGCCGCGCCCAAAACCCAGCCTTCTGGGGCTACTGGCGTCCTTGTCCTTGCCGATGGCACGATCCTGTGGGGCGTCGGCTATGGCGCAAGCGGCGCCGCTGTGGGCGAGATTTGTTTCAATACGTCGATGACGGGCTATCAGGAAATCCTGACCGATCCCAGCTATGCGGGCCAGATCGTCACCTTCACCTTTCCGCATATCGGCAATGTCGGCGCGAATCCCGAGGATATGGAACGCGGCGTGCATGGCGCGCTTGGCGCGATCACGCGCGAGCTGCCGACGCAGCCCAGCAACTTCCGCAGCGTGCAGACTTTGCCCGAATGGATGGCGGAGCAGGGCGTCATCGGCCTCGCGGGCATCGACACGCGCGCGCTGACCCGCCGTATCCGTGACGCCGGCGCACCGAACGGCGTGATCGCGCACAGCCCCGACGGCAAGTTCGACATCGACGAGCTGCTCGCGATGGCGCGCGGCTGGGCGGGGCTCGAGGGTATGG
The DNA here is from genome assembly GCA_966250105.1 of uncultured Sphingopyxis sp. Taxonomy (GTDB): domain Bacteria; phylum Pseudomonadota; class Alphaproteobacteria; order Sphingomonadales; family Sphingomonadaceae; genus Sphingopyxis. The sequence continues at coordinate 99,139 of CBINGC010000001.1, read as the reverse complement.
ACCTTGCGAAGGACGTCAGCCGCACCGACACCGGCGGCTGGACCGGCGGCGCGTGGGCGCTCGGCCATGGCTATGCGACCGTCCAAGGCGAGGAGCGCCCGCATGTCGTCGCGATCGACTATGGCGCGAAGGACAATATCTTCCGCAACCTCGTAAAGGCCGGCGCGCGCGTCACCGTGGTGCCCGCCACCGCAAGCCTCGATGAAGTGCTGGGGCATCAGCCCGCGGGCGTGTTCCTGTCGAACGGCCCCGGCGACCCCGCCGCGACGGGCGACTATGCGGTGCCCGTGATCCAGGGGCTGCTCGAACGTGACGTGCCGATCTTCGGTATCTGCCTCGGCCATCAGATGCTCGGCCTCGCAGCGGGCGCGAAAACCGTGAAGATGCATCAGGGCCACCGCGGCGCGAACCATCCGGTGCAGCGTGCCGAAGACGGCGTGGTCGAGATCACCAGCATGAACCACGGCTTCGCGGTCGACGCCTCGACGCTCCCCGCCGGCGTGGTCGAGACGCACAAGAGCCTGTTCGACGGATCGAACTGCGGCATCGCGATCACGGGCAAGAACGCCTTCAGCGTGCAATATCACCCCGAGGCGAGCCCGGGGCCGCAGGACAGCTTCTATCTGTTCGAGAAGTTTGTGGGTGGATTGCAGTGAAAGCGGTATTGCTTGCACTTCCGATAATACTAACGGCGTCGGGCTGTGCAACGACGCAAAGTTCCGGATTTCGGTTTCAGCCTACGCCTCTACCCTTGGTCGCGATCGAAAGAGAATGCGGAATTCGCGGGCATTTCTTCTACATGATGGCCGAAGATGAGTTGATGCTCATGCCAAACCCTGAAGAGCGATTTGAAGCAGTCGAGTGCGCGATGGCCGCACTGCAAAAATCGGAATTCTCCAAAAACATGAAAATGGGCTTCGTCGGCAACGAGATGTCCGCAACAGAAGAACAGAAATAATGCCCAAAAGAACCGACATCCAATCCATCCTCGTCATCGGCGCCGGCCCGATCGTTATCGGTCAGGCGTGCGAGTTCGACTATTCGGGAACGCAGGCGATCAAGGCGTTGAAGGAGGAGGGCTATCGCATCGTCCTCGTCAACTCCAACCCGGCGACGATCATGACCGATCCCGACCTCGCCGACGCCACATATGTGGAGCCGATCACGCCCGAGATCGTCGCGAAGATCATCGCGAAGGAGCGCCCCGATGCGGTGCTGCCGACGATGGGCGGGCAGACCGCGCTCAACACCGCGCTCGCGCTCGCGCAGGACGGGACGCTTGCGAAATATGGCGTCGAGATGATCGGCGCCGATGCCGAGGCGATCGACAAGGCCGAGGACCGGCAGAAGTTCCGCGACGCGATGGACAAGATCGGGCTCGAAAGCGCGCGCTCGGGCGTCGCGCACACGCTCGACGAGGCGTTTGCGGTGCTCGAACGCACCGGTCTGCCCTCGATCATCCGTCCCAGCTTCACGCTCGGCGGCACCGGCGGCGGTATCGCGTATAACCGCGAGGAGTTCGAGCATATCGTCCGCGGCGGCCTGATCGCCTCGCCGACCACCGAAGTCCTGATCGAGGAATCGCTCCTCGGCTGGAAAGAATATGAGATGGAGGTGGTGCGCGACCGCAAGGACAATTGCATCATCATCTGCTCGATCGAAAATGTCGATCCGATGGGCGTCCATACCGGCGACAGCATCACCGTCGCCCCGGCGCTGACGCTGACCGACAAGGAATATCAGATCATGCGCAACGCGAGCATCGCGGTGCTGCGCGAGATCGGGGTCGAAACGGGCGGGTCCAACGTCCAGTTCGCGGTCAATCCCAAGGACGGCCGCCTGATCGTGATCGAGATGAACCCGCGCGTGTCGCGCAGTTCCGCGCTCGCGTCGAAGGCGACGGGTTTCCCGATCGCCAAGGTCGCGGCGAAGCTTGCGGTCGGCTACACGCTCGACGAGATCATGAACGACATCACCGGGGTGACTCCGGCGTCGTTCGAACCGACCATCGATTACGTTGTGACCAAGATTCCGCGCTTCGCCTTCGAAAAGTTCAAGGGCGCCGAGGCGACGCTGTCGACCGCGATGAAATCGGTCGGCGAGGTGATGGCGATCGGGCGGACGATCCACGAGTCCTTGCAAAAGGCGCTGCGCGGGCTGGAGACGGGGCTTTCGGGTTTCAACTTCGTCGAGCGGCTGAAGGGCGCGACGCACGATCAGCTCCGCAATGAACTGGCGCAGCGCACCCCCGACCGGCTGCTCAACGCCGCGCAGGCGATCCGCGAGGGGCTGCCGCTCGAAGAGATCAACCGCGTCGCGGGTTACGATATGTGGTTCCTCGAACGCATCGCCGAGATCGTCGCGGCGGAGCAGGAGGTTTGCGAGAACGGCTTGCCGCGCGATGCCGAAGGGCTGCGCAGGCTGAAAGCGATGGGCTTTTCGGATAAGCGCCTCGCCTATCTGGCGCTCCAGTCGGCGAACCTTCAGCCCGGCACGAGCCGCGTGACGGCGCGCGGCAGCGGGTTGATCCACGAAGCGGTGAAGGCGATGACCGGCGGCGTGACCGAGGCTGAAGTTCGCGCGCGGCGCCACAAGCTGGGCGTGCGTCCGGTATTCAAGACGATCGATACCTGCGCGGCCGAATTTCAGGCGCAGACCCCCTATCTCTATTCGACCTATGAAGCCCCGACCTTTGGCGAGCCCGAGTGCGAGGCGAACCCGAGCGACCGGAAGAAGGTCGTCATATTGGGCGGCGGTCCGAACCGGATCGGGCAGGGGATCGAATTCGATTACTGCTGCTGCCACGCCTGCTTCGCGCTCGAAGAGGCGGGTTATGAAACGATCATGATCAACTGCAATCCGGAGACGGTGAGCACCGATTACGACACGTCGGACCGCCTCTATTTCGAGCCGCTGACCGCCGAGGATGTGCTCGAAATCCTGCATGTCGAAATGTCGAAGGGCGAGCTTGTGGGCGTGATCGTCCAGTTCGGCGGACAGACCCCGCTGAAGCTCGCGCAAGCGCTGGCCGAAGCCGGCATCCCGATCCTCGGCACCTCGCCCGATGCTATCGACCTCGCCGAAGACCGCGAGCGCTTCGCGGCGCTGGTCAACAAGCTCGGCCTCAAGCAACCCGAAAACGGCATCGCGCGCAGCCGCGAGGAAGCCGTCGCGGTCGCGGCGCGCATCGGTTATCCGGTGCTCACGCGTCCGTCCTACGTGCTCGGCGGCCGTGCGATGGAGATCGTCGACGATCAGGCGCAGCTCGAAAATTATATCGAGACCGCGGTGCAGGTGTCGGGCGATTCACCGGTGCTGATCGACCGCTATCTGCGCGACGCGATCGAGGTCGATGTCGATGCGCTGTGCGACGGCACCCCCGGACCTTCTGGCGTCGTCGTCGCGGGCGTGCTCCAGCATATCGAGGAAGCCGGCGTGCATTCGGGCGACAGCGCGTGCTCGATCCCGCCCTACAGCCTGTCGGCCGACATCGTCGCCGAAATCGAGCGTCAGGCCGACGCGCTCGCTCGCGCGCTCGAAGTTCGCGGGCTGATGAATATCCAGTTCGCGGTCAAGGATGACGAAGTTTTCCTGATCGAGGTTAACCCGCGCGCGAGCCGCACCGTGCCCTTCGTCGCCAAGGCGGTGGGCTCGCCGATCGCCAAGATCGCGGCGCGGGTGATGGCGGGCGAGAAGCTCGCCGACCTGCCGAAGATCAATCGCGACATCGCGCATGTTGCGGTTAAGGAGGCGGTATTCCCCTTCGCGCGCTTCCCCGGCACCGATCCGGTGCTGTCGCCCGAGATGAAGTCGACCGGCGAAGTCATGGGAATCGACCGCGATTTCAACCTCGCCTTCGCGAAGGCGCAGCTCGGCGCGGGCGACCGCCTGCCGACGACCGGCCGCCTGTTCGTGTCGGTCAAGGACAGCGACAAGCCGCGTATCATCGGCGCGGTTCGCCAACTGACCGACTGGGGTTGGCAGGTGATCGCGACCGGCGGCACCGCCGACTATCTGGCAGGGCAGGGGATCGACGTCGAGCGCGTCAACAAGGTCGCCGAGGGCCGCCCGCATATCGTCGACCGGATCAAGGACGGCGATGTGCAGCTGATCTTCAACACCACCGAGGGCTGGCAGTCGCTGCAGGATTCGCAATCGATCCGCGCGTCGGCGCTGGCCGCCGACATCGCCTATTATACGACCGCCGCGGCAAGCGATGCCGCGACGCAGGCGATCGGCGCATTGCGCTCGCACTCTCTTGAAGTGAAGCCGCTTCAGGACTATTATTGAAGGCACCGCTTCACCCCCCGACATTGACGGAAGCAGCGGCGCAGCCGCCCGGCGAAACTTCGCTGGCGCTGGATTATTGACGAAGGACAACAGGATAATGGCAAGCGTTGAAAAGGTGCCGATGCTGGCAGAGGGCTATGAGAAGCTAAGCACGCAGCTTACCGCGCTCAAAGCCGAGCGACCGCTGATCGTCGATGCGATCGAGGAAGCGCGCGCGCACGGCGACCTTTCGGAAAATGCCGAATATCACGCCGCCAAGGAACGCCAGGGCCAGGTCGAAGCGACGATCGGCGACCTCGAAGACAAGCTTTCGCGCGCGCAGGTTATCGACCCGACGACGCTGTCGGGCGACCGCATCGTGTTCGGCGCGACGGTCACGCTCGCCGACGAGGACGACAAGCCCGTGCGTTACCAGATCGTCGGGCAGGCCGAGGCCGACGCCAAGGACGGCAAGATCAGCTATAATTCGCCGCTCGGCCGCGCGCTGATCGGCCGCCGCGTCGACGACGAGGTCGAAGTCACCGTGCCCGCGGGCGACAAATATTATCTGGTGACCAAGATCGAATTCATCTGACGGACGGACAGCCAGAGATCGGAATCGCGCGATGAAACCGCAAGCAGCGCCGCTCGTCACGGGCTATGCGCTCGCCTGTGTCGTCATCTTCTTGGCTCTCTGGATCACCGGCTTCCAGATCGATGCGATCATACGCGCGGGGTTCATCCCGGCGCGGTTCGGCAGCGAACTGATCCTGCCGCCGGGAACGATGGTGCCCTTCGTGCTGACGCCGCTGTCGTCGGCCTTGCTGCACGGCGGGGTGCTCCACATCGCGTTCAACATGCTGGTGCTGCTGTTCGTCGGCCGCCAGCTCGAGGCGCCGCTGGGGACCAAGGCGATGGCGGTGTTACTGCTTGCCGGCGCCTATGGCGGCGCGCTTGCGCAATATCTTGCCGACCCCGCCTCGGCGGTGCCGATGATCGGTGCGAGCGGCGCGATTTCGGCGCTGATCGCGGTATTCGCATTGATCTTCAGCCGCACGCAAGCGCCCGCGATCGGCCCGATCCCAAGCCATTGGGTCCGCGCCCTGTGGCTCGCCGCGGCGTGGATCGGGCTGCAATTGCTGCTGGGATTCGCTGGCGGCGGCGGGTTCGGCGCGGTCGCGATCTGGGCGCATGTCGGCGGCTTCCTCGCCGGGCTGTTTCTTGCGCGCCCGCTGCTGCGCTGGCGTTTCGGGGCGCGCTGACCTTGGTTCCCGTTCGACACGAACGGAATTAGAGGTCGGCCAGCAACCCGCCCGCCAGCAGCATCGCCACGCGCACATCGATCCCGCAGCCTTCGGCGCGTTTCGCCGCGACGAAGTCGGCGATGCCGGCGAGCGGGACGCGGTGGACGATGATATCCTCGCCATCGACGCCGCCGCCTTCGCCGACCCGGGTCAGCCCGGTCGCGATCAGCAGCGTGAAGCTTTCGCTGACCATGCCCGGCGAACTGTAGAATTCGCCGACGGTGCGCCAGTGGGCGGCGCGATAGCCGGTTTCCTCCTCAAGCTCGCGCTCGGCCGCGATCTCCGCCGCCTCGCCCGCCATGTCGTCGCCGACCAGCCCCGCGGGCAGTTCGAGGCACTGAACCTTCAGCGGCACACGATATTGCTCGACGAGGATGACGTGCCGCCCGTCGTCGCCCTCGTCGATCGCGAGGATCACCGCGGCGTGGATGCCGCGCGAGCGTGAGACATATTCCCACGTCCCCTGCTGCCTGACCGTGATGAAGCGGCCTTCCCACCGCGTCTCGATGGGGGTGTCGGGGCCGGGGCGGGGCATATCTCATCCTTCTGATCGCGTGATATTTACTATCGTCATTGCGAGCGTAGCGAAGCAATCCAGAGCTGTGCAAGGCCGCCCTGGATTGCTTCGCTACGCTCGCAATGACGAAGAGAATTACAATTCGATCAAACGGTCGGGCAGTTCGTTGGGATTTTCGCTGCCGCGCGGGAAATGCTCGGCGAGAACGATGCCCATCTGGCGCACGGCCTCGGCCATGCCTTCACCCGGCTTGCCCGCGCGCACGCGATCGATCAGTGCCGCCATCGCATCGCCCCACACATCGGGCGTCACCTTCGCGGCGATCGCCTCGTCGGCCACGATGTCGGCGCGATGCTCCTTGAGGCTCAAATAGAGGAGAACGCCGGTGCGGCCGGTGGTCTTGCCTTCGGTTCCGACCTTGAACAGGTCGATCGCGCGGGCGCGGACGCGCGTCGCTTTGATGCTGCGCGGGGTCAGCGCCATGCGCAGCGGGCGCCACAGAAGAATCAGCCACATGCCGATCCACTTGAGCACGCCGATCGCGATCACCGTGCCAAGCCACTGATTGGCGGTGAGTTCATGGCCCCACCCGCCGGTCAGCCGGTCGTACAGGGTGCGATAGAATTCGGGAAAAAGCGCGACGATCGACATGGCGAGGAACGCAATGATGCTTGCCCAGACGAGCGCGACATCGTCATAGTCGTTCGATCTTCCGGCGACGACGGTGACGATTTCGCCGCTTGTCCGCGCCTCTGCCGCGGCGACCGCTGCGGTGACGATGTCATGGTCGGCTTCGCTGACATGGCTGACTTTCATGGCCCCGCTCCCTTACCAGCCGCCCGAGGCGCCGCCGCCCCCGAAGCTGCCGCCGCCGCCCGAAAAGCCGCCGAAGCCGCCGCCACCGAAACCGCCGCCGCCCCATGACGATCCGCCGCCACCGCCCCAATCGTCATCGTTACCCCAGATGATGATCGGCGCGGCGCCCCACGGCCCGCCCCGACGCCGCTTCCTGCCGCGCCGCGAACGGCTCGACAGCCAGGGGATGATGAAAAAGATCAGGATGATGAAGCCGATGAAGAAGAGCCCGCCGAAATTGCCGTCGTCGGCGCGGTCGCGTTCGCTCTTGTCGGCGGCGGCGGCGCGCGCCGCGGCTTCTTCGGGGGTCAGCTGAATCTGCTCGGCGATCGCATTGACGCCGTCCTGGATGCCGCCGGGCATGTCGCCCGCCTTGAACTTCGGGGTCACGACGTCGCGGATGATCCGGCCCGACAGCGCGTCGGTCAGGATGGGTTCGAGGCCGTAGCCGACCGAGATGTTCATCCGCCGTTCGTTCGGCGCGATCAAGAAGACGACCCCGTCGTCCTTCTCCTTGTCGCCGATCTGCCACTCGCGGCCGAGCCGGTAGCCATAGTCCGAAACATCGTGCCCTTCGAGGTCGCTGACCGTCGCGACGACGAGCTGATGTCCGGTCTTTTGCTGGAGTTCGAGCAGCTGCGTATTGAGCGCGGCTTCCTCGGCGGCGGGAATGATATCCGCCTGATCGACGACCGGATTGCCCGCGAGCTCGGGGAAGGTTTGCGCGGCGGCGGGGGCGACAAGCAGCGAAAGGCCCAGCGCCCAGCCGAGCAGAAGCGACCTCATTCGGGGTCTCCCGTTTGCGCGGCGATGGCGTCGATTCCGGTCGCAAGACCTCCCGCATAGTCGCCCTGCTCGAACTGCGGCGTCATTTCACGGATCACGGCGAGCGCCTTGTCGTCGGTCAATATCTTTTCCATGCCGGTGCCGGTCGCGATCCGCATCTGCCGCTCGTTCGGAGCGACGAGAATGACGATGCCGTCGTCATGGTGCTTCCGGCCGATCGCCCAACGACTGCCAAGGCAGGTTCCGAAATTATCGACCCGCGCGCCGTGCAGGCTCGGCGTCGTCGCGACGACCATCTGGTGTTTCGTTCGCGTTTCATACCGGGCCAGACGATCGGACAAGCGCGCCTCCTCCTCGCCGGTCAATATGTCCGCCGCGTCCGTTACGCGGCCAGCAAGCATCATCCGGGGAACGCCGCCGCAGGCGGCCGTTTCCTTCGCGGTGGCTGGCTCCGGCGCGGCCGTGCATCCGCTCGCGACCAGCAGGATCGCGAGTGGAGCGGCAAGAACGGTGCGGCCCACCTTATGATCCGAAATCGACCTTCGGTGCCTGGTTGGCGTTGGGCGTCACCGCGCGGTACGGCGTCATCGCTTCCGCACCATGGACGATCTTGGCGCCGATGATGTCGGGGAAGGTGCGGATCGTCGTATTATAATCCTGCACCGCGGCGTTATAGTCCTGCACCGACACGTTGATGCGGTTTTCGGTGCCCTCGAGCTGGGTCATCAGGTCGGCGAAGCGCGCCTGGCTCTTGAGGTCGGGATAGGCTTCGACGGTGACGAGCAGGCGGCCCAATGCGCCCGACACATTGCCCTGCGCCTGCTGGAACGCCTGCACCTTCGCGGGGTCGTTCAGATCGTCGGTGCCGAGCTTGACCTGCGTTGCCGAGGCGCGCGCCTGAATGACGCCTTCGAGCGTCGACTGCTCGATGTTGGCGGCACCCTTCGCGGTTTCGACGAGATTGGGGATCAGGTCGGCGCGCCGCTGATAGGCGGCCTCGACATTCGCCCACTTCGCTTTCGCGGCCTCTTCCTTGGTCGGGACGCTGTTGATGCCGCAGGCGGACAGGCTCATCGCGGCGACAGGCAGGATCAACCAGCGAGCGGAACGATAGGTCATGGTCAAGAACTCCCTCCGGCGGCGTTTTGCCGCAACAACACACATAATAGGAAGCCGCTTGCCTTTGTGCAATCGTCGCGGCACTTTCGATGCCGAAGCTCAACAATCCGGGGTACGACAAGATGCTGAATGAATTCAGGGAATTTATCGCCCGCGGCAATGTGATCGACCTCGCGGTCGGCGTCATCATCGGCGGCGCCTTCGCGACGATCACCAAGTCGCTGACCGAGGACATCATCATGCCCGTCGTCGGTGCGATCTTCGGCGGGGTCGATTTTTCGAACATGTTCATCCGCCTCGGCCCGGTGCCGGCGGGCGTGTCGGCGACCGATTATGCGGCGCTGAAGGAGGCGGGGGTCGCGATGTTCGGCTATGGCGCCTTCATCACCGCGACGATCAATTTCCTGATCCTCGCGTGGATCATCTTCCTGCTGGTGAAGGCGGTGAACAAGGTCGTGCGCAAGGCGCCCGCCGCGCCCGCGGGCCCGAGCGAGGTCGATATCCTCACCGAAATCCGCGACGAATTGCGAAAGAAATAATAGGGTTGAGCCCTTTACGGGACGAATGGCCCGCCTGCGCTCTTCCAAAGCGCGGGCGGGTTTCCTATATGGGTGTTGCCGGTTTCGGCCGGCTATGAGGATAAATGGTGTCGTGGAATAGACACAGCGGACCCGGGGGCAGTACCCGGCGGCTCCACCACAAACCCGCGTTTCTTGATGGGCGCGCGGGCTTCTGACGGGGCCGAACCAGGATCGACGTGTGTTCAAAGACGATGTTTTCTTCCGGGCTGAGTAACCCGTTCAAGGCTCAAAACTATAAGTGCTAACGATAACGAAGCACTCGCTCTGGCTGCGTAACCGATAAGCCTCACGGCCTAAGGTTATTCAAATAGAACGCGGTTCGGACCGAACCGGGCAACAGAATCGGATACCAGCGGCTGGGGACGAGCCGGGCAACAGAATCGTCCCACCTTTCCTTCACTGCGGGCAAAAAAAGGGAGCGGCGAACCGCTCCCTCTCTTCGCCATGCGGGCGCTAGCTGCCCTGCGGCGCGAAGGACGTGCTGTCGACGCGCAAATTGTTCTGCACATGCTTCACGCCCGTCACGTCGTCGGCGATGTCCTCGGCGTGGCGCTTGGCGCGCTTGCCGTCGACGACGCCGTCGAGGGTGACTTCGCCGCCCGACACGGTGACGCCGATGCGCGAGGCGTCGAGCCAATAATCCTCGGTCAGCCGGTCGTTCACATCCTCGCGAATGCGGTCGTCGGAGCGGACATAGTCGGCGGGGCCACGCCCGCGATGGTCGCGCTCGCGGCGACGCTGCGCATCCTCGTCGCCGAACCATGACAAGACTTCGTCGCCCGCGCGCTCGAAGAAGCCGCGGTCGTGGCGCCCGCGCGGCGAAGTGCCGGCGCGGTCATAGGTCGATCGGCCGAAATCGGCAGCACCATAGGGGATATAGGTCGGCCAGCCATAAGGATCGGCATAGCCCATATAGGTCCAGGCCGACTGGCGATCCTCGCGGTCGCGGGCCTCCCGATCGCGTGAGCTGCGATAGCGATCCTTGTCGTCGCGCTCGCCATATCTTTGCTCGTCGTCCCAATAGCGCCGTGCGCCATAGGTGCGATTCCAGTCGTTTCCGGCATAATCGCGCGGGCGTTCGGCGCTGTAATGACCGCGCTCGGTGCGCTCGCGCCCGCTACGGCCATGGTCGCCATAGCGTCGCGTCTCGCGCGGCCCCAAGCCGGCCTCGGGATAGCCGCCATAGGCGTAACCGCCGTCGTCGCCGCGGTTCGATTCCCAATCGTGAAGCGGGCCCGATTGCGTATAGCGATCGCTGTGTTCGTCGCGGACGCCGCGCTCTCTGTTCCTCTGCCTTTCCACTTTCCGTCTCCTCATTCGTTTGGTGGGAAGCGGTCGGCGGGCGCCAGGGGACGACGCCCCCAACCTGCCCAATTGACGCGTGCGGGGCGCGCGAGTTCCGCGCACTCGACGAGCCGAGTGGAAAAGCGCGAACGGTTTTCGCCGATCAGTGCGGGCTTTCGCAGTGACGATGATCGCCGAGCGCCTCGATGACGCGGCAATCGGCGGCGATGCCGCCGCGGCAACGCCCGACGATGCGCGTGAGTTCTTCGCGGAGCAGGGTCAGCTGCGCGATCTTCGCCTCGACCTGCTCCAGATGCGCGGTCGCGATCCGGTCGGCCTCGCCGCAGTCACGTGCCGGATCGTCCGACAGGTCGAGCAGCGAGCGGATCTCCTCGATCGTAAAGCCCAGATCGCGCGAATGGCGCACGAAGCTGAGCCGCGACCGGTGCGCGCCCGTATAGCTGCGGTAGTTGGCGGCGGTGCGATCGGGCGCGGGGAGCAGGCCGATGCGCTCATAATAGCGGATGGTTTCGATATTGGTGCCCGTGGCACGCGACAGCTCGCCGATCTTCATCGCTTGACCCTGTAGTTGCTACAGGGTGCATATAGGGTGCCGACTCGAAGATGTCAGGAGATTTCGGCAATGGCCGATCAATGTTGTGCCGGCAAAAGCGGCAAGACCGCGCTGAATGATCCCAAGTGGCGGCGAATCCTGTGGTTCGCGCTGATCATCAACGCCGCGATGTTCGGCGTCGAAATCGTCGCGGGGGTCGCGGCGGACTCGCGCGCGCTTCAGGCCGACGCGCTCGATTTCCTCGGCGACAGCGCCAATTATGCGATCAGTCTGGGCGTCGCGGGCATGGCGCTCGCGTGGCGCGCGCGCGCCGCCTTGCTGAAGGCGGCGACGATGCTCGCCTTCGGCCTCTGGGTTTTCGCATCGGCGGTCTGGGGCTTCGTCGCCGGGTCGGCGCCGCATGCCGAGACGATGGGGGTGATCGGCGCGCTGGCGCTCGCCGCCAATGTCGCGGTCGCGCTGATGCTCTATCGCTACCGGACGGGCGACGCCAATATGCGCTCGGTCTGGATTTGCTCGCGCAACGACGCTATCGGCAACATCGCGGTGATGGGCGCGGCGCTCGGCGTGTTCGGCACAGGACGCAGCTGGCCCGACCTTGCCGTCGCAGCGATCATGGCCGGGCTCGCGATCTGGGGCAGCCTCGAGGTCTTCCGGCAGGCGCGGGGCGAACTCGCGCCGCGAGGCTGAGCTCCGGCCAGACCTTCTCCTCACGGATCATCCTGTATCCGGCACGAGCCCGCGCTGGCGGCTTGTATTTCCGGTGTCTCCGGACATGTTGCATTGCAACAAGATTATGTGAATTCAGGGAGTCCCCCATCCCATGACCAAGATCGATCTGGCGCTCCATGGTGCGCCCGTCCGAACCCCTCTCGCGAAAGCGGCGCGGCGCGACGCCAAGATATGGCTCTGCCTTTCGTTGATGGCGCTCGACGCGGTGGCGCTGATGGCGGGCTTCGCGATGACGCTGGCGATCGAGGCGCCGCGCAGCATCTCGGACGGATTATGGACGGCGATGTTCGGCGCGCTGCTCGTTCACGCGGCGATCGCCTTTCAGAATCAGGCGTATAACCCCCGCTGCCTGACCAAGCCCCTCAAGAGCTGCCGCCAGACGCTGATCTCGTTCGCGACGACCTTGCTCGTATTCCTGCTCGCCGCCTTCTCGCTGAAAGTGACCGCCGAGATCCCGCGCCTCGCGCTCGGCATGGGCATGGTGACCGCGGTGACGCTGCTCGTCGCCCAGCGGCTCCTCATCTGCCGCATCGTGCGCCGCGCTTTCGGCGAGATGACCGCTGAACTGGTGATCGTCGACGGCGCGAATCTGCCGCCCTCCTATCTGAACCGCGATATCATTGACGCGCGTACGTCGGGGCTCCGCACCGACCTCGACGACCCCTATATGCTCGACCGGCTCGGCACGGTGCTGCAGGATTATGACCGGGTGACGATCGTTTGCGCGCCCGAGCGGAAGGTCGAATGGGCCCGCGCGCTGAAGGGCGTGAACATTCTGGGTGAGATCGTGATGCCCGAGATTGCCGAGCTGGGGCCGCTCACGACGCGGCGCGTGGGCGGCGTGACGACGCTGGTGGTGTCTTGGGGCCCGCTCAACCGCGCCAACCGGGTCAAGAAGCGCGCGCTGGACCTTGCGGTGACGATCCCCGCGCTGCTCGCGCTGGCGCCGCTGCTGGCGCTGGTGGCGATCGCGATCAAGCTCGATTCGCCGGGACCGGTGTTTTTCCGTCAGGAACGGATGGGACGCGGCAACCGCATTTTCCGGATCCTGAAATTCCGCAGCATGCGTGCCGAGACGACCGACGCGAACGGAAGCCGCTCGGCAAGCCGCGACGACGACCGGATCACGCGTGTCGGCAAATTCATCCGGGCGACGAGTATCGACGAGCTACCGCAGCTGATCAATGTGCTGTCGGGCGAGATGAGCCTCGTTGGGCCGCGCCCGCACGCGCTGGGCTCGACCGCCGGGAATGAATTGTTCTGGCGCGTCGACCGGCAATATTGGCATCGCCACGCGCTGAAGCCCGGCATCACCGGGCTCGCGCAGATCCGCGGTTTTCGCGGTGCTACCAACACGAAGCGCGATATCGTCAACCGGCTCGGCGCCGACCTCGAGTATCAGCAGGGCTGGTCGCTGCTGCGCGACGCTTCGATCCTGGTGCGCACGGCGCAGGTGCTGATCCACCGCAACGCCTATTGAACTTGTTGGGGCAGGGCGGGCCGACTCCTCAGCCGTCGACGATCTGCGGCGGGGCGCAGGCCAGCGCAGTCTCGAATGCCTCGGCGCGGCCGGTCGCGCGCATCAGCCCGCCATAGTCGGCCGTCCATTGATCGGCGAAGCCGGCGACCTTGCCATAGCTGTTGTCGAGCAGGACGTGCGGAATATCGAGCAGCAGCGAGAGGATATGCGCGTGGAGCCGGTCGGTGACGACCAGCTCGCCCGCCGAAAGCATCGCGAGCCCGCGCTGAAACCGCCACTCGGCGAGGCGCTGTTGCCGCGCTGCGCGCTGCGCCATCGGGTCGCGGTTGAAAAGGCGGCCGAGTTTGAGCGACAGGCGCAGGCGGCGCTTTTGAGCGGGGTCCTCTTCGAGCCAGTCGTCGGCGGTGACGCCCGCTGGAAGCGCATCGGCGCCGCCGGGCGCGCGTTCATGGTCGGTGCGGAGCAGCGCGAAAACCGGCACGGTGGCGGGGCTGCGCTGCTGACGACCGAGCATCAGCGCGGCGTCGGGACAGAGCCGGATCTTGCAGTCGAAATGCCGCTCGGCAAAGGCGAGCGAGCGGGCATCGCGGACGAGCAGGGTGAATTGGCCGTGATCGCGGATCGCTTCGGCCATCTCGGCCGCGGCTTCAGGGTCGGCATAATGGATCGACTGCGGCATCTGCACGATCGGATGGCCGCGATGGGTGCGGAGCAGGTGCAGGCGGAAGGCTTCATGCTTCGGCCACAGCGTGCCCATATTGCCGCCGCCGTGGATCAGGATCGGCCCGTCGCCGATCACCGCGCGGCAGGCTTCGTCGTCGAAATCGGCGATTGCCGAATAATAAGCGGGGAGCCGGTTCCGCCTTTGCAGATAGGCCATCTCGCCGAGCCAGATCGCCGAGTCGCCGACGTTGGAATGGTCGGGAAAGTCGACCAGGGCGAGCTTGCCTGCGGGGAGCACGGAATCGAGCACGCGGGCAAAATGGTCGGCGAGTTCGCCGACGAGCAGGTCGGCGCTTTTCTTGGTCATATCGGGCTCTTTCTGAGCTGTCGGGAGAGAGAAAGGAGGCGGTTTCGCCATGTTCCGGAAATGGCGAGCAGCGCGGCGCCGTAGAAGAGCGCGCCGATCGCGATGAGCAGCAGCAAGGCCTGCCAGCCCGCGAAATGATCGCCCAGCAGCCGCATCGCGATGGCGAGCGCGACGCCCATCAGCGAGGAAGCGACGAGCGGCGGGCCGACCGCGCGCAAGCTGTCGATCGGGCGGATGCCCGAGGCACGGCGCAGCAGCCAGATCTGCATCGGCAGGGTCAGATAGGCGCGCCCGACATAGGAGACCGCGACCGCGAACAGGCCGAAGGGCAGCGCGGCGAGCGTCAGGATGACGCCGAGCACGAGCTGCGTCGTCGAGAGCGAAATCAGGCTGCGCGACGCGCCGAGCACGCTGAGCGAAGGCGAGGCGAAGAAGTTGAGGGTGAAGGGCAGCGCCATGAAGGCGAAAATCTGCGCGAGTTCACCGGCCTGCGCCCATTTCTCCCCAAACACGGTCGGGATCGCGATCGGCGCGAGCGCGCCGAAACCGACCAGCGCCGGAAAGGAGAGCGCCGACGCGCGCGAAATCATCCAGCGATAGGCGCGGCGGAGCTCGGCGGGATCCTCCTTGACGCGCGCGAGCGTTTGGACCGCGACCTGCGTGAAAGGCTGGATCGCGCCGCGGCCGATCAACTCGACCGTACGCCACGCGGTGCGATAGACGCCGACGGCCGCAAGCCCGATCCCGGCGCCGATCGCCATTTCCTGCACGCGCACCGTCGCGAGGAAAGCGAGCTGGACATAGATGAGGCTGGCGTTGAGCATCAGATTGCCGCGCAATATCGCCCAGTCGAATTGCCAGCCCGGCTTCCAGTCATAGGAGGCGCGCGACAATATGAGCCCGACGATCTCGGTGACGAGGCGCTGGATGACGAGGCTCCACAGGCCGAGCCCCGCAAAGGCCGCGACCACGGCGGCGGTCCCGCCGATCAGCCCGCCGACGACCGAGCGGAGCGCGGTGGTGCGATGCCCGAACTCGCGCAGGCGCAGCGCCATATGCGTCGCGCCGAAGGAGGAGATCGGCAGCGTCAGGCTCATCACCGCGAGCGGGAGCGCGATGTCCGGCGCGTCCATCCAGCCTGCGATCGGCTGCGCCAGCGCCATGATCAGCAGGGCGGAGAGGAAGGAAAAGGCCTGCTGCGATCGATAGATGGTGTCGAGGAAGGCCGGCGTGATCTCCTTCTTGCGCGCGATCGTCTGCACCAGGCCGGCCGTCGCGATGATGCGGAACGCCTCGGCGGTCACCGCCATCACCGCGAAAGCGCCGATGTCGGCTTGCGTCAGCAGCCGGGCGAGGATGACGAAAACGACGAAGGAGAAGATCTGGTCGGACAGGAAACGCGTCACCGTCCAGCCGATCGAGCTGCGGCTGCGTGCGCGTAACCCCTCGTCGAAGCGGGTGGGGAGGTCAGCGCTCAAGCAGCCGCCTCGCTTTCAGCATCCGCATCCGCGCGCGCTCGATCTGGCGCCAGACCCTTTGCCTTGCCGAATGATAGAGCGGATCGCTCTTGGGAACGAAGCGCGAATTTCCGATGTCCGAGACGATCGCCGCCTCGAGGATCGGGGCCGGATAGAGCGCGAGATTGGGCAGGCCATGCGCCCACGACCGGTCCATCTCGTCGTCGATCGGGCGGCGGACGGTGCGGCAATGCTCCACGAGCCGCCGCGCGCCTGCGAGCGTGATCGCATAACCCTGCGTGCCGTATGCGAGCCCGACCAGTTCGACGACGGCGCGCGAATGCTGGAGGAAATCGCGCTTGACCACGCGCTGCCAGGTCGGCCGCTTGGCATAGAGGCGGAGATAATCGATGCTCTCTGCATGGAGATCGGTGCGCGCGAGCGGTTCGAGATAGGCCCAGTCGACGACCGTATCATCCTCGAGGATGATCGCCTGGCGCACGCCGCGGCTCACCATGTCCTGCCAGATCGAGAAATGGCTGGCGTAGCAGCCGATCTCGCCCTTGCTCATCGGGCGGCCCTTGTTGCGGCGGATCGCGGCTTCGTCGATCGTCATGCCCGGCGCGGGAGCCGTGCAGGCGTCGAAGAAGCGCCAGGCGAGCGACGTCTCCGCCGCGCGCGCGGCAAAGGCCGCCCGGCGAGCCTCGGCGGATTCGAGCGACACCACCAATATTTCGGCGGCCTCGCCCGGCACGGGCAGAAATTCACCCACGGATATACGTCTCCTATTCACCGCCGCTGCCAAGCCTGCGCGTTGCAGAACGGGCGGGCCGCCCGACGCGATCCTTGGTAGCGGGCAATTATTTGAGAGCGAAGGCGCGCGAGCTCCGGTCGTCCGGTCCACGGGGCGGCTCATCTTCGCAGGTGCAGCATATGGTTGACCCGGGCGGGGCGAGAGGCCGATTGGACACTCGCGGGGGCACTTAAACAGGCGAATCCATGTTTGAAGTCGCAGTCGTCATACCCGTGTGGAACGGCGAAGCCGTGCTCGGCCGCTGTCTCGACGCGCTCGCGCGCCAGACGCTGCCGCGCGATTCCTATCAGATCATCGTCGTCGACAATGGATCGAGCGATACGACGCGCGCGATCGCGCGGAGCTATATGGGCGTGGAACTGCTCGAAGAGCCGCGGCCGGGCTCTTACATCGCGCGCAACTGCGGCATCGAGCGCGTCCAGGCGCCGATCACCGCCTTTACCGACGCCGATTGCGAGCCCGCGCCCGACTGGTTGGAGCAGGTGCTGCGCGCGGCGACGGCGAATCCGGGTTTTGGCGTGCTTGCGGGCAAGATCGAATTGTTCGACGAGATCGCGCCCGAGCGCGAGGTTTTCGGCGATTACGAACGGCTATTCAGCTTTCCGCAGGCACACGCCGCGCGCGGCAATTGCGCGACCGCCAATTGGGCGAGCGAGACGGCGCTGCTTCGCGAACTCGGCGGGTTCGACGCGGCGTTGAAATCGGGTGGCGACCGGCAGATGGCGCTGTGCATCCGCGAGGCGGGCTATCCGCTCGTCTATGTCCCGGCGATGATCGTGCGCCATCCGGTGCGCGCGAGCCGCGCCGAACTTGTGCGCAAGCGTCAGCGGCTGAGCGGCGGGCGCTGGGACCGCACCGCGGGGCGCCCGCGCCTTGCTCATGTGCTTGGCGTAACCGCCATAGATACGGTGCGGCGGCTGCGCCGCGCGGCGGTCACGCGCGAGCTGTCGCTGCAGCGCCGGCTGGCGGTGATGTTGCTGACATTGCAGCTCGCCGGGATTGCGGTGGGTGAGTTCCTGAATCTCGCGGGGGGACGAAAGGCGGCACGCGACTGATGACCCAGCCCCAATCCACGCCGCGTTTTTCCGTGGTGATGCCGCTTTATAACAAGGCCGCGCATGTTCGCGCGGCGATCGAGAGCGCGCTCGCGCAGAGCTATTCGGCGCACGAGATACTCGTGATCGACAATGGCTCGACCGACGGCGGCCGCGAACTGGCGGCCGCGATCGGCGATGCGCGAATCAGGCTGCTCGACCTCGGCGCGCCCGGACCGGGCGGCTATGCCGGGCGCAATATCGGCATTCGGGCCGCGAGCGGCGACTGGATCGCCTTTCTCGATGCCGACGATCTTTGGCAGCCCGATCATCTTGCGGTGCTGGCCGAAGGCATAAGCGCCGACCCCGACGTTTGTGCGGTGGCGACGCGGTTCGACCATGTCTTCGACGATCGCTCGCAACCGCAGCGGATCGCGCCCGAGCTCGATCGCGCCCGGAGCCTCGACTTTGCGGAGTTTCTGTCTGCGTGGCTTGCGGTTCGCGAATGCCCGATGTGGACCGGGGCGATCGCAATCCGGCGCGATACCTTGTTCGAGGCGGGCCTTTTCCCCGAAGGGCGCGCGGTGCGCGGCGGCGACAAGGATTTGTGGCTGCGCGTGCTCGCCAAGGGGGCGCTGCGTTACGATCCGCGCGTCACTGCCCGCTTTCATCGCGACAGCGACAACAAGGTCAGCAAGTCGACCACGACGCTCGACGTGCCGTGCCTGGTCGAGACGGCGCGGGCGATGCTTGCGGGTGCCACGCCGCGCGAAGCCGCCCTGTTGCGGCGGCTCGTGAATCAGGAGATCGCGCATTATGCCCGCTATGCGATGAAATATCCGGGGCGGACGGCGATCCGGCTCGGCGATCTCTATCTGCCCGAAGGAACTGGCACGGCGGCCCTGTTGCTCGCCGCGAAACTGATCCCCGCATCGCTCCGCCAGTCGAGCTATGCGCTGCGCAACCGGCTGCGCGCCCGCGCGTGAAGCTGGTCCGCGTCTTCGGTTCCCTGCTGGCGGGCGGGGCGATCGTCGCTGCGTGGTTTTCGCTCGCCGGCGGACGGGTGCCGGCGCTCGACCCGCTCGCGTCCTTTCTGCCGCTGTTCGGGACCGCGGCCTTGCTGGGGCTGCTCCTTGCCCGGTGGCGGTGGGGCTGGACAGTCGCCGCGGCCTCGCTGACGCTGGTGCCGCTCGCGATCGGGGTAGCTCCTGAATGGCTGCGCGATATCCCCACCGCGTCCGCGGACGCGCCGCAGGTTCAGGTGCTGACGCACAATGTCTGGTCCCGCAATACCGACCCCGCCGACACGGCGCAGGCGATCATCGATGCGCGGCCCGACGTGGTGATGTTGCAAGAGGTGAACGGCAGCTTCCAGCCGATGCTTGCGGCGCTGGAGCGGCATTTCCCCCATGCGACCAACTGTCCGAAGGGATGCGATCTCGCCATTTTCTCACGCTGGCCGATTATGGACAGCGATTATTTCCTGAAGGACCAAAACGGCCGCAAGTTCGGGCCGCCCATGCTCTGGGCGCGCATCGCGCCGCCGGGTGCGGATCCGTTCATGGTGGCGACGCTTCACTATCCCCGGCCGACGTCGCGCGATCAGGCGGTGCGCAGACGCGACGTGGCGCGGACACTGGCACGGATCGATCGTGATGCCTTGATCGTTGCAGGCGACATGAACCTGACCCCTTGGGCCGCGGCGATGCGCGAGCAGGACCGCGCCCTTGCCCCGCTCACCCGCATGACGCGCGCGGCCAGCTGGCCGCGCGCGCTTCCCGTGCTGCCAATCGATCACCTCTATGCGGGTCCCGATTGGGGACTGGTGTCGGCGCGGCAGCTGCCCGCAACCGGATCGGACCATCGGCCGATCCTCGTAACGCTGGCGCGCCGATGAAGCGCGCGATCACCTTTGCGCTGCTCGGCAGCTGCGGCCTCACGGCGCCGGCGCTCGCGCAGCAATCGGATGCGACCGACGGGCTCGGTTCGGTGTCGAGCGAAAACAGTTTCGGGCGCGACCGCAATATCAGCGTGCTCGAACGCCGCCGTCCCGATTATACGGCGGAGCCGATCCATGTCGGCACGCTCGAGCTGCTGCCGCGCATCGCGATCGGCGCGGGCTATGACGACAATCTTTATGCGCAGCCGGATGGCGAGATCGGCGATGCCTATCTGCGCATCCGCCCGCGCATCTCGCTCGTGCGGCCGTCGCCGAACCTCAAGCTTTCGCTCAACGGAGAACTCGACCTGCTCCGCTATGCCGACCGGTCGAGCGAAAATGCCACCCAATATGCGGTGAGCGCGGGCGCGCTCTATACGATCAGCAAGTCGGACACGCTCGATGTCACGCTGCGCAACGGCCGTTACAGCCAGGAACGCGTCTCGCCCGACAGCCCGACGCAGGCGTCGCGCCCGATCCGCTTCACACTGAACGGCGGAACGGCGACCTATACGCATGTTTTCAACCGGCTGCGCGTGCGCGGCGTGATCGATGTCGAAAACCGCGATTACAGCGACAGCGTGACGCCCGGCGGCGATCCGATCGACCAGGATTTCCGCGACCATACCAGCTATACCGGCACCGCGATCGGCGAATATGCGCTGAGCCCGAGCGTCGCCTTGTTCGTCGCGGGGTCGCTGGGCAAGCGCGACTATCGCGAACGCAGCGGTCCGGTCGCGGCGCGCGATTCGACCGGCTTCGACCTCGCCGCCGGCGCGAACTTCGAGCTGGGCCGCAAGGCGCGCGGATCGCTCCGCCTCGGCTATCTCCATCAGGATTACAAGGCGGCCGAGTTCGAGGATGTCTCGGGCTTCCTCGTGCGCGGTGAGCTCGCCTATTTCCTGACCCCGCTGGTGACGCTCACCGGCACCGTCGACCGGGGCATCAAGGAAACCGGCGTCAACGGCGCGACGGGTTATCTCGCCACGAACATGACGCTGCGCGCCGATTACGAGCTGCTGCGCAACCTGATCATCAGTGCGGGCGGCGAGCTGGAAAAGCGCGATTTCAATAATATCGATCGGCAGGACGACCGCTGGACGTGGCGCGCGAATGCTTCCTATCTCGTCAGCAAGCGGATGGCGCTGCGTTTTGATGTACAGCGACGCACCCAGTCGAGTTGGGGTTTCAACGCGGGCCGCGAGTTTACCGACAATCGTGTTTCGGTGGGGGTGACCTTCTCGGGATTGTAGCCTGGGTCAGCCGGGCCTTGTTCGCGACCCATAAAGCGCGCCCTCGCATGCCGAGAGCAGTTCGGCCGGGGCGAGGCGGTTGATATAGCCCTCCGATCCCTGATCGGAGAGCAGCTTTGCCGGGATCCCGCCGACCACGCCGCGCTCGGGCACATCCTTGGTTACGACCGCGTTGGCGCCGATCGCCGCCTCGGCGCCGACGGTGATGCCGCCGATCACCTTGGCGCCCGACCCCAGGAAACTGCGGTCGCCAATCACCGGCGCGCCGCGCCGGTCGCCGCGGTTCATATAACCGAGCACGACCCCGTGGGTGATGTTGACATTGCTGCCGAGCACTGCGTCGCCGTGAAAGTAGAAACCGCCGAAGCGGTTGAGGAACAGGCCCGGCCCGATCTCCATATATTCGGGGATCGCAAAGCCATATTTGTAGCGCGCGCGCAGCAGCAGCCATTTGGCGAGGGGATAGAAGCCGAAACCCTTGGCGGGCTTGAGTTTGAGCCAACCGGTCGTGCGCATCAGCACCGTATATTTATAACCTGGGGTGAAGGCATAATGCCGCGCGAAAGCGCCGAAGCCGGTGCGACCGGCATAGCGATAGAGATCGGCGGCGAGCAGCGCCTTGAGCTTCGCGAAGCTCACCGGGCAGCCGCGCAGATGCGGCTTGCCGCTTTCCTCGGAAACGGGCTCTTCGAACGCCGGAGCGGGCGCGAGCGATGCGCTGACCATATCCATCAGAAATAGCGCTCGCCGAACCGGATCGTGTCGCCGGGAAGCACCGGGAAATCGGCGGTTAGCTCATATTCCCGCTCGCCGGCCTCGCCCGCGCGCTTCAGGAAGACGCGTTTCTCGTTGGCGCGATAGGTGAAGCCGTCGGCCTTGGCGACCGCGCCGCGGATGGTGAGCCCTTGCGTATAGGGATATTCGCCCGGCTTGTTGACTTCGCCGAGGACGTAGACCGGCCGGAAGCTTGCGACCTGGACCGAGACTTTCGGCTCGAGCAGAAAGCCCTCGCCAAGCCTTGCCTCGATCGCCTTCGACAGCTCTTCGGTCTGTAAGCCTGCGGCGTCGACCTCGCCGATGAGCGGGAAGGCGATCGTGCCGCCCGGCGACACTTCGAAATCGCCGGTCAGCGTCTCTTCGCCATAGGTCGCGATCTTGACCTTGTCGCCGGGCGAGAGGCGGAAGGCCTCGGCGGGCGGCGCCGCCGCGCCGCTGCCGGCGAGCGGCGCCTGCCCGGCGCATCCGCCGAGCATCGCGAGCGCGCCCGCCAGTGCGATCTGCTTATGCCATTTCATGAACTTGCTCCCGGACTTGATGCTACAATGTCTTTGGATTCGGCGTCTTTGGATTCGGCCCCTGCGGACGATCTGGCGAGCGCCGCCTCTATCCGCGCCCAATAATTCGCTGCGGCCTGTTCGACCCCATAGGCAAGCGAGCGCGCGCGCGCGCGCTTGCCGCACTCGCTTCGGCGCGGCTCGGCGATCACCCGTTGCAGGGCGGCGGCGAAGGATGGCACATCATCGGTCGGCACCAACGCGCCCGCATCGACATCGATCCCGTCGGTGACTGTCTCACGCGCCCGGTCGGCCAGAATCTCGGACGGGCCGGAGGCGCAGTTGGTGGCGACCACGGGCACGCCGCACGCCATCGCCTCGACCAGCCCGTTCGGGAACCCCTCGGCGTTCGAAGGCATCGCATAGGCCCGCGCGCGCGCGACCACCGCGAAGGGGTTGGCGACGAAGCCGGGCATATCGACCCGGCCCGCGATACCCAAGGATGCCGCGAGTGCTTCGAGTGCGCCGCGCTCGGGCCCCTCGCCGAGGATGACGAGGCGCTCGGGCGGTGCGGCCTTGGCATAGGCGCGCAGCAGCAGCGGAAAATTCTTGTTGGGAACGAGCCGGCCCGCCGCGACGATATAGGGCCCGGCGGGGGTGAAAGCGGGCGGCTCGGCAGCGAGTTCGGCGATGCGCCGATGGTCGACCGGATTGGCGATCGCCGACATGCGCCTCCGCGCCACGCCGAAATGGGCGGCCAGATCGTCGACGACCCCTTCGGACACCGCAATAACATGCGCCGCGCGCGGATAGACGAGGCGCACCATCGCCTTGGCGGCGAACGCGCTGCCGAGATGGGCGCTCGTGTTCACCCGTTCGCTGATCAGCCACGGCCGCCGCCGCCCCGCCATCGCCCAGGCGTTGGCGATGTTAGCGCGGGTCAGAAAGCTGAGCGTCGCATGGGGCTTGAGCCGCCCGGTGAGCGTGCGCAGTCCGGTCAGGCTGGGCAGCAATTTATGCCTGGCATCGAGCTGGTGAAGCTCGACCCATTCGGGCACGTCATAAGCACGCGGCTCGTCGTCGAGCAGCGCGAGATGGATGTCGTAGCGCGCGCGCCACGGCTCCGACCCGGCGAGCAAGGTCGCGAGCACGCGCTCGGCGCCGCCGCCCGCGAGCGAGTTGATCGCGAACAATATCCGCTTTCGGTGCAGCATGGGACCTCATTGGAGTGGGCGTGGAATTCGCTTCGGAAGAACCCTTACCACGCCGATTTGTTGCAGCGCACACAGCGCCGCCCGCTTCATCGCCTCCGGGGGGCGTCTGGCCGATTCGGGCGGGTTTCGCACGGCGAGACGTCTATCACCGGGGCACCGATGAACGTTTGCGGAGATAGGTAATGGACATTCGGCGCGTCGAGTGTCTGGACGGCTTGCGCGGCGTCGCGGCGCTTTGGGTGCTGCTCGGGCACATGATGATCCTCACCGGTTTCCGGCTGCCGCTGATGAGCAAGCCCGACCTTGGCGTCGATCTGTTCATTCTGCTCTCGGGCTTCCTGATGATGTTCCAGTACCGGCTGCGCGCGGACCGCGAGGACTGGACCGCGCCCGGCACCTGGGCGGCCTTCTGGACGCGGCGATTTTTCCGGCTGGCGCCGCTTTTCTATGTGACGCTCGCCGCCGCGCTGATCGCGGGACCGACAATCTATGAGGGCCGCGTCGCGATCGACAGCTTCCTCGGCCAGGCGCTCCAACCGTCCGAACGCTATCTCGACGGGAGCCTCGCCAACATCGCGCTGCATCTGAGCTTCCTGTTCGGATTACTGCCGGACTATGCGTTTCGCACCCCGCTGCCGGACTGGAGCCTTGGGCTCGAAATGCAGTTCTATCTGCTCTTTCCCTTCCTCATACTGCTCGGACGGCGGTTCGGCTGGGTCACTTCGGCGCTCATTGCGGCAGGGGGCGGGGTGGCGCTCGCGCTGCTCGCCGGCGCGGCGGGCCTCGACTATCCGATGCCGTCCTTCCTGCCATTGAAGCTCCAGCTGTTCCTTGCCGGCATGCTGCTCGCCGCAGGCGCGGGCGAGAGTCGCGCGCGGCTGTGGATGCGGCTCGGCGTGGCCCTGTTGCTCGCCGCGATCCCGATCGGAGGCGATCAGGATCTGCTCCATTTCGCGGTCCGCGAATTGCTCGTCTTCGGCTTCTTCGCGCTGGTTCACCTGCGCTCGCTCGGTCTGATCGACTGGATTTCGCGATTGTTCGGCAGCCGGCCCTTCTACTGGCTGGGCGAGCTTTCCTATGGGACCTATCTGATCCACCTGCTCATCCTCCAGCCCGTGGCGGCGACGGTGATCGGGCGGTTCGGCACCGGGCTCGGCGCGATCGAGCGTTTCCTGTTGACCGGCGCGATCGTCGTTCCGGCCACCTATGCGCTTGCTTTTGTGACCTACAAGCTTGTCGAACTGCCCGGGCAGCGGCTGGGAAAGACGGCGATCGGGCGCGCCATCGGCCGCAGCACATCCCGCGCGCACCAGACCGTCCCGGAAAAGATCGCGGCGCCATGATGGTCGAGCCGTCTTGTTTCACAGATGCCAATGGAGATCATTCGATGGACCGACGGATATTGCTGACCTCGATGGCCGCCGCCGCCGCGGCGAGCGCTTGCACCCGGCGCGATGATAACGGCGATGCCGGGGCCGAACGCACCGGCCGCCCGACGCTCGCCATCGATTCCGAAGGACCGGGGCGCTGGCGCATCCGCAGCTGGCAATGGCGCGCGAACGCGTGGCGGCCGCGGATCGCTCAAGCGCGACTGGCGGGCGGAAAGATCGAAATCAGCGGCCCGATCGACGCGGCCGACCGGGCCGAAGTGATCGCCCGGCTGCGCCGCGCTTAGGGCGCGATCGTCCTTGCCTGAATAAGCCGTGTGCTCCCGTGAAGGCGGGAGCCCATCTCCGGTTGGTGCTATTTTGAACCGGCGGGAGATGGGTCCCCGCCTTCGCGGGGACACAGGAATTCTCTAATACGAGCCAGAGCGATTGCGCGCTTAGCCCCTCGCCGTCCCGGGGGTGGCGGAGGGCCGCGCCGCCGGCCGGCGCGGGGCGAGCGCGGTGCGGTAGACTTCGAGCGTATCCGCCGCCGCCCTGTCCCAGCTAAAGCGTGCGCGGACGGCGTCGCGATCGACCTCGAAGTCGGCGCAATCGGCGTTCAGCCGCGCGGTGAGGTCCGCGACGTCGCCGACCGGAAAATAATTCATAGGATCGAGCCCGATGTCGAGGTTGGCCGGGATGTCGCTGAGCAACATTCGCGCGCCGCAACTCGCCGCCTCCAGCGCCGCGATCGGCAGGCCTTCGTGATAGGAGGGCATCACGAACAAGGCGCAATGTTCATAGAGGCATTTCAGCGTCGCGCGCGACTGAACGCCGGCGAAGATCACGCGGTTGCTCGCCCGTTCGAGGAGGTCGCGGGCATATTCGCTTTCATGATCGGCCGAGCCGGCGATCACCAGCTTGGCGGTGCAGTCCGACCGTTCATAGGCGTCGATCAGGTCGTGCAGACCCTTTTCGGGAACGAGGCGCGCGACGGCGAGAAGGAAGTCTCCGTCCTCAATCCCCAGCCGCTTGAATATCAGCGCCGGATCGGCATCGCCGGGCAGGTCGGAGGTGCCGTTGGGGATATAGGCGATCCTCTGCGCGCGCTGCGGAAAGCTTTGCCGCAGCTGCGCGGCGAGCGAGGGCGAAACGGCAATGACCCGGTCGGCAAAGCTCAGCGCCAGCCACTCGCCGGCGCGCAGCGCGCCGCGTGCGAGCGGGCCCCATTTGGCGCGGTGATAATCGGTGCCGTGGTGCGTTACGACGACTTTCAGGCCGAGCAGCCGCGCGATCGGCGCCAGCAGACCGGGACCGATCGCATGGATATGAATCAACCCGGCGCCGCGTTTCCGCGCCGACAGAACGGCGAGGAAGGTCGATACGATCGCTTCGAAATGCTGCGAGCGCGGGCAGGGGATGCCGACGATTTCGACCCCGCGATGCTCGCCCGCCCGTTCGGGCAGATAGGGCGCGCGGCCCAGCACGACCGATCGATGATCGGGCCACAGCGCCTTGATTCGCGGCAGCAGCTCTTCGCAATGGCTCTCGACTCCGCCCATGACATGGGGAAAGCCGCGTAAGCCGGTCACGCAGATGGTGGGCGATCCCGTGAGATCGCCGACAGGCACGCTCGTCCGTTGCAGCATCATAAAACTCCATTTGCGCCCGGCCGGATTCCCGGCTCAGGCCACCGCTGCCATCGGCCCTCTTCCACCATTTTCTATTTCGCCCAGATACCAGTCGACGAACCGCTCGATGCCTTGCGCAAGCGGGACCTTGGGACTGTATCCGGTGAGCGCGTTGATCGCCGAGATGTCGGCATAGGTCGCCGTCACGTCGCCCGGCTGCATCGGCCGCATCAGCTTGATCGCCGGCCGGCCGAGCGCGCGCTCGAGCGTCGCGATCATGTCCATCAAGCCGACGGGATTGCAGTCGCCGATGTTGAGCAAACGGTTTTCGCCGCCCGCCGGAGGCCGGTCGAGCACGCCGACAATCCCGTCGACAATATCGTCGATATAGGTGAAGTCGCGCGCCATCCGGCCTTCGCCGAACACCTCGATCGGCTGGCCGAGCAATATCTTCTGCGCGAAACCGTAATAGGCCATGTCGGGACGGCCCCACGGGCCGTAGACGGTGAAGAAGCGCATCCCGCTGAGGGGGAGGCCGTAGAGCGTCGCATAACTCTGGCTCATCAATTCGCAACTGCGCTTGGTCGCGGCGTAGAGCGAGACCGGCGCGGTGCAGGGCTCGTCTTCGCGGAAACCGGCGCCGCCGATCGGGCGGTCGCCATAGACCGAACTCGACGAGGCGTAGACGAGATGCTCGATATCGCCCGCATGGCGCGCCGCCTCGAGTATCGCGAGATGCCCTTTGAGGTTGCTGTGCTCATAGGCGAAGGGGTTTTCGAGGCTGTAGCGCACGCCGGCTTGCGCGGCGAGGTGGACGATCCGGCGGATGCCGTTCGCTTCGACCAACTCGCTGACCAGCCCGGGGCTGGCGATGTCGCCGTCGATCAGCCGGAAGCTCAAATTGCTCGCCAGCCGCGCCGTGCGCGCTTTCTTCAGCGCGACGTCATAATAGTCCGTGAAGCTGTCGAGCCCGATCACGCGCTCGCCGCGCGCGAGCAGCCGTTCGGACACCGCATGGCCGATGAAGCCGGCGGCGCCGGTGACGAGAATGGGGCTGTCGCCGGTCACGCCGCGTGCCTTTCGCTCAAGACTTCTTCTTCATCGGGATTACCGGGCCGCCCGATGCCGACATAGCGCAGGCCCGCCGCTTCGGCCTGCGCGGGGCGATAGATATTGCGCAGGTCGACGAGCAGCGGATCGGCCATCATGGCTTTCAGGCGCGTCAGATCGAGCGCGCGGAACGCGTCCCATTCGGTCACGATCACCGTGGCCGCTGCGCCGTCCGCGGCGGCATAGGCGGAGGACGCATATTCGACGTCGGTCAGCACGGCCTTGGCCGCTTCCATGCCCTCGGGGTCATAGGCGCGCACCTTGGCGCCGGCATCCTGCAGCGTCTGGATGATCGCGATCGAGGGCGCGTCGCGCATGTCGTCGGTGTTGGGTTTGAAGGTCAGGCCGAGCACCGCGACGGTACGCCCGCGGACCGGCCCCTCGATCGCCGCCAGAACCTTGCGGCCCATCGCGCGCTTGCGCTGATCGTTCACCGCGACGGTCGCCTCGATCAGCCGCAGCGGCGCATCATGGTCCTGCGCGGTCTTCATCAGCGCGAGCGTGTCCTTGGGAAAGCAGGAACCGCCATAGCCGGGCCCCGCGTTCAGGAATTTGCCGCCGATCCGGTTGTCGAGCCCGATGCCGCGCGCGACCTCCTGCACATCGGCGCCGACCTGTTCGCACAGGTCCGCCATCTCGTTGATGTAGGTGATCTTCATCGCGAGAAAGGCGTTGGCGGCATATTTGATCAGTTCGCTGGTGCGCCGCCGGGTGAAGACGATCGGCGCCTTGTTCAGCGACAGCGGGCGATAGACTTCTTCCAGCGGCGCGCGCGCACGCTCGTCCTCGATGCCGATGACGACGCGGTCGGGGCGCTTGAAATCCTCGATAGCGGCGCCTTCGCGCAGGAATTCGGGGTTGGAGGCGACGGCGAATTCGGCCGCGGGATTGCACTCGCGGATGATCCGCTCGACCTCGTCGCCGGTGCCGACGGGAACGGTCGATTTGGTCACGATCACGGTGAAGCCGCTCAGCGCTCCCGCGATCTCGCGCGCCGCGTCATGGACGAAGGAGAGGTCGGCATGGCCGTCGCCGCGGCGGCTGGGGGTGCCGACCGCGATGAACACTACGTCCGCGGCGCTTACCGCCTCGGAAAGCTCGGTCGTGAAGGCGAGGTTGCCCGCGGCGACGTTGCGCGCGACCAGGCTGTCGAGCCCGGGCTCATAAATGGGAATGCCGCCAGCGCGAAGGCGGGCGATCTTGTTCGCGTCCTTGTCGACGCAGGTCACATGATGGCCGAAATCGGCAAAACACGCGCCCGAAACGAGCCCGACATAGCCGGACCCGATCATTACGATACGCATTACGCGTTGCTCCCTTTTTCTATGAAGGCGATTTTGCTGCGCTTGCGAACAATCATCGCGCCTGCCCCCCGCACGTCAACTTGCCCGCTTTGAAAAGAGGCAATTGAAAGGCGAAGCGAATGCCGCCGAAATCCCGATTCAAAATGGGACAAGCTGGAAAAACAAGGCCGGATTAGAGGCAGATAACTTGCGGCTTTGGCCAAACGAAGATCGGAGGATTTAGCTGCTATGCGACGAAACGCTTCGACTTGAACTTGCCACGCGTCGGCGCGGCTTTAGAAGCTGGATGCGATAAGCTGTGGGGAGAGCGGGATGCTGGAAGCGCAACGCGCGGCATTTTTCGCCGACTTGCCGGTGTCGCTGGCGGTGCGCCGCGACCGGCTGGAACGGGCGATGCAGATGATCGAGGAAAATGCCGACGCGCTGTGCGCCGCGCTCGTCGCCGATCAAACGAATCAGGATACCGAGTCGGCAAAGCGTACCGAAGTGGTGCCGGCGCTGGCGGCGCTGCGCGCGGCACGGGACAGCGTCGGCCTTTGGATGCGTCCCGAAGGCGACCGCGGGTTGCTCGCGCGGCTCGGCGGCGACGATTATGTGGAATATCTGCCGGTCGGGGTGATCGGGATATCGGCGCCCGCCGCGCTGCCGCTGCTCGAGGCGGCGGGCGTCCTCGCGAGTGCGCTCGCCGCGGGCAATCGGGTGATGCTGAAATTCGGCGCCGCGTCGCCGCAGTTGAGCGAGCTGGTCGGACGGTTGGCGTCCGGCTTTTTCGATCCGCTCGAACTCGCGGTTGCACCCGGCGGCGCTTTTGCGGACCTGGGGTTCGATCTGCTCGTGACCGGCGAAGAACGGGGCGACGTCACGATCGTGCGCTCGGGCAAGTCGCCGGTCATCTTCGGCCGCTCGGCCGACTTCGCCAAGGCCGCGGACAAGGTGATCGCGCACAAGCGCGTCCGGGGCGGACGCATGCCGCTGGCGCCTGACTATCTGTTCGTGCCGGAGGAGCAGGAGGAGGCGATCGCCGCCTGGCTGTGGCGCGCGGCGATGCAGCCGGGCGACAAGGAAGCGGCGCCGATGGGTGCGGAGCAGCGATGTGTGGCGCGGCTACTGGATGACGCGCGCGCGCGGGGAGGCGAGGTCATGACGGCGGAACCGCGTGGCGGAGGCGTGCCGCTCCATATCATTCGCCACGCCAGCGACGACATGCTGGTGATGCAGG
Source organism: uncultured Sphingopyxis sp. (assembly GCA_966250105.1). GTDB lineage: Bacteria > Pseudomonadota > Alphaproteobacteria > Sphingomonadales > Sphingomonadaceae > Sphingopyxis. Next base: position 68,992 of record CBINGC010000001.1, on the reverse strand, counting down.
AGGAGGTTACGGGGCCGGTCCTGCCGTTGCGCAATTATGCGCGGATCGAGGATGCGATCGCCGGGATCCACCGGCGCGCGCCGCCGCAAGTCATCCATTATTTCGGGCGCGACCCCGACGAGCGCCGGTTGGTTCTGGCGCGCACACTGTCGTCGGCGATCGCGATCGACGGGCGGGCGCCGTCCGCGGCAAAGGCCGGCAAGGACCTGGCGCTCGATATCGATGAGAGAGAGGCGGGTTTTCGCCGGCTCAGCCGCGTTCGGCACGTCTATCGCCCGGCATTGTTCGGTTTCGCGCGCTCGTCGGTGCGCGCGGGTCGCGAAGATGTCGGCCATCTGGGCGGAGCGGCCCCCGCCCTGCGCTGATCGCGGACGCGCCACGCCGCGCCGCATCGCGCTCGCATTGGCTGGCGGCGTCCGATTAACGCCAGGCGCATGGCCGACATGTCTTCCCGCCGCGCCGCGAGCGCGGTCCAGATCGACGCGCAGGGCGAGCCCGTCTATGTGGTGCGCTCCGGCGGCTCCTATCGCGGCGTGCGCGCCCGCGACGTAGGCAACGGCCTGTTCCTGATCAACGAGCCCGTCCGGGGTGTGCGGATTTCCGAAGTCAGGGTGGCGGGCGGCTACCGAGTCATCGAAAATACCGCGGCGCCCGATCTGGTGGCGGCGGGCATCGTCGGCCTGCATGTGCAGGGGGCGCGGGCGAGCGACCTCGAACGCAGCTTCGCGCGCATTCGTTACGACAGCCATCACGGGGTAATCGAGGATGTCAGCGCGAGCGGCATGCTCACCACTGGTTCGACCGACCTGCCCGTCGGCATCGGATTCGCCGACACCGCGCATGATTTCCGGATCGAACGCTGCTTCATGCGCCACTTTCAATGGAAGCGCCGCGACAATCAATATTGGAACGGCGACGGCTTTTCGACCGAGCGCGGCAATGCGCGCTTCCTGTTCCGCCAATGCGCCGCCTGGGACAATAGCGACGGCGGGTTCGACCTGAAATCGACCGAGACATTGCTCGACGATTGCACAAGCGGCCGCAACGCGCGCAACTTCCGCCTGTGGTCGAGCATGCGCGCGACGCGGCTCATCAGCCTCGATCCGATCAAGATCGGCGGGATCGGCGACACCAATCATTTTTCGATCATGGCGGTAAAAGGCGCGAGCGAACCGCTCGTCATCACCATCGATCATCTGGTGGTGAAGAGCGATCGCGGCTGGCCGATCTTCGACGTCCACAACGGCCCCGCCAAGATCATCATCGGCTCGCACGATATTCAGGTGCCGGCCGGAACGCCGCTTGTCCGCTCGCGCAGCGGGGGGACCGTGCCCGGCGGCGTGTCGTTCAAGGGCGACCCGCCCAAGCTCTGAAACAGCTCGGGCGCACTTTGGACACGCTTCAACGCCGAGCTCTTGCTGCAATGCAGCGTAAAGGCGCAAACCGCGCCCGTCAGCGCGTGGCGATCGTGTCTGCGGAATCCGAATACTGGTTTTTTGGGGGGGGAACCCAGTGACCAGCAAAGGGTGGAAAAATGCGAAAGATACGCAAGGCCGTGTTCCCCATTGGCGGCCTTGGGACCCGGTTCCTTCCGGCGACCAAATCCATGCCAAAGGAAATGCTGCCGGTCGTCGACCGGCCGCTCATCCAATATGCCGTCGACGAAGCGCGCGAGGCGGGCATCGAACAGTTCATCTTCGTGACCAGCCGCGGCAAGAGCCTGATCGAGGATCATTTCGATCATGCTTTCGAGCTTGAGGAAGCGATGGCGCGGCGCGGCAAGTCGCTGTCGTCGCTCGACGGCACCCGGCCCTCGCCGGGCGACATCACCATCGTGCGCCAGCAGGAGCCGCTCGGGCTCGGCCACGCCGTATGGTGCGCGCGCCGCCTGGTCGGCGACGAACCCTTCGCCGTGCTGCTGCCCGACGACCTGATGGTCGGCGAACCGGGCTGTTTGAAGCAGATGGTCGAGGCCTATCACGACCTGGGCGGCAATCTGATCTGCACCGAGGAAGTGGCGGCGGATCAGACGCATAAATATGGCATCCTTACGCCGGGAGCGCAGGCCGGGCCGATCACCGAAGTGAAGGGGCTGGTCGAAAAGCCGGCGGCGGACGTTGCGCCGTCGCGGCTCGCGATCATCGGCCGCTATATCCTCCAGCCCGAGGTCATGGACGTGCTCGGTAGCCAGGAAGAAGGCGCGGGGGGTGAGATCCAGCTTACCGACGCGCTGGCGCGGATGATCGGCCAGCAACCCTTCCACGGGGTCACCTTTGCCGGGACGCGCTATGACTGCGGCGACAAGAGCGGTTTCGTGACCGCGACGCTCGCGCTCGCGCTCGGCCGACCCGACATCGCGCCGGCGGTGCGCGCTTTCCTGGCTGCCGCGTAATATGGATTCACTTTCACGGCGCGCACCGCTCCGCCGGGAAGCGGACCCGCAGGTCGATCGCGGCGCGCTGATCGACCTGCGCCACGTCGGCGCAATATTGCGCCGGCGCTGGATGGTGCTGTGCGCGGCGATGATCGCGGCGATCATCGTCGCCGCCGCTGCCTATCTGGTCGCCGAGCCGCGCTATCTCGCGACTGCGCAGGTCGCGCTCGAACGCACTGCCGAGCAGGTGATCGACGTCGATTCGGTAACGCCGACCGCCGATCCCGATTCGGCGGCGGTCGATACCGAGGTGCAGGCGCTGCGCTCGCCCGAGCTGATCGGGCGGGTGGTCGACCGGTTGGGGCTCGCGCGCGATCCCGCGTTCAACGAAGCTGCGGGGCAGGGCGCATCCACGGCGCAGCCCGACCCGATCGGGCGCCAGCGCGCGATCGGCACCCTGCTCGGCGGCCTGACGGTGAAGCGCGACGGGCTCTCCTATGCGATCAGCGTGTCGTTCGAGGGTCATACGCCGGCGCAGGCGGCGCAGATCGCCAACGCGTTGGTTGACGACTATGTCTCGGGCCAGGCGGGATCCAAGGCCCAGGCGACCCGGCGGGCGCAGGGATTTCTCGAGGAGCGGCTTCAGGATCTGCGCACGCAGGTGCTGGGCGCCGAGCGTGCAGTCGCCGACTATCGCGCCGCGCACAATCTTTTCGCCGTTTCCGAGGCAAGCACTGTGACGCAGCAGGAATTGTCGGGTCTTTCAACGCAGCTCGCGCAGGCCAAGGCGGAAAATGCGGCGGCGCAGGCGCGGCTTTCGGCGGCGCGCGCGCAAGTGCGCGGCGGGCGGAGCGGCGAGGAGCTCGGCGATTCGCTCGATTCCCCGGTGGTCAGCCAGCTCCGCGCCCAGCGTGCCGAGGCGGCGCGCGAGGTCGCCGCGCTCGAAAAACGCTATGGTCCGCGCCATCCCGCGCTCGTCCAGGCGCAAAACCAACTCCGCACCGCCGATGAGCATATAGCGGCCGAAGTGAAGCGCATCGTTGCCAACGCGTCGATCCAGGCGAGCATCGCCGGTCAGCGCGCGGCGTCGCTCGCGGGCTCGGTCGCGCAGACGCAAGGTAAGCTCGCGAGCGACAATGAAGCGTCGGTGCGGCTGGCCGAGCTGGAGCGCAACGCCGAATCGTCGCGGACGCTCTATCAGGCCTTCCTCGACCGCTATCGCCAGACGGTCGCGCAATCGGGGCTCGAACGCAGCGATTCCTATATCGTCAGCCGCGCGCGCGTTCCCGGCGCGCCCAGTTCGCCCAACATGCTGATCTATGCGGCGATGGCGGTGGTCGGCGGGCTCGGCATCGGCGTGCTGCTCGTCGTCCTGCTGCAATTGCTCGAGCGCGGGCTGGAGACGAGCGACGCGATCGAAGGCACGCTGGGGCTGGCGACGCTCGCCTCGATCCCCGACGCGCGCACGCTGCCCGGCTATCGCAAGTCGGGGCTGCCAGCGCCGCCCGCCGAACTGCTGCTCAAGCGGCCACAATCGACCTATGCCGAAGCGTTCCGGACGCTGCGCACCTCGATCCAGTTCGCCGACGCGGCGAAGCCGGTCCGCGTCGTCGCGATCACGTCGGCCGTGCCGGGTGAGGGCAAGACGACGACCGCGATGGGCCTCGCCCGCGCGGTGGCCGCCGCGGGCGGCAAGGTGCTGCTGATCGACGCCGACGCGCGCCGGCGCGCATCGAGCCGGCAGTTTGCAGCCGACGTGACGCTCGGGCTCGACGAAGTGCTGGCGGGCGAGGCGACGCTCGATCAGGCGATCGTCAAGGACAGCCTGTCGGATGCCTGCCTGCTGCCGCAGCGGCTCGATTCCAAGGGCATCAGCTTGGCGGAAAGCCCTACGCTTGCCGAGCTGATCGAACGGGTGCGCGAACGCTACGACCTTGTGATCCTCGACACGCCGCCGGTGCTGCCGGTCGACGAGGCGCGCGTGATCGCCAGCATGGCGGACGGGGTGGTGTTCCTCGTGCGGTGGCGCAAGACGCCGTCGAAGGCGGCGTCGGTGGCGCTGCGGCGGCTGTACGACGTCCATGCCGAAATGCTGGGCGCGGTGCTCACGCTGGTCGATGTGGGCGAGCAGGAGCGCGCCGGCTATGAGGATGGCGGCACCTTCCTCAAGGCGTACCGCCCCTATTATGCGGACTAGGGTCCGTACTCAATTGAGTACGGACCCAAGGGCGCTGCCGTGACCGCGCAGGCGCTGCCCTATGGTCCGGCCTTCGGGCTCGGCATCCTGGTGCCCGTCACGCTGCTGCTGCTCGTCCCGCTCGTCATCGCGGCGCGGCGGGCGGGCGGGATGGCGGGCGCGTTCGTCGTGGTGGCGCTGTGGCTGCGTACCACCGCGGGCGCCTATCATCTCTACATGTTCCAGCCACTCGCGGGCGGGCTTTCGGGCAATGCGCTGCTCTCGATCGCGGTGACCGGGTTCGGGCTGCTCTTCGTCGTGCGGCCTGCCAATCTCGCGCTAAAATGGCTATTGCCCGTCTATATATTGATCCTGCTCGCGCTGGTCAGTGCCAGCCTCAACGGCGATGTGGTCGGCGGGATCAACGTCGCGGTCAAATATGCCTATATGATCGTGATTCTGATTGCGGTCTTTCAGGCGCTGCGCCGCGATCCCGAGGGGCGTTTCCTGAGCTGGGCGATGGTTTCGTTCCTGCCCTTGCTCGTCTTCCAGGCGCTTTCGCTGGCGCTGGGTATGCCCAAGGGCGCCGAGGATGGCGACGGGCTGGTCTGGATCGGCGGCTATAATCACGAGGCCGCCTTCTCGGTCGCGCTGCTTACCGGGTTCATGGTCGGCGGCCTCGCGCGCTCGGCGCCGCGCGCGGTGCGCATCGCCTTCCTGACGGTGACGCTCGTCGCGATCCTGCTCGCGGGCTATCGCACGACGATCCTCGCGCTCGCGCCGCTCGCGCTCGCAATCTTCCTTGGCGGGCTGACGATGAGCGTGCGGCAGGGCCAGCGCGGCGCAATGGCGGTGACCGCCACCGTCGCGGGCGTGCTGCTCTTTGCGGTCGCGGCCCTGTTCTACAAGGAGAGTTTCGCTGACCTCGCCGCCTTTCTCGCGGACCCGGCGGCGCTGATCAAGCCGCCGCGCGACTTCGACCTGCTCGAACGTCAGGTGATGTCGGGGCGGCCGCTGATCTGGAGCAGCTATATCTATGCCTGGGCCGACGGCACCCCGCTTCAGCATCTGTTCGGCCTCGGGCCGGAAAGCTGGGAGGGCGTCTTCAAGGTCTATCCGCACAACACGCTGGTCGCGACGCTTTACGAACTCGGCTGGTTCGGGGTGGCGGCGATGATCGCCTTGTGGACGGCGATGTTCGCGGCGGCGGTGTCGGCGCGGGGGAACCGTTTCCAGCTGATCGCCGCCCATTTCGCCTTCTTCCTGCTCAATATGGCGACGATGCCCTTTTGGCAGGTAGAGGGACTGGCATTCTATGGCTTGCTCTGCGGCTATACCGTCCATGCCGCGCGCGCGGCGGCCCGGCGCGGCGGCGTTCCAGACCCGCTCGCTTACCGATTTCCTGAAAGCCGTCGGATTTCGATGCGATGATGGTGCCGGCTACAGGATTCGAACCCGTGGCCCCCTGATTACAAATCAGGTGCTCTACCAACTGAGCTAAGCCGGCGCTCGCGTTCCCCTAAGCATTTTTCAGTCCGATGGGAACAGCGGACGTTCGGGAAAATGCTGCACAGCGGTATTGTCAGACGATGCCGAACGTCCAGCCTTCGGTTCTGGCCAGAGCATCGGTCAGCGGCGACGGCGACCAGGGGCCTTCGTCGCTGGCTATCGCGCGCAGCCAAGCGGCAGTAAAAAGAGCATCGCTCGCATGATCGCTGATGGGACCGATCAAGCCAACGGGCGGGGATCCCAGCGCGGCCAACGCCGCGTCGAGGACCGCGCCATCGCGAATCTTGCTGCGCCCGGGTGGCAGACCGGCCGCTCGCGCCGCAAGGCCCGTATAGATTTCGACGAGCAGCGGGCCTTGGACGGGAACCGGATCGAGCGGCCACAGCGGTATCCGGCCCGACAGCCGGTGCAGCAGGCGCATGCCGGCCAGACTCGCCTTACCGACCTGCGCCGCGCCGACGAGGTTGAAATTGCTGACGCTCGCGGCCTGCCTCGTCGCGCGTTGATGTTGTTCGACGACCCTGAGGCGGCCCGCGCCGGGCGCGAAAAGATCGCCGACCTCGCCCCGACCGTGGCGAAAATGGCGCCGCGCCTCTGGATGCGCGAGAAAGGCGCCGGCTTCATAATGCGGATCGCCGCGCGCGAGCCGCTCGACCAGCGACCAGAGCGCCCGAATATCGGCGGGGCTTTCGCTCCATTGGGGAAAATAGGCGCCCGCGTCGGCAAAGGCGAAGGCGGCCGAAAAATCGAAGCCGATCAGCATATCCTCGCCTGCGGCTGCGACATTCTCCAGCCAGGCGAGGATTTCGGCGCGCGACCAGATATGGCCGGGCCGCACGAGCGCGGGCGCCGCCGTGCCGCTTGCGACCGCAAGTGCGATCCCGCGCTGGCGCTCGCCGCGGGCGCCCGACCAGTCGAGGGCGGCGAAATGGGTGAAGCGGCGCATGGACGCGCCTTAGCGCATCCATCTCATCTTGCACAAAGGCTTGCCGCGCCCCACATGCAGCCCATGCTGATCGAAACCGAATCGACGCCCAATCCCGCGACGCTCAAATTCCTGCCCGGCCGGGCGGTGATGGAGACGGGGACCCGCGACTTCGCGAGCCCCGAAGAGGCCGAGGCGTCGCCGCTCGCGAGCGCGCTTTTCTCGCTCGGCGATGTGACGGGCGTCTTCTTCGGCCGCGAATTCGTCTCGGTGACGATCGCCCCCGGCGCCGAATGGGCCGATGTGAAGCCCGACGTGCTGGGCATTATGATGGATCATTTCCTCGCCGGCGTGCCGCTGTTCAACGCCGCGAGCGCCGGTTTCTCGGTGCCGGCCGAGGATGCGGGCTTCGCCGACGATCCGGCCGACGCCGACATCATCGAGCAGATCAAGGAATTGATCGAAACGCGTGTCCGCCCCGCGGTCGCCAACGATGGCGGCGACATCGTCTATCGCGGTTTCGACAAAGGCAATGTGTATCTGAAGATGCAGGGCGCCTGCGCCGGCTGCCCCTCCTCGACCGCGACGCTGAAGAATGGCATCGAGTCCCTCTTGAAACATTATGTTCCCGAGGTAACGGCAGTTCACGCCGTTTGATTTTTTCCTTGAGGAGTTAGCCCATGAGCGAGCCGCTTTCCGACAGCGCTCTCGACCAGCTGTTTCGCACCGCGCGCACCTATAATGGCTATCTCGACCGTCCGGTCGCGCAAGAGCAGCTGCACGCGATCTGGGACCTGATGAAATTCGGACCGACCAGCGCGAACAGCCTGCCGGCACGGATCGTCTGGTGCGTGTCGGACGAAGCGAAGGCAAAGCTCGCCGCGCACGCCATCCCGGGCAATGAGGAAAAGATTCGCAAAGCCCCCGTCACCGCGATCATCGCGATGGACACCGAGTTCTACGAGCATCTGCCCGAATTTTTCCCGCATACCGACGCGCGCGGCTGGTTCGCGGGCAACGACGCGCTGGCCGAGATGACCGCTTTTCGCAACTCGAGCCTGCAGGGCGCCTATTTCATCCTCGCCGCGCGCGCGCTCGGGCTCGACACCGGGCCGATGTCGGGGTTCGACAACGCCGCGGTCGATCAGGCCTTCTTCGCCGGCCAGCCGAAGGTGAAGAGCAATTTCATCTCGACGCTCGGCTATGGCGATCCCGCGACGATCTTCGAACGCAGCCCGCGCCCGGACTTCGCGCGCTTCAACCGCATCGCCTGAACGGCGCGCGCTCCATCCCATGCGCCATCTGATCATTGATTCGGCGAGCGAGGCCTGTTCGGTGGCGTTGATCGAGGCGGGCGCGATCGTCGATCATCGCCATGAGGTGATCGGGCGCGGCCACGCCGAGCGTCTCGTTCCGCTGATCGCCGAACTTGATGGCGGCGGCCGCGCCGATGTCATCGCCGTCGGCTGCGGCCCCGGCAGCTTTGCCGGGGTGCGCATCGGCGTCGCGGCGGCGCGCGCGCTCGCGCTCGGTTGGCAAGTGCCGGTGCACGGCTTTTCGACGCTCGCGCTCGTTGCCGCCGCGGCGGCGGACGAAATCGCCTCGGCGGGCGGCACGCTTGTGGTCATGGAGGGCGGTCACGGCCAATGGTTCGTCCAGCCTTTCGCGGCCGACCTTGCGCCGCGCGCCGAGCTTCGTTCGCTGCTTCCCGAGGACGCCGTCCGGCTGGACGACGCGCTGGTCGTCGGCAATCGCGCCGACGCCTTTGTCGCAAAACGCGGTTCGGGGCGCGCGCTGGCGATTTTGCCCGACGCGCGGGCTTTTCCGCAATTGCCCGCAGCCGCGACGCTCGACCGGCCGAGCCCGATCTATGGCCGCGCGCCCGACGCCAAGCCGATGGCGGCTGAGGCATGACGAGCGGCGTCCGCCTCGCCACCGCCCGCGTTGGCGATCTTGCCGCGGTGATGCGCGTGATGGATGCGGCGTTCGAGCCCGCTTACGGCGAGGCTTGGACCGGCGCGCAGCTTTTGACTCTGTTCGCGCTGCCTTCGGCGCGCGTCTGTCTGGCGTGGGACGGTGACCATGCGTGCGGTTTTTCCGCCGCGCGGATCGCGGGACCCGAAAGCGAATTATTGTTGCTGGCGGTCGACCCGCAGTTTCGTGGTCGCGGGATCGGCCGATTATTGATCGACGATTGGCGAATCTGGGCCACCGGACAGGGCGCCGAAGACTATTTTCTTGAAATGCGGGCCGACAATGACGCGGTTCATCTTTATGAACGCGCGGGCTTTACGGAGTGCGGACGGCGGTCCGCCTATTATCGAGGCAACGACGGCAAGCTTCGCGATGCCATTACCATGCGGCAATCGGAACGGGCGGGCCAAACCGACTGATCGGTCATTGCGGTTTTACATCCAAAGTGGCACTAATCCGCGCGGCGAAAGAAAAAATCCAATATTCGCCCCTATGCTTCTGGGTAATCGACAACAAGGAATAGTCTCATGTCCGATCAAGCCGACACCAATGAGATGCTCGTTACACTGACCGCCGACATTGTCGCGGCGCATGTCAGCAACAACAGCGTCGCCATTTCCGATCTCTCCATTTTGATCAATAATGTCCACGCCGCGCTGTCGGGTCTCGGGAGCGAGCCGGTCGTGGAGGAAAAGCTGGTGCCGGCGGTCTCGATCCGCACTTCGGTCAAGCCCGACTACATCGTCTGTCTTGAGGACGGCAAGAAGCTGAAGATGCTGCGCCGCCACCTGATGACGCATTATGGCATGACCCCCGACGACTATCGCGCCAAATGGGGCCTCGCCGCCGACTATCCGATGGTCGCGCCCAACTATGCCGAAAAGCGCCGCGCGCTGGCGAAGGAAATCGGCCTCGGCACCAAGGGCCGCGGCGGCGGGCGCAAGCGCAAAGCCAAGGCGTAACCGTTCGCAATGACGGCCCCGCGCGGGCAGGGAGGGGCGGTGCCGCAGGGGCGCCGCCCTTGTCCTATTCGCGGGGCGTCCCTATACAGTTTGTAACAAAGACAGACGCGGCTGCATCTGCAGGAAAGGCAAGCATGTCCGGTAATATCGATCTCGAAGCCCTGTGCCACGAAAAGGGCCTCCGCATCACCGAACAGCGCCGCATCATCGCGCGCGTCATCTCGGATTCGGAGGATCACCCCGATGTCGAGACCCTCTATGAGCGCGCGTCGAAGATCGACAGCGGCATCTCGATCGCCACCGTTTACCGCACCGTTCGCCTGTTCGAAGAAGCGGGCATCCTCGATCGCCACGATTTCGGCGACGGGCGTTCGCGCTACGAAGCGGCGCCCGAAGCGCATCACGATCATCTCATCGACGTCGAAACGGGCAAGGTGATCGAATTCGTCGATCCCGAGCTCGAAGCGTTGCAGAAGGTGATCGCCGAACGGCTGGGCTTCCGCCTCGTCGACCATCGCATGGAGCTTTATGGTGTCGCCATCGATCGCAAGCGCGACTGATCGCAGTACGATTACCTGGCGGACGGTCGCCCGTCTCGCCCTGATGGTGCTGACGCTTCTTTTCCTGATCGTCCCGCACCTGCTCTACCGCGCTGCCCGTCGCCCGTCGCCGATGGTCATGGCCTTCCTCAATGCCGCCGGCTGGATCGCGGGGCTGCGCATCCGTACGACCGGCACGCGGCTCCGGCGCGACGTGCTTTTCGTCTCCAACCATGTCAGCTGGCTCGACATTCTTGCCCTTGGCGGCGCGGCGCGCTCGGCTTTCGTGTCGAAGGCTGAAATCGGCTCCGCGCCGCTCGTCGGCTGGCTCGCCGACCAGAATCACACCATCTATGTTCAGCGCGAGGCGCGGCGCGAAATCCACAATCAGGCCAACGACCTGCGCAATGCGCTCGCGCGCGGGCGGCCGGTCACGCTGTTTCCCGAAGGCACGACAGGGCCGGGCGACGGGCTGCTGCCCTTCCGCGCCTCGTTGTTCCAGGCGGTTATTCCGACGCCGCCGAAGCTGCGCATCCAGCCGGTCCTTCTCGATTATGGCGCCGAGGCGAATGATATCGCCTGGCTCGATCCCGAATCCGGGCTCGACAATTTCAAGCGGTTACTCGCGCGCAAGCACCCGATCCACCTGACGATTCATTATCTCGACCCGCTGCCCGATATCGTCGAGGGTGACCGAAAGCTTCTCGCCGAGGCGGCGCGGGCGACGATCGCGGCGGAAATCGCACGGTCTTCCGCCGGCGCGCCGCATCGCCTATAGCGCGCCGATGAAATCCGACTCTCCTAAAACCTTCCACGTCAAATCCTTCGGCTGCCAGATGAACGTCTATGACGGCGAGCGTATGGCCGAGATGCTGGGCGCCGAGGGCTATGTCGTCGCCGCCAACGGCGCCGACGCCGATCTGGTCGTGCTCAACACCTGCCACATTCGCGAAAAGGCGGCCGAAAAAGTCTATTCGGACATCGGCCGGCTGAAGCGCGCCGACGGCAGCCGCCCGACGATTGCCGTGGCCGGCTGCGTCGCGCAGGCCGAGGGTGCCGAGATCGCGCGCCGCGCGCCGAGCGTCGATGTCGTCGTCGGTCCGCAGGCCTATCACCGTCTGCCCGACCTGATTGCGCGCGCCGAAAAGGGCGAGAAGGCGATCGATCTCGACATGCCGCTCGAAAGCAAGTTCGGCGCGCTGCCGAAACGCGCCGGCGGTCAGCGCCCAACCGCCTTCCTGACGGTTCAGGAAGGCTGCGACAAATTCTGCACTTACTGCGTCGTGCCCTACACGCGCGGCGCCGAAATCAGCCGGCCGTTCGCCGACCTGATCGCCGAAGCGCGCGCACTGGTCGGGGGCGGCGTGCGCGAGATCACGCTGCTGGGGCAGAACGTCAACGCGTGGGACGGTGCGGACGAGCGGGGCAGGGCGATCGGCCTCGACGGGTTGATCCGCGAACTCGCGAAAGAGGACGGGCTTGAGCGCATCCGCTACACGACGAGCCATCCTAACGACATGACCGACGGACTGATCGCCGCGCATGGCGAGGTCGACAAGCTGATGCCCTTCCTCCACCTGCCGGTGCAGGCGGGCAGCGACCGCATCCTCGCCGCGATGAACCGCAGCCATTCGGTCGAAAGCTACCTCAAGGTCATCGAACGCGTCCGCGCGGTGCGCCCAGACATCGCGATTTCGGGCGACTTCATCGTCGGCTTCCCCGGCGAGACCGAGGAGGATTTCGAGGCGACGCTCGATATCGTCCGCGCCACCAATTATGCGATGGCGTACAGCTTCAAATATTCGCGCCGCCCCGGCACCCCCGCGGCGACGATGGACGGCCAGATCGACGAAGCGATGCTGAACGAGCGCCTTCAGCGGCTTCAGGCCTTGCTCAACGAGCAGCAGCAGGCGTTCAACGAAGCGACCGTCGGTCGCACGACGCGCCTGCTCCTCGAACGCAAGGGCAAGCTCGACGGCCAACTGATCGGCAAGTCGCCCTGGCTCCAGTCGGTGCACGTCATCGCGCCGGGGCTCAAGATCGGCGACATGGTCGATGTGCGCATTATCTCGGCCGGGCCGAACAGCCTTGGCGCCGAACTGCTGATGGAAGAAGTCGCCTAGTGGCGGCAAGGAACCGCCGTGCCCCCGCGAAGGCAGGGGCCCATCACCGGCCATCGAATTTCGAGACCAACGGAGATGGACTCCCGCCTTCACGGGAGTAGAGTTGCTTTATTGCCTGAAGGAGCCTTGCCCATATGTCCAAACGCCCGCTGACCGCCTCCACCCCCGCCGAACCCGGCGATCGCGTCCGACTGACGGCGGAATTCGAGCGTACGCAGCTTTTGGGCATTCTCTTCGGCGAGTTCGACCGCAACCTCGTCGCGATCGAAAATCGCCTCGGCGTCTATATATCGGCGCGCGGCAACCGGGTGCAGATCGAGGGCGAGGCCGAAGCCGCCGCGCGCGCGCGCGACGTGCTCACCGACCTTTATGACCGGATCGAAAAAGGGCAGGAGGTCGACGCCGGCATGGTCGACGGGGTGATCGCGATGCAGGCGCAGCCGACGCTCGCCGGCATCATCCGCCACGACAAGGACGAACCGCCGACGGTGATGATCCGCACGCGCAAGAAGACGATCGTGCCGCGCGCGCCGTCGCAGGTTCCCTATATGCAGGCGCTCGCGCGCGACGAGGTGATCTTCGCGCTCGGCCCGGCGGGCACGGGCAAGACCTATCTCGCGGTCGCGCAGGCGGTCGCGCAGCTCATCACCGGCAGCGTCCAGCGCCTCATCCTCTCGCGCCCCGCGGTCGAGGCGGGTGAAAAGCTCGGCTTTCTGCCCGGCGACATGAAGGAAAAGGTCGATCCCTATCTGCGTCCGCTCTATGACGCCTTGCACGACTGCCTGCCCGCCGAGCAGGTCGAGCGCCGCATCGCGAGCGGTGAGATCGAGATCGCGCCCCTGGCATTCATGCGCGGACGGACGCTCGCCGACGCGTTCATCATCCTCGACGAGGCGCAGAATACGACGATCCCGCAGATGAAGATGTTCCTGACCCGCTTCGGCATGAACAGCCGCATGGTGATCTGCGGCGATCCCAAACAGGTCGACCTGCCGATGCCCGCGACCTCGGGCCTCGCCGACGCGGTCGCGCGGCTCGAAGGGCTCGAAGGGATCAACGTCAGCCGCTTCACCGCCGCCGATGTCGTCCGCCACCCGATCGTCGGGCGGATCGTCGAAGCCTATGAGGGGCCAGGCGCTTAACGCGAGCGATGTCCGTTGCGGGGTGGTGAGCGGACATTGCCCCGCCAAAGGGAAGCTGAAATAGACCGCATCCCCGAGCGAAGACGAGGGGCTATGCCGAGCGAAGTCGAGGCAGCGTGGTTACGCGGTTCTCGCTCCGCTCGAACGAGCCCCTCGTCTTCGCTCGGGGATGCGGATTCTAAGTTGGCTCACCGCTCGAGGCGACGGCAACTACCGGTCGGATGCCGCCATTCCTGCAGGTCAGTTCCCCGTTATCGGTCTCCAATTTCGGCATCCTAGCCCGCGAGATAATGGCGCAACGCTCTATTTCCTTGCCCCGTCGACACTCCAAGTCCCCGCCCCGCGCGTTGCGATGAACAGGAAGGTGAAGCAGTAGAGGATGATCGTCTCGCCGCCGTTGACGATCGGATAAAGTCCTTGCGTGGCGTGCGCTCGCAATGACGCAGAATATGGTCGCGGAGAATTTTTTGCGCGCTGTGTCACATCGAGCGGGCCTGTCTCGTCATATCTGCACAACCCCAGAAGGAGACACGATATGTCCAAGGTAATCGACCCTTATGCCGCCGCCCCGCAGGTGATGAAGCAATGGATGGCGGCCTCGATCGCCGCGCAGAACAGCCTCGAGCCGAGCCTGATCGAACTGGTGAAAATCCGCTCCTCGATCCTTAACGGCTGCGCCAACTGCATCAATATGCATACCGCCGAAGCGCGTGCGAAGGGTGAGAGCGAACAGCGCATCTATCTGCTCGCCGCATGGCACGAAGCGCCGGTCTTCACGCCCCGCGAACGCGCCGCGCTGGCGTGGACCGACGCCTTGACCCGCCTGTCCGAAGGGCACACACAGAAGGGCGCGAAGGACGCGCTCGAAGCGCATTTCACGCCGGAGGAACAGGTGAACCTGACCGTGATGATCAACGTCATCAATGGCTGGAACCGGATCGCGGTCGGCTTTGACCTTTGGTACGAAGGCGGCGCGCCGGCGAAGGCGGCCTGATGCCCCCCGGAGGCTTCCGGCACGGCGTGGATGCGGCGGACGCGGCGGAGAGTTTCGACCCGCTGCGCCCGCTGCTCACCCGCGTCGCTTACCGCATGCTCGGATCGGTCGCCGATGCCGAGGATGTGGTGCAGGATGCCTTCATCCGCTGGCTCGGCACCGACCGCGATGCGGTGCGTGAGCCGGCGGCCTTCCTCCGCCGCACGGTGACGCGGCTCTGCCTCGACCAGATCAAGTCGGCGCGCAGCCGGCGCGAGACCTATATCGGCCCCTGGCTTCCCGACCCGCTGGTCGAGGAAGAAGATGACGACGATGTCACATTGCCGCTGATGCTCGCGCTCGAACGGCTGTCTCCGCTCGAGCGCGCCGCCTTCCTGCTTCACGACGTCTTCGGCGTCGGGTTCGACGAGGTCGCGAAGACGATCGACCGCGATCCCGCCGCGACGCGTCAGCTCGCGGCGCGCGCCCGCACCCACGTTCGCGACGCGCGCCCGCGCTACAAGCTCGAAAAGGAACGCGGGCTAGAGATCGCCGACGCCTTTTTCGCCGCCTCGCGCAGCGGCGACATGGGCGCACTCGGCGCGCTGCTCGCGGCCGATGTCGGCATGTGGGCCGACGGCGGCGGCAAGCGTCCGGCGACCATGAGACCGGCGCTCGGTTGCGACGTCGTGCTCAAGCTGCACCGCGGCCTTGCGGTCTTGTTTGGCAAATATGGCTCGACGCTCGTCCACACCGGCATGATCAACGGCCTGCCGGGCTTCGTTACGCGCGAGGCTGACGGAGAGCTTCAGACCACCGCGCTCGATATCGAGGACGGCAAGATCGTCGCGATCTATGTGATGCGCAATCCCGACAAGCTGCGGCATGTGCATTAACGCTGTGCAACATCGACCCATGCCGGTAGTTGCCGCATCATGCTTTCGGTCGAAACCCACACCGCAATCCCTTGGTCCGACGCTCTCGACTGGGAGGCGCGCGCTGCGGAGGCCGCCGCGGCTGCGCTCGCACTGACGCCCTTTGCGTCGCTTGCGAACGCTGCGCCGCTGGTCGAGATCGCGATCCGTCTGACCGATGACGCCGAAGTGCACAGGCTCAACCGCGATTTTCGGGGCAAGGACAAGCCGACCAACGTCCTGTCCTTTCCGCAGGTTCAGGACGATCTGCTCGAAGGCCTCGCGAACAGCGACGATGGCGAAATCCTGCTCGGCGACATCGTGCTCGCGCGCGAAACCTGTATGCGCGAGGCGGAAGAGAAGGGCATTTCGGTGGCCGATCATGCGACGCATCTGATCGTCCACGGCACGCTGCATCTCGTCGGATACGACCATATGGACGATGCCTCGGCGGCCGCGATGGAGGCGCTCGAAGTGAAAGCCCTTGCATCGCTGGGCATCGCCAATCCATATGCGGATCAGGATTAACTTAGGAAAAGCCGGAAAATGCCCGACGACCAGGGATCTTCGAACCGATCGGAAGAGGACAGTAGTAGGTCCGGACTGCTGTCCGGACTAAGAAACCTGCTGTTCGGCGGAGACAAGGAACCGTCGCTGCGCGAACAGATCGAAGAGGTCATCGACGAGGCCGAGGAAGAAGGCGACGACCGGCGCGGCAGCAATATCGTCGGCGACCTGTCGTCTATCGAGCGCAAGATGCTGCGCAACCTCCTCCACTTCGGCGAACAGACCGTCGACGATGTCGCGGTGCCGCGCGCCGACATCATCGCCATCTCCGAAAGCGCGCCCTTTGCCGAGATTGTCGCACTGTTTGCCGAAGCGGGCCACAGCCGCCTGCCGGTCTATCGCGAAAATCTCGACGAGGTCGTCGGCATGATCCACGTCAAGGACGTGTTCGCCGTGCTCGCCGAGGGGCGGCCGCCGCCGCCCTTGCTCGACCTGATCCGCCAGCCGCTTTATGTCCCGCAATCGATGGGCGTGCTCGACCTGCTCGCCGAAATGCGGGCGAAGCGTACCCATCTGGCGATCGTCATTGACGAATATTCGGGCACCGAAGGTCTGTTGACGATCGAGGATCTGGTCGAGGAAATCGTGGGCGAGATCGAGGACGAGCATGACGACGAGCCCGAGCCGCTGGTCGTCGCGGGCGAACATGGCTGCTGGGACGCGGATGCGCGCGCCGAACTCGACGATGTCGGTGAGGCGATCGACCCGCGCCTCGCCGAAGTCGACGAGGATGTCGACACATTGGGCGGGCTCGCCGCGGTCCTCGCGGGGCATGTGCCCGAGGTCGGCGAGATCCTCGTCCACCCGAGTGGCTGGCGCATCGAGGTGACCGAAGCAGACGAACGCCGCGTTCACCGCCTGCGCCTTCATCCGCCCGTCGAAGTCGATCTGGAGGCGCCTTCGGAACGGACCGAGGAGTTTTGATGCAATTGCCTTTGCGGGGTTAAAGGATTAGGCGAAGCCCGATGGAAGTTTCCGACCTTCGCATCGCCCTGTTCAGCGGCAATTACAACATGACCACCGATGGTGCGAACAAGGCGCTCAATCGCCTCGTCGGCTTTCTGCTGGCGCATGGCGCGGCGGTGCGCGTCTATTCGCCGACTGTCGCCAACCCCGATTTCGAACCGACCGGCGACCTTGTGAGCGTGCCGTCGGTGGCGATCCCGGGGCGCAGCGAATATCGCATTCCCCTGAATTTTTCGTCGCGGGTGCGCGAGGATATCGCCGCGTTCGCACCCAATATCGTTCATATCTCCAGCCCCGACCGCGTGTCGCGGCAGGCGGCGGCGTGGGCGCGGCGGCGGCGGCTACCGGTCGCCTGCTCGGTGCACACGCGCTTCGAGACCTATTTCCGTTATTATAACCTGTCGTTCCTCGAACCCGTGGTCGTCGCCTGGCTGCGCAAGCTCTACCGCAAGTGCGACGCGTTGATCGCGCCGTCCGAGAGTTTCGCGCAGGTGCTGCGCGACCAGCGGATGAATTACGATATCGGCATCTGGACGCGTGGGGTCGAGCAGGGGGTGTTCAACCCCGGCCGGCGCGACATGGCGTGGCGCCGCTCGCTCGGCATCGACGATGATGTGCCGGCGATCGCCTTTCTTGGCCGGCTGGTGATGGAAAAGGGGCTTGATGTGTTCGCCGATGCGATCGACGTGCTCCAGCGGCGCGGAGTCCCGCACAAGGTCGTCGTGATCGGCGAGGGGCCGGCGGGCGAATGGTTCGAATCGCGCTTGCCTGACGCGAACTTCGTCGGCTTCCAGGGTGGCGAGGATCTCGCGCACGCGCTCGCCTCCTGCGACATTTTCTTCAATCCTTCGGTGACCGAGACTTTCGGCAATGTGACGCTCGAAGCGATGGCGTGCGGGCTGCCGGTGGTCGCGGCGCGCGCCACGGGCAGCGCCAGCATCGTCAAGCATGGCCAGACGGGCTATCTTGTCCCGCCCGGTTCGATCACCGGCTTCGCCGACCATCTTCAGCGCTATTGCCGCGACATCCAGCTGCGCGCCGAACATGGCGCGGCGGCAGTGCTCGAAAGCGGCGCCTATCAATGGGACGCGATCAATCAGGCGGTCGCCGATACCTATATTCGCCTGATCCGCCAGAAACAGCGGCGCCGGAGCTGAGCGTCCGATGGCCGGGGATCTGTTCGGCGAGGATGTGCCTGCGGCCAAGCAGGGTGGCGCGACCGGCCCCGTCCCGCTCGCCGAACGCTTGCGGCCGCGGACGTTGGCCGATGTCGTTGGGCAGGAACATCTGACCGGACCCGAAGGCGCGATCGGCCGGATGGTTGCGGCGGGGCAATTGTCGTCGATCATCCTCTGGGGTCCGCCAGGCACCGGCAAAACGACGATCGCGCGCTTACTCGCCGAGGCGGTCGGCATGCGGTTTGCGCCCTTGTCGGCGGTCTTCTCGGGGGTTGCCGACCTCAGGCAGGCCTTCGCCGATGCCGAGAAGATGGCGGCGGCGGGCAAGCGTACATTGCTTTTCGTCGACGAAATCCATCGCTTCAATCGCGCACAGCAGGACGGCTTTCTACCCTATGTCGAGCGCGGCACGGTGGTGCTCGTCGGGGCAACGACCGAAAACCCGAGCTTCGCGCTGAACGCCGCGCTTCTGTCGCGGGCGCAGGTGCTGGTGCTGAACCGGCTTGGCGAAGAGGCGCTGGCAACGCTGGTCGCACGCGCCGAGGCCGAGATCGGGCGAAATCTTCCCGTCACCGACGATGCCAAGGCGGCGCTGATCTCAAGCGCCGACGGCGACGGCCGCTTCCTGCTCAACCAGGTCGAAACCCTGTTCGCGACGGCGATCGATGCGCCGCTCGATCCCGCCGAACTCGCGCAGTTCCTGCATCGCCGCATGCCCGTCTATGACAAGGACCGCGACGGCCATTACAATCTGATCTCGGCGCTCCACAAGGCGCTGCGCGGGTCGGACCCGCAGGCGTCGCTCTATTGGCTCGCGCGGATGCTCGTCGCAGGCGAGGAACCGCTCTACGTCCTCCGCCGACTTACCCGCTTTGCTAGCGAGGATATCGGCCTCGCCGATCCGCAGGCGCTGGTGCAATGTCTCGCCGCCAAGGACGCCTATCAGTTTCTCGGTTCGCCCGAGGGCGAACTCGCGATCGTCCAGGCGTGCCTCTACCTCGCGACCGCGCCCAAGTCGAACGCAGCCTATGCGGCGCAAAAGGCCGCCTGGGCCTCGGCGCGCGAGACGGGCAGTCTTGCGCCGCCCGCGAATATCCTCAACGCGCCGACCAAGCTGATGAAAGATCTGGGTTATGGTGCGGGCTATAGCTACGACCATGACGCGCCCGACGGTTTCTCGGGCGACAATTACTGGCCCGACGGCATGGCGCCCGCGGACTTCTACCGCCCCGTCGATCGCGGTTTCGAAAAGCGCATCGCCGAACGCCTCGCCTGGTGGGACGAAAGGCGCCGCGCCAAGGACTGACGCTGGGGTCTTTCCGAGCCTTGCTCCCTGTGCTCTGAGGGTATAATTTCACCCCGTCGGGTCGCGCCGGAACTGGGGTAGTCATCATGGCATTGGCGCTTGTCCTTGCCGCCGCAGCGACACCGATCCTGTCCTGTCCAGGCGGCACCATCGAAATCCCGTGCACCGTCGCGGAGGTGACGGCGAAGATCGTGCTGACCCGCGCACGCGTCGGCAGCATTGCGCAACGATGCCTCTATGATTTCGGCGGGCAATGCAGCGTCGAGGCGAGCGGGCGGATCAATACCGCGGATCGCGGCACGACCTTGCTTTGGCAAAAGATGCTGCTCGCCCCGCGCGACGGCGCCCAAACGCGAATGCTGGTGCTCGTTTCGCAGGACAAGGCGGGCAAGGCGTCGCTCGCCGGTTTCGCCGAAAGCTCGGGGTCGATCGGCACGCCCGATCTGGTCGTCGACAATGACAAGCGCCGGCTTGTGCACGTCGGCGGAACGCTCGCGGGCAGCGGCGGCGGCAATGCCGATGCGCTGTTCGTCAGTGACGCCGCCACGGCCAAATGGCGTCGTGTCGATTTGTCCGACTGGTCCGAGCAGGGCGGCAAGCTGCTGCCGACCGGCTATTGGCTGCGCGGCCCGGCGCAATTCGCGTTCGACGAGATGTTCGCATCCGCTCCCGTCGCGCGCGAGGGCGACGGCGAATGCTGCCCGCGCGGCGGTAACGCATTGTTCGACCTCGACATCCAGGACGACCGGCTGGTGTTGACGCGCCTGCGCTTCCAGCCCATGCAGCCCCTGGGGCGTGACATAGAGGTCACCGCCGGGATATTGGAAGACTGAGTCATATCCGCCAATGGCGCTGAAATTCGACAGCTGGGACGATGTGGTCGCGTTCGCGTGCGCGCTTCCCGATGTCGAGATGCTGTCCTTCTACGGCACCCCCTGTCCCAAGCTCAACGGCAAGGCGCTCGCCTCGCCGGGCCGCGAACCGGGCAGTTTCGCCGCGATGTGCAAGCCCGACGAAAAGGAAATCCTGCTTGAAACCGACCCCGACATCTTTTGGCAGACCCCGCATTATGAAGGCTGGCATGCGCTGCTCGTCCGCTACGGGTCCGACGATCCCGAGCGCGTCGCCGATGTCCTCCGCCGCGCCTGGTGGGATCGGGGGAAAAAGGCGCAGCGGCAGGCGTTCGGCGATCGGCCCTGAACTGCTGTGGCTTGTCGGCGCCGCGTTTCTCGTCGGTGCGGCGCCAGCCACGGCGCAGGCGCCGAAGCCCGGCGCCGAACTGGCCCGCGCCTGGGCGGCGGGCTATCGCGCCGCCTTCACCTGCTCGTCGCTGTGGAACGGTGCGGGCAAGCCGCTCGAGGCGATCGAGCGCGACGAGCTCACCGGCATCTATCCCGAGATCGAGGCCGACGTCCGCGCGCTCAAGGCAGAGGTCGATACGGGGGCGAAACGGGTCAGCGTGACCTATCGCGACGATATGCCGCCCCGCATTGCCGAATGGAGCGGGCGCGAAGGCTGCGTCACGCTGCCGATCGGAGCCCAGCCCAACTCGGCGGGTCCGCCGGCCGAACGACGCCCGGATCTCGACTCCCAGCCTTGGCCGATGGGCGACAAGGACGCGGCCTGGCCGGCCGCCAAGGGCAGGGCGAAGTTCGCGCACGCAACGATGGATATGGCCAAATTCGGCGGGCGTACCAGCTCGCTGCTTATCCTCAAGAACGGCCGCATCGCTCTCGAACATTATTGGGGCGGACACGATATTCATACCGCGCAGCGCACCTTTTCGGTCGCCAAGTCGATGGCCGTGACCTTGATCGGCCATGCGGTACAGGACGGCCGGATCGACGTGACGAAGCCCGCGCTGATCGCCGAATGGCAGACGCCGGGCGACCCGCGCGCCGCCATTACGACCGAGCAGTTGATGCGGATGGCGAGCGGCCTCACGAGCGACACCGCGGGCAACCGCAGCGATGCCATCTATATGGGCGGCGCATCGGTGCGCCAATGGACGACGCAATGGCCGCTGCTGAATCCGCCGAATACGCATTATCGTTATGCCAACAACGACACGTTGCTTGCGACGCTGTCGCTGAAGGCTGCGCTCGAAAAGGCGGGGGCACCCCTCGATCCCGCCGCCTTCTTCGACCGGCTCGGCATGACGCGCACCTTCGCCGAGCATGACAAGGACGGCAATTATATCCTGTCAAGTCAGGTGTGGACGAGCGCGCGCGATCTCGCACGGCTCGGACTGCTCTACCAGAATGACGGCATGTGGCGGGGCGAGCGCCTGCTCCCCGCCGACTGGCGCCGCTTCGTCACCACGCCAAGCGGGCCGCAGCCCGATGGTGCCTTCAGCTATGGCGCCGGCTTCTGGCTGCTCGACAAGTCGGAAGGCGTGCCGGCCGACGCCTTCGGCGGTTTCGGCAACCGCGGCCAATATGTCGTCGTCATCCCCTCGCGCGCGCTCGTGATCGTCCGCCAGGGTTATGACGATGGCAAGACCCGGCTCGACATCGCGAAGCTCGTCGCGGCGGTGGTCGCCGCCGACGACGATGACCCGCGCTATTCGAAGGGCGGATAACGCTCGAAGGCAGGCAGGTCATTCAGCTTCTCCATCCAGCCGATGCGTTCGGCGGTCTGGATTTGCGCCTGCGCCGGGATCAGATCGGGATCGTCGAGCGTCGCGCTCTGAACGTCGATCTGACCCGGAAAGATCGCCTCGTTGGTATAGAAGAGCCCGGTGCCGCAAGTGCCGCAGAAATGGCGGCGGCCGTGTTCCGACGACGCATAGATCTTCGCCGTCCCGCTGATCTCGATCTCGTCATTGCCGACAAGCGCCCAGCCGACGAGCGGCGCGCCCGAATGGCGGCGGCAATCGCTGCAATGGCACAGCGCATGATGCTGCACCGCGGTGCTCATCGAATAGCGGATTTCGCCGCAATGGCACTGGCCGCTGGCACGGGGGGCTTCATCGGTCATCGCTCTCTCCTTGGGAATTGGAATGAGAACATAACATAAACATTGGTCGGATAACAAGAGAACAAGCTTGTCGTTGTGTCAACTGCGACGGCAAAATGCCTATCGGGTCGGCAGTTCGGGTCGTCGCCTTCTCAAACTCTTTTCATCCAGCCTGTCCGGGACGCTCAACGAATTTATGGAAAACGCAAATTAACCATTTCGTAGTGCGCTCCTGCTAGCGAAAATGCATGCTGCGATTGATCATCTTCGCCCTCATCATGGTTGTTGGGCAACTGAGCTTCAAGCGCGTCGCGTTGGGTTTGGGCGGTGTTGAGGGACTGTTTCCGATCATCCGCCATCTGGCCACCGATGTGTGGTTCGTCGCAGCGCTGGGCTTGTATGGATTGTCGACGCTGCTGTGGGTCACGGCGCTGCGCGATATTCCACTGTCGAAGGCATATGTTTTCGTCGCTCTCGCGATTGCGCTGGTGCCGATCGGCGCCGCGATGTTCTTCCATGAGCGTCTTGAGCCGCGTTATTATCTTGGGCTGCTGCTGGTGATTACTGGCGTCGTGATAATCGGGTCGAGCAATGCTCCTCCGGGGCGAACCGTGGCATTGTCCCGTGACGCCGGCTGAGGCCACACCGGTGGTGACGCCCTCTGCCGCGCGAGCTTCGCGCAGTACCGGTAAGGCGCTTCGCTTGCCGCATCCAAGCGGCAGTACGCTGATTGTCGCGGTGATCGCGCTGGCAACGCTCGCTATGCAATTGAGCGCATATCCCAATCACGATGTTTCTTGGGTTTTGTGGGGCGCGGACCGGATGCTCGCCGGGGCGAAATGGGGTGTCGATATCATCGAGCCCAATCCGCCGCTGGCCTGGTTCCTCGCGATGCCGTCGGCCTGGGTCGCTAGGATTGGTGGCTTCCCGATCGCTGCCACGTATCAAGTGATGGTCTGCGTCGCTGCAATCGCGTCGGTCGTGACGTTCGATAGGCTGCTCCACGCCAGATTACCGACTTTGATCTCTGCGCTCTTCCTGCTCGTTTTCGCCTATCGCGATTTCGGCCAGCGCGAACATCTGATGCTGATTGCAGCACTGCCTTATATCGCGCTCACCACAGCGCGTCTGCGTGGAGATGCCCAGCCATCGCGCGGCTTTTCCATTGTGATAGGCCTTGTGGCCGGCATCGGTTTTGCGCTCAAACCCTATTTTCTCGCCGCTCCATTATGCGTGGAAGCGGTGGTCTTGCTGCGCGAACGTCGCTGGACCGCAATCTTGCGACCGGAGACTTTGGCTATTGGTGCCTTCGCAGTTGTCTATGGCGCGTTCTGTATCGCGTTTATGTGGGACTATATCGCGACTGTGATTCCACTTGCGCGTTCGATCTATTGGTCATTTGACGTGCCTTCATCGGGCCTGATTCTGCCACTGGTCATTCCGATAGTTTGCCTTGGCTTGACTGGGGCGGCCAGCTTTCGGCGAGCCGATGCGCTGCCATCCCTGATGTGCGCCGCCTCGGTCGGTTTTATGGTGTCGTTCTGGATCCAGCATAAGGGATATAGCTATCATCTTCTGCCGGTTGCTGCAGGCGCTGCGATCTCGCTCGGCGCTGCGCTCGAGAGCCGCTATGTCGCTAAACGGCTCCTCTTGTTAGCGCAGATTCTTTTGGCGCTAACCCTGCTGCAATCGTTGACTGCGACTATTCATTGGTGGCGTGATTTTCGATCCGATGGCCGTCATGCGATCGAACAGGATCGGCTGATCGCAGCGGTCAACCGTTATGCTTCTGGCGGTAAATTTCTGGTCGTCGCGGTTCATCCATATCCCGCCTTCCCAACTGCGCTCTATGTTAACTCCTCGCAAGTCTCGCGCACGAACAGCCAGTGGTTTCTTCCAGCTATCGTGGAACTGCGGTCGAATTTGGGGCACCAACGGCGTGACGCCTTATTGGCGGCAGAGCGCAATGCCCGTGCTTTTATACTGCACGACCTGATGCGAAAGCCCGACTTGATTTTGATTGATCGGAATTCGGCGCGTCATACAATGACGCGCTCGGATTTCGATTTTCTCGCATTCTATCGCGAAGATGCTCGCTTTCGCAAAGCTTGGGCACCCTATCGGGAAATTGATGGTGTGTACGGATATCGACTGTTCGTCAGAAAGCGGGGTCAGGAACAATGAGCTACGAGAGCGCATTACTCGCGCAATTCGAACATGCTTCGAAGACCGCCGACGTTCGTATCGCCGTCGTTATCCCTTGTTATTGTGCGGCTGGCACGGTCGCGGCCGTTGTGTCGGCAATTCCTGACGAGGTATGGCGCATTTACTGCGTCGATGACGCGAGCACCGATGACACGATCACTGCCATCGAAGCCGTTGTGGCGAAGGATGCGCGTGTCCGGCTTGTCAGGCGTACAACGAATGGCGGTGTGGGGGCAGCCGTCGTCGATGGAATGCATGCTGCCATCGCGGACAATGCGTCTATAATCGTTAAGATCGACAGCGATGGGCAAATGAACCCTGCCTTTATTCCCAACTTTGTCGCCCCCATCATCGCGGGTGAAGCCGATTTCGTGAAAGGCAACCGATTCTTTGTACTCGAGCGCGTGAGGCAGATGCCGCCACTGCGCATTTTCGGCAATGCCGGTCTGTCGTTCATTTCAAAGCTGTCGACCGGATATTGGGATATGTTCGACCCGACCAACGGCTATATCGCGATTCAGGTAGACATCGCGCGCTTGTTGCCACTCGACAAATTACATCGCCGATACTTTTTCGAATCCGATCTGCTATTCCGCCTGAGTACATTACGAGCTTGTGTGATCGAATTGCCGTTAGAGGCTATTTATGGAAGTGAAACCAGCCATTTGAACGAATTTCGCTGTCTAGTAACGTTCCCGTTTCTACACGGCCGGAATTTCGTCAAACGAATTTTCTACAACTATTTCCTCAGGAACTTCAGCGCGGCATCGATAAGTCTCGTTACGGGATTGTTGCTCTTTGCATTCGGTGCTTCCTTCGGCCTGGCGCACTTAATCGACAGCATACGCACCGGCCACGTGGCCACTGCTGGCACCGTGATGTTCAGTGCGTTGCCACTGCTCGTGGGTATCCAGTTTCTGCTCAATTTCCTTTCTCAAGACGTCGCGCTCACGCCGACGACCGCTATTCATCGCCGCCTTGCAACCAGGCGGGTGCTCGGCTCAGCTTCCGTCACAATGCAAGGAATCCGATAATGCTGACCCAACTCAAGCATATCCAGAAGCGACGCGCCGATCTGCGTCGTGACATCGATGTCGTCCAGACGTTTGAACAATGGGAGGAAAGCTGTGTCCCTTCCTATTGCCATCGCAACTGGCTGGCTGCTTACGTCAGTTGGAACCGTCTGTTCCATGCCGCTGCTCTTGCGAGTGATTATGTGCCCGACGCCAAACGGATTCTCGACTTTGGCTCCTCGGTCGGCGAATTGGGTCACCTCGTAAGCGATGATGGCAGAGGGTATGATTTCATCGAGGAAGAAGAACACAGCGCATCCTACCTGCTGAGCAGATTACCCCACGCAAAACAGGTCACTCTTGAGGGCGCACCGGATGGCGGGTATGATCTGATTTTCGCGATCGATTCACTTGAGCACAACACCAACTTCGTCGAACTGCTGGAAATTCTTGGCAGCAAGCTTGCGCCAGGGGGACATTTGATCCTGTCCGGGCCGACGGAGAATGCGCTTTATCGCATGGGGCGACGCATCGCCGGTTTTGACGGACACTACCATGAGACGACCATTCACGCGATTGAGGCCGCCGCCGCACGAACCCTGACGCTGCGGAAGCTGCGTTCGGTCATGCCATTGGCGCCATTGTTCCGAATTTCGCTATGGGCTCGACCCGCAGTATCGGCGGAAATTCTACAGATTACTACATTCCGAGATGAGAAGCGCGTGATGCAGGCGTAGTCTTTTTACACTATTAACAACAACCCGAAGGTGTCCAATGACTCTAAGGGCTTAGTTATCGTTTTACGTTGGCATCCGAGTTGATAGCCAAAAGAGGGTGAGACCTGATTGTCATGACGCTGGCGTTCGGCACCGTCGTGGCAGGCATCGTTCTGGGCACAAGAGCATCAGATCCGCTTCAGCCATTCGGATGATTGTTCAGCGTTCATTTACCTTGTTGTGGCAGTTCGGACGCGCGATGAAGGGCCGGTGAAGCTGGCTATCGCAGGACCCGTTTCTGTTCAAGGGGTGATCCATGCGACCCAGCCTGCGCGCCGTTCCGGCCGAAATCCTCATAACCGGCGCGACGCTGGCGGTGATGTTCCTCTTGTCGGTCGCGTTCGGATTGCCGATCGTCAGCCCTTCTGGGAACCGCGCCGCATTCGTCGGGGTCCATTATATCTACCCGCTGATCGGCGTGGCATTGCTGGGTATCACGACCTTCCTCGCCGGAAAGCGGGACGTCGCGATGAGTTTCTTCATCGCACTTCCCTGTTACGTCGCCATTCTCTTCGCGCACTTTAATATCAAGCTGTGGATACCGCACATAAATCCGGTGATGCACGACGATTTTTACTGGAAGACGGACCAGATGGTTCGCCCGATCGTTGACGCATGCGATTATATTCGCGAAAATATCTTCATATTCATCCCATATGAATCCAACTTCTATATGCTGGCCTTCATCGCATTGTTTTACACCAGCTTTCTCTATCACGCGATCAAAACACCAGCCCATTTCAGAACCCTCGTCGTCGCCATATTGCTAGTGCAATCGCTCGGCGCCCTGGCTTATCTCGTGGCGCCGGCGATCGGTCCGTTCATTTACGAAGCCGGAGTCGATCCGACGATCACGCCCGGCCAGCTAGGCATGCTCGAATTCTATCGCAACTCGGTCGCCGACGGTCCGGCGTGGATCGCACGCCACGGCAGCACCCACTTCACCGTCGGTCTTGCCGCGATGCCGTCGCTCCATGCCGCCGGGGCATTTCTGTTTTTCCTCTTTGCATGGAAGCGCGGCAGGATCCTCCTGCCGCTCTATTCGATCATCCTCTTCTTCATCCTCGTGACGTCGATTGCCAGTCGCTGGCATTATGTCATCGACGTTCCGGTCGGAATTGCGCTCGCTTTGCTATGCCTGTGGCTCGCGGAACGGATCGTCGTTGTCGGGAAAGAGGAAAAAAGCGAACCGGCCGGGGCTCCGATACCCGTCGCGGCCTGACCCGACGCACTTCGGACCCTCGTATCGCTTTTGCCCGGGCCTCAATCGCCCAGGTCAACCTGATGCCGTTGGGCCCAGTCCTGATATTGCCCCCGAGGGTTCGTCGTGGGCTGCGCGAGGATCGCCGCCATATCGGCGCGCAACGCACTCAGGTCGAGCGAGCGGATCATCGCCTTTACCGGTCCGACGCCGGCGGGCGTGATCGAAAGGCGCTCGACGCCGACGCCGAGCAGCGCCATGGCTTCGAGCGGCCGTCCGCCCATTTCGCCGCAAACGCCGAGGGCGACTTTCGATCCGGATACGGTGCGGACGACACGCGCGAGGTAGCGCATGACGATCGGCGAGAGCCAGTCGTAACGCTCGGCCAGCCGCGGATGCGCGCGATCGGCGGCGAAGAGGAACTGGGTCAGGTCGTTGGTCCCAATCGACAGGAAATCGAGGTGCGGCAGCATCAGGTCGAGCGTTTCGACGAGCCCGGGTACCTCGAGCATCGCGCCATAGCGGATCGCGACCGGCAGCTTCTTGTTGTGGCTCGCGAGCCAGGCGCGCTGGCCGACGAACAGGTTGCGGGCGGCTTCATATTCCCAGGGTTCGGAGACCATCGGGAACATGACATTCAGCGTTCGCCCGGCCGCCGCCTCCATCAGCGCGCGCGCCTGCACCTTGAGCAGCCCCTCGCGTTCGAGCGCCAGACGTAGCGCGCGCCAGCCCATCGCCGGATTTTCCTCCTGCGCGCTGCCCTCGACATTCATATAGGGCAGCGCCTTGTCGCCGCCGATGTCGACGGTGCGGAAGATTACCGGCCGGTCGCCCGCCGCGTCGAGGACGTCGCGATAGAGCCGCTGCTGGCGGTCGCGCGAGGGCAGGGTCGCGGACACGAGGAACTGGAATTCGGTGCGGAACAGCCCGATCCCGCGCGCGCCGGTCAGGTCGAGCGCGGCGACATCTTCGCGTAGCCCCGCATTGATCATCAGTTCGATCGGGACGCCGTCCTTGGTGACGGCGGGCAGGTCGCGGAGTGCCGCGAGACCCGCGCGTCGCTTTTGCGAAATCTCGAGCTTGGCGTCGAATGCATCCTGCACCGCCTGCGTCGGGCGGACGTGCAACTGCCCCGCCGCGGCATCGAGCAGCAGCAGATCGCCTTCGCGGATCGATGCGCGCACATCGTTGACGCGGCCGATTACCGGCACCCCCATCGCGCGCGCAACGATGATGACGTGGGCGGTCAGCGACCCTTCCTCGAGCACGACGCCCTTCAGGCGGCGGCGATCATATTCGAGCAGTTCGGCGGGGCCGAGATTGCGCGCGATCAGGATCGAATCGTGCCGCAGGCCCATTTGCGCCGCAGTGCCCATCTGCCCCGACACGATGCGGATCAGCCGGTTCGACAGATCCTCAAGATCGTGCATGCGGTCGCGCAGCAAGGGATCGTCGATCTGGCGCATCCGCATGCGGGTGCGCTGCTGGACGCGCTCGATCGCCGCCTCGGCGGTCAGGCCGCTGTCGATCGCTTCGTTGATCCGGCGCGACCAGCCTTCGTCATAGGCGAACATCTTGTAGGTCTCGATGACCTCCTCATGCTCGCCGCCGACGCCGAAGTCGGCCGAACTCGCCATGCGGTCGATCTGCTCGCGCATCTTGTCGAACGCCGCATAGACGCGGTGACGCTCGGCCTCGGTATCGTCGGCGACGGTATGCTCGATCGTGATGCGCGGCTGGTGGAACACCGCGACGCCGGCGCCCATGCCGTCGACCAGCTTCTGCCCGTTCAGCCGCTGCGCCGACTGGTCGGTGGCGGCGGCGTCGGTGCGCGCGGCGGTGTCGACCAGGTCGGCGTTCGCGATCAGCTCGGACAACACCATCGCGACGGTCTGCAACGTCTCAATCTCGATATCGTCGTAACGCCGCGGATCGGCATGCTGGACGCACAGCACGCCGACGGCGCGCTCGCGGCGGATGATCGGCACGCCGGCAAAGCTGTGGAACAATTCCTCGCCGGTTTCGGGGCGGTAGGAAAAGTCGGGGTGCGCCGCGGCTTCATCGAGGTTGAGCGTCTCGATCTGGTCGGCGATCGTGCCGACCAGCCCTTCGCCGAGGCCGAGACGGGTGACGTGTACCGCCTCCTGCTTCAGCCCGCGCGTGGCATAAAGTTCGAGCGTGCCGTCGCGCAGCAGATAGATCGAGCAGACCTCGCTATCGAGGCATTCGCCGATGATGCCGACGACCTGGTTGAGTTTGCCCTGCGCATTGGCGCGCGATGCCATGACCTCGTGCAGCCGGGTCAATATGGTGCGCGCCGACTGGGCGGCCGAAGAGGGCGGGGGCGGGGCGTTGGTCATCGCAATCCTGCTAACAGAAGGATGCGGGGCGCGCCAATACCCCGCGCGCGATTGTCCATTCTATTCCTATGCGGCGCGAAATACCGTCACTTGCTTTCGGCAGGCGTCGCCGGTGCCGCCGCCAGCCCGCCCGGGGTGCTGCCGGTCGTGATGGTCGGGCCCACGGGCGTGGCCGGGGCCGGCGTCGTCATGATTGCCGGCGGCGGCGCATATTTCGCGTCCCAAGCGATCACGTCGGACTGATATTGGGCATAGGCCTCGTAAAATTGCTTGAAGGGCTCGTCGAGCCGCGCGAGGTGCGCGGGCGCCTGTTCGACGAGTTGGTCGGTCGGCGTCGTCGAAATGATTTGCGCGATTTCGTTGGCCCGCGGACAGAAAGCGCGCTGCGCCGGCGGCTGCGCGAAATAGTTGAACAGCTGTGTCGACAGGCGATCGCGCGGCGCGATCCCGTTATTCTTGTTTTCCTTGCCGAGGTCCTTGATCACCGACTTTTCGGTCGACTTGATCACCTTGCCATGCGTCTTGATGATATTGTTATAGGCTGAAACCAGCGTCGATTCCTCGACCCCGCGGCAGCCGATGGCGGCAACGTTGAGCCCGATCTTGAGTTGCCAGAAGGCACGGTCGCCGGTCACGCCGCTGTTCGCGGTGACGAAGCCTCCGTCGATCCCGCGGCCGGGAAGAATCTGCGTCAGCGACGCATTGCCGGGCGGCAGCGGCCGCGGCGGGATGGTGACGACGACCGGCGGGGGCGGCGGAGGCGGTGGAGGCGGGGGCGGCTTCGGCGCACAGGCGGCGACACTCGCCAACAGGCCGACTATAATGATCTTACGCGACAAATTCATGACCCACTCCCCAACCGCATCACCATGCGGCATCAACCCCGAGCGTGCAACGCGGCTTCGGCCTGTTGCACCAGAGATGCGACAATTGCTGCCGCGCTCTCCTCTTCGGATACCATACCGACAGATTGCCCTGCCATTAACGAACCATTTTCGACGTCACCGTCGATGACCGCGCGGCGGAGCGCGCCGGCCCAATAATGCTCGATTTCGAGCTGCGCTTCCATCATGTCGACCTCGCCCTTGTCGAGCTTGTTCGCGACCTCGCGCTGCTTGGCGGTAAAGGCTTCGGTCCCCGCATTTTTGAGCGCGCGGACCGGGATGACGGGCAGGCGCGGGTCGATCTGGACGCTCGCGACCGCCTCGCGCGCCGACGCGCGCATGAAGGCCTTTTTGAAATTGGGATGCGCGATGCTTTCGGTCGCGCAGACGAAGCGCGTGCCGAGCTGGACCCCCGACGCGCCCATCTCCAGATAGGCGGCGATCGCTTCGCCGCGGCCGATGCCGCCGGCGACGAACACCGGAACTTCGTCGGCCAACGTCGGCAGAATCTCCTGCGCCAGCACGCTCGTCGACACCGGGCCGATATGGCCGCCGGCCTCCATCCCTTCGATCACCAGCGCGTCGACGCCCGAGCGAACCAGCTTTTTGGCAAGCGCGAGGGTCGGCGCGAAGCAGATGACCTTCGCGCCCGACGCCTTGATCGCCTCGAGGCTGCCTTTGGGCGGCAGCCCGCCCGCGAGCACGACATGGCCGACGCGATGCTTCGCGCACACTTCGATCAACTCGAACAATTGCGGGTGCATGGTGATCAGGTTGACGCCGAAATTGCGCGTCGCCAGCGCCTTGGTCCCGGCGATTTCGGCATCGAGCAACGCGGGCGTCATCGCGCCGCACGCGATCACGCCAAAGCCGCCGGCATTGCTGATCGCGCTGACCAGATGGCGTTCGGAAACCCAGCTCATCGCGCCGCAGAGGATGGCATAGTCGCTGCCGAGAAGGTCGGTTCCGCGCGCCATCAGATCGTTAATTTTGCTCATTGAGGCTGCCTTTGCCAGCACTGGGACTCGCGCGCAATCCCTAGCGTCGCACTGCCTGTCGGCCCGTCGCACGCCTGAATCCATTGAGCGCGACAACCGAACCTTTCGGCGCAAAAAGCAAATCAATCATTGTCAACTAAATTACTTGGCATATGCTTGCCCGGCGAATCCAAGAGGGAAAGGAATGATTATGAGCGCTATCAACGAAGTCGCCAAAGGCGGCTCCGAAGAGGTTCCGCGCGCCATCCAGACGGTGCTCGATGCACTCGACAAGCTGAAATTCGGCGCGATCCAACTGACCGTGCACGAAGGACGGCTGGTACAGGTCGATGTGACCGAACGGCACCGCTACCCCAACTGACTTCAAACACTCCCAGCGGGAATATTCCCCACCTCAATGCCGCAGACCGGACCACCGGATGTGGCAATTTTCTTGCATCTTCAAAGCAACAGGAAATTGTCATGACCGCAAAATATCCGTCTGTCCGCCGGCGCGTTCCGGCCAGCCTCTTCACGCTTTCCCTGGCTCTGGCATTCGCCCCATCGCCCGCCGCCGCGGCGGAAACCGCTGACGATACCGCCACCATCGATGACGCGGCCACACAGGTCGAGGGCGGCAGCTATGGCGGCGAGATCGTCGTCACCGCGCGCCGCCGTCAGGAAACGGCGCAGGACGTGCCGATCGCGATCTCGGTCGTCGACGGCGAACAGATCGACAATACGGGCAGCTTCAACGTCGGACGGTTGACCCAGCTTACGCCGACGCTGCAATTCTACTCGTCGAACCCGCGCAATACTGCGGTCAACATTCGCGGCATCGGGGCGCCGTTCGGCCTCACGAACGACGGCATCGAACAGGGGGTCGGCATCTATGTCGACGATGTCTATTATTCGCGCGTCGCTTCCTCGACCTTCGACTTCCTCGACGTCGCGCAGATCGAAGTGCTGCGCGGGCCGCAGGGCACGCTCTATGGCAAGAATACGACGGCGGGCGCGATCAACATCACGACCAATCAGCCGACCTTCGAGTTCGAAGGCAAGGCCGAGGTCAGCATCGGCAATCTCGATTTCAAGCAGGCGAAGGCGGCGATTTCGGGGCCGCTGTCCGACCAGCTCGCGGCGCGTATCGCGGTTTCGTCGACCAGCCGCCGCGGCACCATCTACAATGTCACGACCGACCGCTATATCCAGAGCCAGGACAATATCGGCATCCGCGGCCAATTGCTCTGGCGGCCGACCGACACTCTCGACATCACGCTCGCCGGCGACTGGAACAAGCAGGAGGCGGTGTGCTGCGGCTCGGTTTTCGTCCGCACGGGCGCGACGCAGCGGCCGCTGAACCGTCAGTTCGCCGCGCTGGCCGCTGCGCAGGGCTATGCCTTTCCCAGCGAAAATCCCTATGACCGGCTCACCGACCTCGATGCCAATCTGAATGCGGGGAACGAGATCGGCGGCGCGTCGCTGCGCATCAAATGGGATGTCGGGCCGGGCACGCTGACCTCGGTGACCGCGTGGCGCTATTGGGACTGGCAGCCCGAAAACGACCGCGACTTCACCGGTCTGCCGATTGTCACCAGGTCGCAGAACCCGTCGCAGCAGGACCAATATACGCAGGAGCTGCGCTATAATTACACCGGCGATCGCTTCGACTTCGTCCTCGGCGGCTTCTATTATTACCAGCGTATCGACACGCAGGGCACCGAAGGCCATGGCCCCGCGTCGAGCCGCTGGACGATCAACCCGTCGAACCCCTTGTCGAACGATCCCTCAGTGCTCGACGGCCTAACCGCGATCAACACGCAATATCTCAAGAATACGAGCGCGGCGCTGTTCGGCCAGCTGAGCTGGAAGGTCACCGATCAGCTGACGATCCAGCCCGGCGTCCGGGTGAATTATGACAAGAAAGACGGCTATTACCAGCGCCTCGTCTTTGCGGGCGACGGTTCGCCGGTGACGGCGGACCTGACCGATCCGGTATCGGTGGCGCGGCTCGGCGTGTTCACGCCGCAGGAATATGCGCCGTCGTTCAGCGACTGGAACTTCAGCTACGACCTGACGGCGACGTGGAAGGCGGCGCGCGACCTGCTCTTCTACGCGACCTATGCGAAGACGTTCAAATCGGGCGGCATCAACCAGAATGGCGTGCCGAACGGCGCCGACGGCGATCCGATCCTCGCCGCCGCGACGGTGAAACCCGAATCGGTCGATCATTTTGAAGCGGGGGTGAAAACCGAATTCTGGGATCGGCGCGCGACTTTCAATCTCAGCGCGTTCCGCACCGACATCAAGAATTTCCAGGCCAATGTGAACAATGGCCAGTTCGGGGTGCTCCGCGGCTATCTGGCCAATGCGGACAAGGTCCGCACGCAGGGGGTCGAGTTCGATTTCTCGGTGCGGCCGAGCGAGCGGTTCCGCGCTTACGCCAATGGCGCCTACACCGATGCCAAATATAAAAAGTTCGTCGATGCGCCGTGCCCGCCGGAACTGTCGGGCGGGACCGCCAGCGCGCCGAATTGCGACATTTCGGGGCAGCGCCTGCCCGGCGTGTCGAAATGGGCCTTTTCCTTCGGGGCGGAAGCCAACGCCGAGTCCAGCCTGTTCGGGCAGGACGGGCAATTCTACCTCGGCTATGACGGCAGCTATCGTTCGAACTGGTCGTCGAACCCGTCGCCGTCAGCCTACACCTGGATCGAGGGCTATGCGCTGTCGAACTTCCGCGCCGGTTTCCGGACTCAAAGCGGTCTCGATATCTTCGGCTGGGTGCGCAACGCGTTCGACCGGAATTATCTGGAGCAATTGAGCGTCGGGCCGGGCAATACCGGGCTGATCACCGGCCTGCCGGGCGATCCCAGAACCTGGGGCGGAACGATCAAGGCCAGCTTCTGATCGTGCCTTACCAGTAAAAGAAAAGGGCGGCCCCGCAAGGCCGCCCTTTCTCATGCAGACCGATCGTCAGCGCTGCTGCGGGTTCCTGTTCCGATCCTGATCGGACCGTTGACCGCCCTGCTGGCGATCCTGGCCGCCTTGCTGTTGCTGCTGGCGACGCTGTTCTTCGTCGCGATCGGCCTGCGGGTTCTTCTGGTTTTGCTGGTTGGGGTTGTTAGCCACTTTCCATCTCCTTTGTCGCGCCATGCCATCATGCCGCGACACGGGATCAATTCACCCTTCGCCCAGATGTTTCGTCTACGTCGCCGGGGCGTGGCAACGGCGCGACGGGTGCTCGCCGGCCGGGGCAACCGATGTGGGCTTGATCGGTTCATTCGATGACTGAATTCAGCTTATTCGGTTATGTCGATGGGGAAGCGCGGCATATCCTTCCCCGGTCAGAATGAAAGGATGGCGCCATCGACTCGACGCCTGCCCATGCCGGCCGCCTGCCAGCGACGCTCCGTCGCCCGCGCGTCATGCGCCCGTCATTGCGCGGCGTCACGATCCGACACCCAACAACGAGCGAACGAGGAGAGACTGCATGAACGACCCGACCCCCATCGATCCCGCGGGCGGTTGCCCGGTCCACCAGCCGGGCGGCGTGCGCGCTTTGCTCGGTCGCACCAACAAGGATTGGTGGCCCGAGATGCTGGCGACCGAGATCCTCAACCCCAACGGCCCCTCGAACCCGCTCGGCGAGGATTTCGACTATGCCGCGGCGTTCAAATCGCTCGACTATCAGGCGCTGAAGGATGACCTCACCGCGCTGATGACCGACAGCCAGCCGTGGTGGCCGGCCGACTATGGCCATTACGGCCCCTTCTTCATTCGCATGGCGTGGCACGCCGCGGGCACCTATCGCACCGCCGACGGCCGCGGCGGCGCCAACAGCGGGCAGCAGCGTTTCGCGCCGCTCGACAGCTGGCCCGACAATGGCAATCTCGACAAGGCGCGTCGCCTGCTGTGGCCGATCAAGCAGAAATATGGCAACAAGATCAGCTGGGCCGACCTGTTCATCCTGACGGGCAACGTCGCGATCGAGAGCATGGGCGGCCCGGTCTTCGGCTTCGGCGGCGGCCGCGCCGACGTGTTCGAACCCGAGCGCGACATCTATTGGGGCAGCGAAGACAAATGGGTGAACGAGGGCGTTCAGACGCGCATCGCCCCCGAACATGGCATGCACGAACTCGAAGGTCCGCTCGCCGCGATCCAGATGGGTCTCATCTACGTCAATCCCGAGGGGCCGGGCGGCAATCCCGACCCGCTCCAGTCGGCGCGCGACATCAAGGCGACCTTCGAACGCATGGCGATGGACCATGAAGAGACCGTCGCGCTGACCGCCGGCGGCCATACGTTCGGCAAGGCGCACGGCAATGGCGACGCCTCGCTGCTCGGCCACGCGCCCGCGGGCGGCGATCTGGTCGCACAGGGTTTTGGCTGGGTCAGCGGCCACGAAAGCGGCGGCATCGGCGAACATGCCGTGACTAGCGGCATCGAGGGCGCGTGGGTCAACACGCCGACCGAATGGAGCGAGAATTATTTCCGGCTGCTCCTCGATTATGAATATGAACTGGTGAAATCGCCCGCCGGCGCGCAGCAATGGCAGCCGGTGAACCAGAAGGAAGAGGATATGGCCCCCGCGGCCTGGGACGCTTCCAAAAAGGTTCCGACGATGATGACCACCGCCGACATGGCGCTGAAGGTCGATCCGGAATTCCGCAAGATCAGCGAGAAATTTCGCAGCGACCATGAGGCGTTCAAGGACGCTTTCGCACGCGCATGGTTCAAGCTGACCCACCGCGACATGGGACCGAAGGTCCGCTACCTCGGCCCCGAAGTCCCCGCCGAGGACCTGATCTGGCAGGACCCGGTTCCCGCCGGCACCACGCCGTCCGACGCCGACGTCGCGGCGGTGAAGGACAAGATCGCCGCGTCGGGCCTGACCGTCAGCCAGCTGGTCAAGACCGCCTGGGCCTCGGCCAGCACCTATCGCAAGTCCGACTATCGCGGCGGCGCCAACGGCGCGCGCGTGCGCCTGTCGCCGCAAAAGGATTGGGAGGTCAACGAGCCCGCAATGCTGGCGAAGGTGCTGGACACGCTCGACGGCCTGCGCGGCAATCTGTCGCTGGCCGATGCGATCGTGCTCGGCGGCGTCGTCGGTCTGGAAAAGGCGATCAAGGATGCGGGCTTCGGCGTGGCGGTGCCCTTCACCGGCGGCCGCGGTGACGCGACCGCCGAACAGACCGATGCCGACAGCTTCGCGGTGATGGAGCCCGAGGCCGACGCCTTCCGCAACTATCTCGGCAAGAAGAAGCTGGCAGTGAAGACCGAGGAAATGATGCTCGACCGGGCGTCGCTGCTCGGTCTGTCGGTGCCCGAAATGACCGTGCTGATCGGCGGGCTGCGCGTCCTCGGCGCCAATCATGGCGAGCGCGGCCACGGCCATTTCACCAAGCGCTCGGGGCAACTGACGAACGATTTCTTCGTCAACCTGCTCGACATGACCAATGTCTGGAAGGCGGTCGAGGGATCGGACGATCAGGAATATGTCGCCACCGACCGCAAGGGCGGCGGCGAAACCTGGCGCGCGACCCGGGCCGACCTGATCTTCGGGTCGAACTCGGAACTGCGCGCGGTCGCCGAAGTCTATGCCGAAAGCGGGCACGAGGAGAAGTTCGTCAAGGATTTCGTCAACGCCTGGACCAAGGTGATGAACGCCGACCGTTTCGACCTCGCCTGATCCGGCGCCCCGGTCCCGCATCATGCCGCGGGACCGGCGGCGGCCAGTGGACGACGGGTCGCGACCCGCCCCCGGGGACATGGGCCTGGGGGCGGGTCTTCTTTTTTTTGGAGCCAATGGCCCGCTCAGACCTTCAAATCGCTCACCCGCTGCAATTCCGATCGGAGCCGCTGTTCGTCGAAGGCATGCTCCGCGAATTTGCCGCCGCGTTCGACCCAGAACAGAAAGAGGTGCGCAGACCAATGGTTGGGATTGGGCTGCGTTCTCCCGTGACGCAGGTCGATACCGCGATACAGGACCGCATCGCCCGGCTGCATCGCGACGGCGGTGAAGGGTTCAGCTCCGAAATCCTCGACGCACGGACCTTCGCCATCGACGCGGACGGAGCCGACTTCGAGCGGCCATGGCATATCGTCGCTATAAGCGAGCGTGAGCGACACGCTGTGTTCGCATGACGGACGGTCCGAATGGACCCGGCAGACATCGTCCTTCTGATAGATGCGGAAATAATTGTAACTGGGCAGCAGGTCCGCCCCGGTGAGTTCTTCCATGATCGGCGTGAGGCCCCACAGAAAGGTCGTCAGCGGCCGGTAGAAATGGCCCGAGATATCGATGGTCTGTTGATTCGAGAGGGGGTGCGACTTGGCAAAGGTCCCGAAAGATTTCCCCGCAGCCGCAAGGTCGATCTCCAGTTGCCTGAACAGATTCGCGGCGATCTCCGGCGGGATCAGGCCCCTGATGGTCGCATAACCGTCTTTGGCATAGTCGCCCTCGATACGCATAGTTCCCCCATCTCGCTTTGGGCCTTTTGCCGAAGCTCGCTCTCGATGCACGACTTCGCAACTCCGACCCGTGTTTGCAACCGATCGTTGCGTTCCGTTTCCTGCAGATCGACGGGGGACTTTCGGAAGCGGCGAAGGTCCTGCGAATGAGGTTCGGTCCGCCGCGATCCGGTGTCGTCTCGCCGCGCTCTATGTTAACACCGTAAATTTTTGCTTGACCCCACGCGCCGATCCCGCCAATGTTTACGTCGATAACATTGAGTCGGAAAGGACAGGCGGATGAAAACCTTGCTCTATGCCATCGGGCCGATGCTGTTCGACTCGCTGGGCATTCTCGTCTTTGCGGTGCTGCTCGTTGCCGGTGCGGGCATCGTTCCTGCGACGGTGGCGGGCACCGTCGTCGCGCTCGCCGTCGTCGGCTATGAGCTGGTGCGCGGCAAGAAGGTCGCGGCGTTGCAATGGATCAGCCTGGCTTCGGTGCTCTTCACCGCGGCCGCGACGCTTTTCACCGGCGATCCGCGCTTCGTGATGGCGAAGCCGACGATCGTCTATCTGATCGTCGGCATGGTGATGCTGCGCAAGGGCTGGCTGAACCGCTATATCCCGCCTGAGCAGCTCGCGATCGTCGGCGACGTCATGGACCGTTTCGGCATGATCTGGGCGGCGCTGATGTTCGTGAGTGCGGCGCTCAATCTGATCATCGCGCTCTTCTTCACGTCATGGTGGCCGCTATTCGTCGGTATCTTTCCGCTGGCGTCGAAATTCACCCTGTTCGCGGTCCACGTCGCGGTCGTGCATGTAATCACGCAGGCGCGGCTGCGTCGCCGTGCGGGCGGCGAGCTGCAACCATTGGCAACCGAATAAGGCTTAGTCGGCGTCGAGTCCGTAGGCGGTGTGCAGCACGCGCACCGCGAGTTCGGTTTCGTCCTCATCGATCAGCACGCTGACCTTGATCTCGCTGGTTGAGATCGCCTGGATGTTGATGGCGCGGTCGGCCAAGGCGCGGAACATCGTGCTTGCGACCCCCGCGTGGCTCTTCATGCCGACGCCGACGACGCTGATCTTCGCGACCTTGTCGTCGCTGATGATGCGGTTGAAGCCGATCTTGTCCTTCGCACCTTCGAGCAGGTCGATCGAGCGGAGGAGGTCGGTGGCGGGAACGGTGAAGGTCACGTCGGTCTCGCCCTTTTCGCGGCCGACATTCTGGATGATCATGTCGACGTTGATCCCGGCCGCGGCGAGCGGGCCGAAGATGTTCGCGACCGCGCCCGGCTTGTCGGGCACGCGCGTGACGATGATCTTCGCTTCATTCTTGTCGTGGGCGATGCCGGTGATCAGCTGCCGTTCCATCTGATGTTCCTCTATTTCCTCGTCGCTGACGATCATCGTGCCTTTTGCGGGAGCCTCGTCGCCCTCGACGAAGCTCGAGAGGACCTGCACGCGCACGCCCATCTTCATCGCGAGCCCGACCGAGCGGGTCTGGAGCACTTTCGCGCCGACGCTCGCGAGTTCGAGCATTTCCTCATAGGTGACATAGTCGAGCTTGCGCGCGCGTGCGACGATGCGCGGGTCGGTGGTATAGACGCCGTCGACGTCGGTGTAGATGTCGCAGCGATCGGCCTTGACCGCCGCTGCCACGGCAACCGCGCTGGTATCCGATCCGCCGCGGCCGAGCGTCGCGACGCGGCCGTCGTCCATCATGCCCTGAAAGCCCGGGATCACCGCGACCTCGCCGCGTCCCATCGCGGCGGTCAGCGCGCCGGTGTCGATGTCGATAATGCGCGCGCGCGCATGCGCTTCCTCGGTACGGATCGGGAGCTGCCAGCCGAGCCAGCTGCGCGCCGGAACGCCCATCGCCTGCAGGGTGAGCGCGAGCAGACCCGAGGTAACCTGTTCCCCTGCCGCGACGACGACGTCATATTCGGCGGGGTCGTAGCGCGGGTTCGCCTCGCGGCAGAAATTGACCAGCCGGTCGGTCTCGCCCGCCATGGCGGAGACGACGACCGCGACTTCGTTGCCGTTCGCAACCTCGCGCGCGACGAGCCGCGCCACGGTGCGAATCCGCTCGGTGCCCGCCATCGACGTGCCCCCGAATTTCATCACGATCCGCGCCATGTCGCCCCGCTTTCCTGATCTGGTTTCGGCCGCAACTTTTCCAAGCATTTCCGCGGCGCTCGCGTCGTTACGGAAGGGGGAGGGCGATGGCAAGCGCGCGAATAGATGCGAGGGATAGAATTTCTTGCATGGCGCGAGGCACGGTGCCACATCGCGAGACATGAGTGCCGCCACGATCAATCCGCACGAAGCCGCCCATTTCGGGGCGCTCGCCGCCGACTGGTGGGACCCGCATGGGTCGTCGGCGATGCTGCACAAGCTCAATCCGGTGCGGCTCGCATACATCCGCGACCAGGTCGATGCGCATTGGCATGTCGATGCGCGCGAGCGTTACGCATTGGCCGGGCGGAGCGCGATCGATGTCGGTTGCGGCGCGGGACTGCTCGCCGAACCGCTCGCGCGGATGGGGGCGAAGGTCACCGGCGTCGATGCGGCGCCGGAGAATATTGCGGCGGCGCGCGAGCATGCCGCGGGGCAGGGACTTTCGATCTCCTATTTTGCCGGCGAACTCGCGATGCTGCCGCTCGCGAAGTTTGACCTCGTCGCCTCGATGGAGGTGGTCGAGCATGTCACCGACCCCGCCGCCTTCATCGGCGAACTCGCGGCGCGGCTGGCGCCCGGCGGCTTGATGATCCTCTCGACCCCCAACCGGACGATGCTGTCGAAGCTGCTGCTTGTCGAGGCAGCAGAACGCGTCGGCGCGGTGCCGCGCGGGACGCACGACTGGGATCAGTTTTTGAAGCCCGAGGAATTG
Source organism: uncultured Sphingopyxis sp. (assembly GCA_966250105.1). Classification (GTDB taxonomy): domain Bacteria; phylum Pseudomonadota; class Alphaproteobacteria; order Sphingomonadales; family Sphingomonadaceae; genus Sphingopyxis. The sequence continues at coordinate 27,650 of CBINGC010000001.1, read as the reverse complement.
ACGGGGCTGCTCGAAGGCGCGGGGCTGGAGGTTATCGACCGCACCGGCCTGTCGCCCTCCGCGGCGAAGGGCTTCAAGCTGGGCGGCAGCGAGGCGCTCAACTATCTGGTCGCGGCGCGGTGGCCGGCCTGACCCGCGACCCGCGCGTCGACGCCTATATCGCGAAGCGGAAGCCCTTCGCGCAGCCGATCCTCAATCATCTGCGCGAGCTTGTGCACAAATATGCGCCGGGCGCCGAAGAGACGCTGAAATGGGGCGTCCCCCATTTCGTGCTGAACGACCAGAATCTCGCGGGCATGGCGGCGTTCAAGGAACATGCGACCTTCGGCTTCTGGCGCGACGAGGAAGTGACGGGCTCGCCGCGCGACACCGGCGCGATGGGCAGCATGGGGCGGCTCGCCTCACTCGCCGACCTGCCCGGTGACAAGGTAATGGCGGATTATATCCGGAAAGCGGCGGCGCTCTGCGCCGAGGGCAAACCCAAGCGCGCGGCGCCGAAACCCAAGCCGACGCTCGACCTGCCCGATGATCTCGGCGCGGCGCTGAAAGCCAATGCCGCGGCGCAGGGCCATTGGGATGCCTTCTCGCCCGGCAAACGCCGCGACTATATCGAATGGGTGATCGAGGCGAAGCGCGAGGAAACGCGCGTCAAACGCATCGAAACGATCGTCGCGCAGGTCGCCGAGGGCAAGGACCGGAACTGGAAATACAAGAGCTGCTGAGCGGACGAATCCTACGGGTTGTGCGCCGGACGATGTTTGCAAACCTCGCCCGCGTCGGACAACAGGCCGTTGCGCGCCTCGTCAGCATTGGTGCCCTTGAACTGTTGCGCCAGAACGCCGACCGCGGCGAGACAGTCGGCCACGCCCGCGTGTTCGGAAAGATTTTGCGCGGCGATCCCGGTCGCGAATATCTTGCCGCCGGTTAGCGACGCACCATTGGCATCGCCCGTACCGCTGCCCCGAAATGTGCCGTAAACCGATAACGCGTCGTCCCTCGCGCCTTTGGTATCCGGGATCAGTTGGGTGCGAAGCCGCGCAATGTCGTTGTTAAGTGCGAAAAGGCGCTCGTTCTTCGTCTGTAGCAAAGCGTTCGCGGAAGCGACCCGCGTTCGTTCGGCAGCGGGGTCTATAGCGTTTACGCCGGCGGTAGCCGTCATGACGGCCTGGGCGTCCGCCCTCGCGCTGGTCTGCGATTCCAGTTCGCCGTCGACAGGGGCGGTCCCCAGCGTGGCGAGCGACGCCTGCGCTTCCGATCGTCTGGTGAGCAGCTGCAGATTGTTCTCGGCCGTCTTCTTCTCAAGCTCGATCTGGCGGATTTCGCTGCTCAGCTTGATGACCTCGTCCTGATTGGAGGCGATAGCAGCGTCAATCGCGCGATTCGCGACCGTATCGACCTTGCCGCCGCGGATGATCTGCATCGCATATGCCGCGTTCGCGCAGTTCGCCGCGTTGGAATGGCGGCAATATTTCGCGACGGCGACAGGAACGAGCGCGACGTTGGTTTCCTTAAAACCGATCGTAACGTCGAGTCCCGGATTTTCCGGTGTCCCGGCCGTCACCCCCACGCCTATCGTCGATTTTGACGAATAGACGAGCGGCGCTTGTTCCATCGGATAGCAGCCACCAAGTAACGGCACGATGACCGCTGCGACACATGCCAAACTGTGTTTCGCCATGCTTCTTCCCCCTCTTCCCCCAAAGAACAGCAAGTCGTGTCGTGCCTATTTCACACAGATATCCCGTCGATCTTTCGCCAGCTTTGCCCAGAAATCACGTCCCGCATCGTCCAGATTGGCGTCGAACACGATCACTGTGCAGCCGTTGCCCGCGGGTTGAAGTACCGCACTCTCCCGATGATATCCGATCGTCGTGCCGCGCAATCCCCCGACGATTCCGATTCCGCGGGTTTCGATGGCAATGATCGCGTTATTTTCGGGCGGCAGGATTTGCAGCGCGCCGGGTTGGACGACAGCGCCGGCGCCGTCGACGTGGACCACGGTGCAGCCCGAAAGCGCAAGTAACGCCGCCATGGAAACAAGATAAGCCGCCCGCATACGCCCCCCGACTCAGAGGGAATAGCTAGCACGTCATTGGCGGATTATCTATCCGATGCGGATCAGAAGTCGACGTCTTCGTAATATTTAGGCGGTGACACGATCTCCATCCGCTCGGCGAGCAGCGGGCGGAAACTCGGGCGCGATTTCAGCCCCGAATACCAGCCCTTCGTTTGCTCGTGCCCCGTCCAGTCGATCCCGCCGAGATAGTCGGCGACCGAGATATGCGCGGCCGCGGTCAGGTCGGCGAGGCTCATCGTCGCGCCGGCGAGCCAGGTGCGGTGGTCGATCAGATAATCGACATAATCGAGATGGTTGTTCGCCGCCTTCATCGCCTCGCGCAGTGCGCCGCCGTCGGGCGGCTGGCGGTGGACGATGCGCTTCTGCATCCGCTCGAACAGCAAGGGCCCGGTGACTTCATAATAGAAATCATGGTCGAACCATGCGGTCAGCCGGCGGATCTCGGCGCGGTTGGCCGCCGTGCCGTTGATCATCGCCTTGCCTTCGACGGTTTCCTCGAAATATTCGGCGATCGCCATGCTGTCGATCAGCACCTGGCCTCGCGTCTGATCGACCATAACCGGGGTGCGCCCCGCCGGATTGAGGTCGATGAACTCGTCGCGGCGCTCCCACGGCGATTCGCGCACCAATTCATAACCTACGCCCTTTTCGCCCAGCAAAAGGCGGACCTTGCGCGAAAAGGGACAGAGCGGGAATTGATAGAGTTGCCACATGCGCTTGGCATAGCGGCAGCGGGGCGCCGCGCGCAACGGCTATGGACGGTTCTTCCACATCCAACGTGCCCCTTGCGAAGGCAGGGGCCTATCTCCTGCCGTCGCGGTCTCAACCACCGTCGGCTTAATATTCGACCTTCGGAAAATGGGCCCCTGCCTTCGCAGGGGCACAGACGCTGAATCTAGCGGCGCGCGTCGGCGCGCTCGCGTTCCCACTGTGCCGCAAGGTCGCGCGCCATGTCCTTGAGTACAGGTGCGTAAGCCGCGAGCGCCGATGCAGCGTGGCCCGCCATGCGCGTGGTGGCGCGGACATCATCACCCATGCGCTCGGCATAATAGGGGTCGCTCCCCGTGACTTCGCCTAGCGTCGCGTCGGGCGGAATATAGGCGGCATCGGATTCAGGATCGATCTGCCCCACTGCCTGCGCGAGGGGGCCGACCTGCATCTGCATCAGCGCGCCGACGATCGCGGTGATCGTTTCGGCCATCCGGTCCTGTGCAACCGGATCGTTAAGCGTCGCGACGGTATCGTTCATTTCGCTGGCGGCCGCGGGGAGCGGCGTCGCGAGCGCGATGAAGGGGAGGGCGGCGAGGGAAATTTTTGCGGTCGAGCGCATGATTTCATCCTTTCGGGATGCGAAAATCGATGCGGGGCTATAGCCGGGCGACGCTTTCGCTGCGCTGAACGGCGGCGGCAGTGCGACGAAGCGCACCGCCGCCGCGACGTATCTACTCCGCCGCTGCCACCTCGACCTCTTCCTCGTTCAGCGAATGCGTCAGGCGGCTCAGCATCTCCTTCGGGCACACCTGCCAGAAGCGGCCGCGCCAGCGGTCCCAGTCGGCGAGCACTTCGGCCGACCATTTGCTGCCCGTCGCCTTGGCGTGGTCTTCGACGAGTTCCTTGAGCACCGCTTCCCAATGGCTGCTCGCCAGCCGCTGCCACACGATCGATTCGCCATTCGCGCGGCGCTCGAACTGCTCGTCGGTGTCGAGAATGAACGCCATGCCGCCGGTCATGCCCGCGCCGAAGTTCGAGCCCACCGGGCCGAGGATCACCGCGGTGCCGCCGGTCATATATTCGCAGCCATTGGCGCCGCAGCCCTCGACGACGACCTTCGCGCCCGAGTTGCGGACCGCGAAACGCTCGCCCGCCTGACCCGCCGCGAGCAAGGTGCCGGCGGTCGCGCCGTAAAGGACGGTGTTGCCGACGATGCTGTTGTGCTGGCTGACGAGCGGGCTCGACACGGTCGGGCGCACGATGATGCGCCCGCCTGACAGGCCCTTGCCGACATAGTCGTTGGCATCGCCGAAGACTTCGAGCGTCACGCCCTGGCACAGGAAGGCGCCGAGCGACTGGCCGGCGGTGCCGCGCAGCCGGACCTGCACATGGTCGTCGGCGAGGCCCTTCATTCCGAAGCGCGCGGTGACCTCGGCCGACAGGCGCGTGCCGACGGCGCGGTGCGTGTTGCGGACGTTGTATGTCAGCTGCATGCGCTCGCCGCGCTCGAACAGCGGCTTCGCGTCGCTCAAAATCTGTGCGTCGAGGCTGTCGGGCACGGGATTGCGGAAGCTCGGCCCCTGCGAACGGCGCTGGTCATCGGGCGCGTCGACCTTGGCGAGGATCGGATTGAGGTCGAGGTCGTCGAGATGCTCGGCGCCGCGGCTGACCTGACGCAGCAATTCGGTGCGGCCGATCACCTCGTCGAGGCTCGTGACGCCGAGCTTCGCCAGGATTTCGCGCACTTCCTCGGCGATGAAGGTCATCAGGTTGATCACCTTCTCGGGCGACCCCGTGAACTTCTGACGCAGTTTTTCGTCCTGCGTGCAGACGCCGACGGGGCAGGTGTTCGAATGGCACTGGCGCACCATGATGCAGCCCATCGCGACGAGGCTCAGCGTCCCGATGCCGAACTCCTCCGCGCCGAGGATCGCCGCGATCACGATGTCGCGCCCGGTCTTGAGCCCGCCGTCGGTGCGCAGGCGGATGCGGTGGCGGAGGCCGTTGAGCGTCAGCACCTGATTGACCTCGCTCAGCCCCATTTCCCACGGCGTGCCGGCATATTTGACGCTCGTCTGGGGCGAAGCGCCGGTGCCGCCGGTGTTGCCGGCGACGAGGATGACGTCGGCGTGCGCCTTGGCGACGCCCGCGGCGACCGTGCCGATGCCCGCCGAACTGACAAGCTTGACGCAGACGCGCGCCTTGGGGTTGATCTGCTTGAGGTCGTAAATGAGCTGCGCCAAATCCTCGATCGAATAGATGTCGTGGTGCGGCGGCGGGCTGATCAGCGTCACCCCCGGCGTCGCATGGCGCAGCCGCGCGATGAATTCGGTGACCTTGAAGCCCGGAAGCTGGCCGCCTTCGCCGGGCTTGGCGCCCTGCGCGACCTTGATCTCGATCTCGTCGCACGCGCCCAAATATTCGGCAGTGACGCCGAAACGGCCGCTCGCGATCTGCTTGATATTGCTGTTGGCATTGTCGCCATTGGCATAGGGACGATAGCGTTCGCTGGCTTCGCCGCCTTCGCCCGACACCGCCTTGGCGCCAATACGGTTCATCGCGATCGCCAGCGTCTCATGCGCCTCGGGCGACAAGGCGCCCAAGGACATGCCCGGCGTCACGAAACGCTTGCGAATCTCGGTGATCGCCTCGACGCTGTCGAGCGCGACGCCTTGCGCCGGATAGTTGAACTCCATCAGGTCGCGCAGATAGATCGGCGGCAGGTCGGCGACCCCGCGCGCGAATTGCAGATAGGTCGAATAGCTGTCGGTCGCGACCGCGGTTTGCAGCAGGTGCATCAACTGCGCCGAATAGGCATGCGCCTCGCCGCCCGCGCGCTGGCGATAGAAACCGCCGATGGGCAGGGTGGTGACGCGGGCGTCGAAGGCGGCGCTATGCTTGTCGGTCGCGTTGATGAACAGCGACTGATAACCCTCGCCCGAAATCTTCGCCGGCATGCCGGGGAAGAGGTCGTTGACGAGCGCGCGCGACAGGCCGACCGCCTCGAAATTATAGCCGCCGCGATAGCTGGAAATCACTGCGATCCCCATCTTCGCGAGGATCTTGAGCAGTCCGTCGTCGATCGCCTTGCGGAAGCGCAGGCGGCAGTCGTCGAGGCTCAGCTCGCCGAACAGCCCGCGCGCCTGGCGATCTGCGATCGCGGCCTCGGCCAGATAGGCATGAACCGTCGTCGCGCCGACGCCGACAAGTACGGCGAAGGCATGGGTGTCGAGCACCTCGGCCGAGCGGACGTTGATCGAGGCGTAGCTGCGCAGCCCCTTACGCACGAGGTGCGTATGGACGGCGGCGGCGGCGAGTACCATCGCCATGCCGACGCGATCTTCGCCGATATTCTGGTCGCTCAGGAACAGTTCCGAACGCCCCGCACGCACCGCGTCCTCGGCCTCGCGGCGGACGCGCGCGATCGCCTCGCGCAGCGTCGAGGCGTCGCCGCTTGCGGGAAAGGTGCAGTCGATGTCGGCGACCGCATCGCCGAAATAGGCGCGCAGCCGGTCCCAATCCTCGCCGACCAGCACCGGGCTGTCGATCACGAGGACATGATCGCTCTGCCCCTTTTCGTCGAGGATGTTCGCAAGGTTGGCGAAGCGCGTCTTCAGGCTCATCACATGCCGTTCGCGCAAAGAGTCGATCGGCGGATTGGTGACCTGACTGAAATTCTGGCGGAAGAATTGCGCGACGTGGCGCGGCTTGTCCGAGATGACCGCGAGCGGCGTGTCGTCGCCCATCGACCCGATCGCTTCCTTCGCATCCTCGACCATGGGAGAGAGGATCAGTTCCATATCCTCCATGGTGAGGCCTGCGGCGACCTGACGGCGGAGCAGTTCCTGACGATCCCATCCGGGCAGGCTCGACTTGCCGCCCTTGGGCAGGTCGGCCATCGTACGGAAGCCCTTGACGCGCGAGGCATAGTCGGCGGCGTCGGCGATCTTGTCCTTGATCGCGAGATCTTCATAGAGCGTGCCGTCGTCGAGATCGACCGCGATCATCTGACCCGGACCAAGGCGGCCCTTCTTGCGGACGCTCGCCTCGGGCAGCAGCACCATGCCGCTTTCGGAGCCGACGACGAGCAGATTGTCGGCGGTGAGCGTGTAACGCAGCGGACGCAGCGCGTTGCGATCCATGCCCGCGACCGCCCAGCGGCCGTCGGTCATCGCGAGCGCGGCGGGGCCGTCCCACGGTTCCATCACGCTGGCGAGATAGGAGTACATCGCGCGGTGATTGTCGGGGACGTCGCATTCGGTCGTCCACGCCTCGGGAACGAGGATCAGCTTGGCGGTCGGCGCGTCGCGGCCGGCGCGGCACAGCGCCTCGAACACCGCGTCGAGCGCGGCGGTGTCCGACGCGCCCGCGGGGATCACCGGCTTGATGTCTTCGCTATGCTCGCCAAAGGCGAGGCTCGCCATCTTGATCTCGTGGCTCTTCATCCAGTTCTTGTTGCCGCGGATCGTGTTGATCTCGCCATTATGCGCGAGGCAGCGGAACGGCTGCGCGAGCCACCATTGCGGAAAGGTGTTGGTCGAATAGCGCTGGTGAAAGATCGCGACCCGGCTCTCGAACAGCTTGTTCGTGAGGTCGGGAAAGAAATCCGCGAGACTCTCGGCAAGGAACAGGCCCTTGTAGATGATCGAGCGCGCCGACAGGCTGCAGATATAGAAATCGGCGACCTGCGCCGCGATCACCTTTTTCTCGATGCGGCGGCGGACGAGATAGAGCTGCTTTTCGAACTCGTCGATCGACTGTTCTTCGGGCATCGGGCCCGCGATCATGATCTGCTCGATCTCGGGGCGCGTGCGCTGCGCCTTGTCGCCGATCACCGACACGTCGACCGGCACCTGACGCCAGCCATAGATGGTAAAACCTGCCTCGATGATCTCGGCCTCGACGATCGTGCGGCATTCTTCCTGCGCGCCCAGATCGGTGCGCGGGAGGAAGATCATGCCGACGGCAAGGCGGTTCGGGCGCACCTTGTGCCCCGACGCCGCGATCGCATCGTCGAAGAAGCGCACGGGCAGGTCGACATGGATGCCCGCGCCGTCGCCGGTCTTGCCGTCGGCGTCGACCGCGCCGCGGTGCCACACGGCACGCAGGGCTTCGATCGCTGCCTCGACGACGCGGCGCGACGGCTTGCCGTCGGTCGCCGCGACCATGCCGACGCCGCAGGCATCGGATTCCATGTCGGGGCGATACATGCCTTCGGCAGCGAGCCGCGCGTGATCGGGGGTGGGGTAATGGGTCATCATTGTCGTCCTGGCGGGTAGGCTGACGCCTATTCGGAGGGGGTCTTGTCGAGCCGTTCGCGCGCTTTTTCGGCGGCTTCGGCTTCGGCTTCGAGATAGGCGGTGGCGGCGGTGGCCGAGGCGGCCTCGAGTTCCTCGACGCGCTTCAAGTCGTCGGCCGACCAATTGCTGCGGTCATAGGCGGGATCGTCGACCGCCGCCGCCGCCGCGTCGGCGACATAGGCGGCCGTGTCCGCCGCATCGGCGGCGGCGTCGACGGCATAATCGTCGGCGGCATCGACTGCGACCGCGTCGGTCGCTTCCATGTCGGTCTTCCACATCTCGCGCTGTTCCTTCAGCACGCTGACATCGACCTTCATCAGCTTGGCGAGCTTGCCGAGTTGCTTGTCGTCGAAGTCGGAAAGCTGTTTTTCCTTGGGCAGCTCTTTCAGGTCCTTCTCGATCGCGGGCGCGCGGTCGATGAATTTGGTGACCAGCGGCGGCACCGCCTTGATCACCGCGACCATCACTTCGGGATCGGCCTGCAGCGCCATCCATTCGCCGGCGTAGAGCTGGCCGGTCGGCGTCGCGAGGAAGCCGTTGAGGTCGGTGAGCTGCGCGCCGGTGAATTTGCGAGCATAGGCTTTCGCGAGCCCGTCACGCATCGGCGGCTCCATGTCCGCGAGCGCCTCGCTGATCAGCGGCTTGATGACCCGCGTGATCTGCTCGTCGCGTTCCTTGCGGTGCGGGTCGAACATGTCGGCGATCTGGCCCTTCGTCCCGGCGTCGAGCGCGGCGATCTTGTCGGTTTCGACGCCGGTCTTGATCGAGAGCATCAGGTCGGATTCGCCGCCCATTTCGCCCATGATCGTCTTGAACATCTTGCCATAAAGATTGTCGACCATCTTCTCGATGCTGCCGGTCGGGATCAGCGCGGCGGTCGTCTGCTGCGCCAGCGTCAGGCGCGCGGGGTCGATCGGCGGCAGGTCGCTCGTGTCGAACATCTTTTCGATGAGCGCGATCGCCTCGTCCATTTCGCGCTGCATCTTGGCCTTCGCCTCTTCGGCGGCGGCTTCGCTGTCGAACGGCTCGGCGGTCTCGGCTTCAGGTGCAGCAACCACTTCGGCGACCGGCGCTTCTTCGGGCGCGGCATGGGCGGGCGCGCCCAGCGGCAACATCGCGGCGGCACCGGCCAGCAGAATCGCGTTGAACGACGGCATCATAGTTTCCTTCCCCTGTTGGTCATGCCGCCTTCTTTTCGCTTTTCGCCTTCGCCTTCAACCACTTTGCCATCTGTTCGCTGACGTCGCGGCCGTCGCGGATGCCCCAGACGACCAGGCTGGCGCCGCGCACGATGTCGCCTGCGGCGAAAACGCCGGGCAGGCTGGTCATCATCGTCTGATGATCGACGCGCAAAGTGCCCCAGCGCGTGACCGACAGGTCGGGCGAGCCGAACAGGTGCGGCAGTTCCTCGGGGTCGAAACCCAGCGCCTTGATCACCATGTCGGCGGGCACGTCGAACTTGCGGCCGGGGTCGGCCTCGGGGCTGCGGCGCCCGCTCGCGTCGGGCGCGCCGAGGCGCATGCCCGCGACCGCGACTTCCTTCACATGCTTGTCGGCGGTGAAGCTTTCGGGGGCCGAGAGCCAGACGAACTCGACGCCTTCTTCCTCGGCGTTCGAAACCTCGCGCTGCGACCCCGGCATATTCTCGCGGTCGCGGCGATAGAGGCACTTCACCGACTTCGCGCCCTGGCGCACCGCGGTGCGGACGCAGTCCATCGCGGTGTCGCCGCCGCCGATCACGACGACATGCTTGCCCTTGGCGTCGAGGCGCCCGTCGTCGAACGCCGGAACCTCGTCGCCGAAGCTCTTGCGGTTCGACGCGATCAGATAGTCGAGCGCGGCGATCACGCCGTCGGCGCCATTGCCGGGGACGTTGATCTCGCGCGCCTTGTAAACGCCGGTCGCGATCAGGATTGCGTCATGCTTCTGGCGCAGTTCGTCGAGCGTCGCATCGTCGCCGACTGCGAAACCGAGGTGGAACTGGATTCCGCCTTCTTTGAGGCGGTCGATGCGGCGCATCACGACATCCTTCTCGAGCTTGAAGCCCGGGATGCCATAGGTGAGAAGGCCGCCCGCGCGATCGTGCCGGTCATAGACATGGACCTCGTGTCCCGCCGCGCGCAGATATTCGGCCGCGGTCAGGCCCGCGGGTCCGGCGCCGATCACGCCGACCGACTGGCCGGTCGCGGCGCCGACGTGCAGCGGCTCGACCCAGCCCTCGGCCCAGGCGGTGTCGGTGATATATTTCTCGACGCTGCCGATCGTCACCGCGCCATGGCCCGAAAATTCGATCACGCAATTGCCTTCGCAGAGGCGATCCTGCGGACATATGCGGCCGCAGATCTCAGGCATCGTCGAGGTGGCATTGCTCAGTTCATAGGCTTCGCGCAGCCGCCCCTCGGCGGTCAGGCGCAGCCAGTCGGGAATATGATTGTGGAGCGGGCAATGCACCGAGCAATAGGGCACGCCGCATTGCGAGCAGCGCGCCGCCTGCGCATCGGCATCGGGCGCCGCGTAACGTTCCGCGATCTCGCGAAAGTCGCGCGCGCGTTCTTCGGCGGAGCGTTTGTCCGGATAGGATTGTTCACGCCCCACAAACTGGAGCATGCGTTCGGAAGCCATGCAGTATCCCCTTCGTTGAAGGCGGAATTGCATGGCCCGAAACGCCCTGTCACGGGCGAATTGCATGATAGGTCAATAATGCTTACCTAAATTGGAGGCCAAATTTGCCCCAAAATCGGTTGGCGCAATTATCTTTCGTCAATTAGTGCCGTTTCGGCCCTATCTCATGCCGAGCCAGATCAGCGCCGCGACCCCGACGATGATTCGGTACCAGGCGAAAGGCGCAAATCCATAGCGCGTGACGACTGCCAGAAAGGCCTTGATCACCGCCCAAGCGACGACGAACGACACGAACGCGCCGACCGCGATCAGGCCGAGGTCGTTGGTGGTGATCGCGTCGCGATGCTTGAACAGCTGGAGCACCGTCGCGCCGGTCAGCGTCGGCAGCGCGAGGAAGAAGCTGAACTCGGCCGCGGTCTTGCGGTCGACCCCGAACGACATCGCGCCGAGGATCGTCGCGCCCGACCGGCTGACCCCCGGGATCATCGCGATGCACTGGACCAGCCCGACGAGGATCGACTGGCGCGCCGACACATTCGCGACACCGCCGACGTCGCGGGTTTTCGCGAACCGTTCGACGAGCAGGATCGCAAAACCCCCGATGACGAGCGCCCAGGCGACGATGACGGCATTTTCGAGCATCAACTCGATATAGTCGCCGAACGCGAGCCCGAGAACGACCGCCGGGAAAAAGGCGAGCAGCAGGTTGCGCACAAAGGCGATCGCAACCGGATCGCGGCGGAAGAAGCCGGTGAACATCTCCCAGAACAATTTCCGGTACAGCACCACGATCGCGAGGATCGCGCCCGGCTGGATCGCGATATTGAAGATCGCCCAGCGCGCGGCGTCATAGCCGAGAAGTTCCGTCGCAAGAATCAGGTGCCCGGTCGAGGAGACGGGCAAAAATTCGGTCAGACCCTCGACGATGCCGAGGATGATCGCGGTCAGCCAGATAGACATTATCGCGAGGCGAGCTCGGCAAAGCGCCCGTGGCGGCGATACTGGACCAGCCAGCCGTCGGCGACCGCGGCGAGCGAGGCCGGCGTGACGCCAAGCTGCGCGAAACCTTCGGCACCTTCGGCGACGATATTGTCGCGCTGGAGCATCAGCCACTGATCCTTGGTGATCGGCGCCCCGGGCGCCCAGCCGAAGCCCGAAGCTAGCGCCGAGGCGACGAAGTCGGGCACATCGACGAACAGCGGCGAGCGGCCGGTCGCATCGGCGATCCAGCGGAGCAATTCGCCCATCGTCAGCACCTGCGGCCCGCCAAGCTCGAATGTCCGGCCTGCCGCGGCGCTGCCAAGCGCTGCGACGACCGCATCGGCGACGTCGCCGACATAGACGGGCTGGAACTTCGCACCCGGCGCGATCACCGGCATGACAGGCGATAGACGCATCATCGTGGCAAAGCGGTTGATGAAATGATCCTCGCGTCCGAACAGGATCGACGGACGCAGGATCGCGGCATCGGCAAAGCCCGCCCGCACCGCCGCCTCGCCATCGCCCTTGCTGCGGCCATAGGCCGAGGCGCTTTCGGGATCGGCGCCGATCGCCGAGACATGGACGAGCGCGCCGGCGCCCGCGGCCTTCGCTGCCGCCGCGACATGGCCCGCGCCGTCGGCCTGCACCGCCTGCATGTCGCCGAACGCGCCAACGAGGTTGATCACCGCATCGCTGCCCTGCACGGCGCGCGCAACGCTCGCGGGGTCGCGGACGTCGACGGCGACGAACTGCGTCTGGCCGAGCCCGCCCAAGGGTTTCAGGAAGGTCGCGGCGCGCGGCTCACGTTGGGCGATGCGGACGCGGGCGCCGCGTGCGAGCAGCCGCTGCACGACATAGCGGCCGAGGAAGCCCCCGCCGCCCAGCACCGTGATCAATTGCCCGTCGAGTTTCTGCATGGGATCCGCCTGTATCGATTCTCTGAATGGCGCGGGGCGCGCCGACGGCCTTCCCCATGCCGCGAAGCGGGAAGGGGAGCAAGGGGCGAGGCGGCAATATGACGCAAAACCCGCGGCTTTGCGATAAAATGCACCTTGGCCACCGCGACGCGGTTGACAAGCCGATGGCCGCGCCGCTAAGCGCCCGCTCCTACCCCGTGCCCAGATGGCGGAATTGGTAGACGCACCAGCTTCAGGTGCTGGCGATCGCAAGGTCGTGGAGGTTCGAGTCCTCTTCTGGGCACCAGGTACCCTTCCCATAGGGTGCTGAAAACCTTGAAAAATGCCGGAAAATATGGCATTTCGGGACACGCTGGTGACCCGGGATGTTCCATAGATGTTCACTCCATCTCAGAGCAAACCGGGTCACCGATCGGGTCACCGCTTTTTTCCGAAATTCGAGTCCTGACCTAGTACTCGACTTTCGAATCGAAGCCGTGAGCGCATTGGAGATGGGTGCATGGCTCTCAGCGATACGAAGGTTCGAGCCCTCAAGCCGCGCGAAAAGCTGTACAAGGTCTCAGACGACCGCGGGCTTTACTTGGAGGTGAGACCGAACGGGTCCCGGCTCTGGCGATATCGCTACTTCCTGCATGGCAAGGACAAGCGGATCGCCTTGGGTGCCTATCCCGTGGTGGGGCTTGCCGACGCCCGTCGAAAGCGAGACGATGCGCAGCGCAGCGTCGAAAAGGGCGTCGATCCCGTTCTTAGCCGCAAACGCGATAAGCTCACAGCGGCTGTGAAGATGGCGAACAGCTTCGGAGACGTCGCCAACGAGTATATCGTGAAGATTACGAAAGAGGGGCGCGCCGACGCGACATTGGACAAGGCGCGTTGGCTGCTCAAGCAACTAGCGCCCATCGCGAAGCTGCCGATCGCAGACATTAAACCCTTGGAAGTTCTCGCGGCTCTGAAGAAACTGGAGAAGAAGGGGAATCACGAGACCGCACGGCGGTGCAGATCATTCGCCAGCCGGGTTTTCCGTTATGGTGTCGCGACCGGCCGAGGGGAAAATGATCCCAGCGCCATCCTGCGCGGCGCGCTAATCGTCCCGCGGGCAACGCATCATGCCGCTCTGGTGGATCCGCACGATGTGGGAATGCTGCTTCGTGCGATCGACGGTTACGAGGGATATCCAATCACGCAGTTCGCCTGCAAGATCGCTCCCCATGTCATGTTGCGCCCCGGGGAGCTTCGCCACTCGCTTTGGTCCGACATCGACTTTGAAAACGGCATATGGTCCATCCCTCCCGAGCGGATGAAGATGCGTCGCGCACATTCGGTTCCATTGTCGCGGCAAGTGATTGGCTTGTTGCGGGCGCTCGCCGTCCACACCGGCCCGGACGGGTTTATATTTCCGGCGTTTCATAGTCATCGGCGTCCGATGTGCGAGAACACCATGAACCAAGCGTTTCGGCGCATGGGGTTCACCTTCACGCAGGTTACGGCGCACGGATTGCGGACCACGGCGTCAACCCTCCTCAATGAATCTGGCTTGTGGAGCCCCGACGCTATCGAGCGTTCGCTCGCGCACAATGACGCCAATGCGATCAGGGCAATCTATAATCGCGGGCGCTATTGGCACGAGCGGGTCGAAATGCACCAATGGTGGAGCGATCATCTCGACGAGTTGAAGGCTGGGAAGACTTTGAGAGCCAAGGTGGCATAGGGACCCTAATCCGCCTTCCACCCCATAGGCTCGGCGAGCCATGCCGCGACTGACGCCTCACGCCATCCGACGCAATGGGCCGAAATTTGAATCGGCTTTGGGAACGAGCCGTCATTGATCTTTCGATAAAGCGTCGAGCGGCTGAGACCGGTCATGTCTAGCACTTTAGCGATGCGCAGGATCCGATCAGGCTTGGATTGCTCCACGACATTTCTCCACTTCTGTTGGAGAGCCGAGATTGGTCGTGTTTGGTGCGTCACAAGCGCCGTGCGGCAATTGGCGCCGTATACGTGTCGGTGTCGCGCAACCGGCTAGGAAGTTCGAATGGTGGCGTGCTGGCCGCTTTGCGCCTGATGTCGGTCGTTCTGGTCGCCGCAGCCTAGGGACCGTAAGCTGCCATTCGAATGAGGAGCTAGCGATGCCGCTCTACAAATATTTTACTGACGAACGCTTTGCCAACGCGTTCATCCGAAAAGGCAACATGCGATTCGGATCGCTGGCCAGCTATCGCGAGCTCGAAGACGGCGGAGTACGCGGTGATCCCAAGGACGCAACGCTTCATTATGAGCCTTCCGAGGGTATCGAGATCACGATGGTTGCGGATGGGAGGAAGCTGTCCGGCACCAGCTTCTCGTCGGCCGCGCAGAACATGTTCGTATATTGTATGAGCAGCGAGCTATCTTTGGAACGGGCAGCCGAACTGGGCCCCTTTTGCGTGGAAATTGCAGATCCCGACACCATCGTCGCGCGACTGCAGGCAAGAGCGACCGAGGCCTCAAGGCTGGATTATGCCGCGGTCGTTTGCGGGGAGACCGAATACCGGCCCAATGACAAGATCCCCGGCGCTGACTGGGCGGTTCCCGAACGAGTGGTGATGATCAAGCCACCCGAATATGCCTCGCAGAAGGAGTTCAGGATCGCGCTACCCCTGAAGCCCGACGCCACGTCCGACGATGAGTGCGTTTTCGTCTCTATCGGCAAACTGTTAGGAATTGCGAGGTTGCATCGTTTTTGACGGCGGGTCCTGGGGGCCAGCGCCTGCCCGATCAGATGGCTATCTCCGGAACGCCCGCGTCGGCGAGCAACTGAAATAGCTCGGCGACCTTCTGTCTTTGCCCTCGGCCTTCGCAGAATGAAAATATGGCGCGTTGCTTGGCCCGGGAAAGCGCAACGAAGAATGTGGCCAATCCTTCAGCATTGCCGGGTGAGTGCGCCCACCAGGCCTGATCGTCGAGTCCGATGAAGATGACGGTGTCATATTCCAGCCCCTTGCTCTTGTGGACCGTCATGAGGGGGATCTGCCCTTTGCCCTCATAAGCGTCGATCGCCGCCGCCCAGTCGGGAGTTCCGGCAGCGGATGCGTCGAGGTGCTTTCCGAAGGCTTCAACCATGATTTCGAGCAGCTCTCCCGTCGCATATTCCGGATAACTTCTCCGTATCGCTGCCAGGCCCAGAAAGTCGAATGCCCGTCCGGCGAACTCGGCCGCACTCGCGCTCGTCGGTGTCGTTCCGGCCATATCGATCCGCAGGGCGGCTATGAAACTGCTTAGCTCCTTCTCCGCGCGGTGTTGGCCGGCCACATCGCGCCCGGCGACCGCACGCAAGTCGGGGAGGGCCGAAGAGCAATATTGCCACGCCTCAGGAGCCCTTCCATTCGCACCGAGGCGCAGCAGCGCCGCCGCAAGCCTGGCCGCAGGATCACTCAGAAGGTCTTGGAGAGTTGTTCGGCCCAGAACCGAGCGCCTCATTGCGCAGCATCAGTCCCGCCTCCTCCAGACGTCCGGAAAGCTCGGCCGCGAAGACTTCGGCCTTCTGCTTTACCAGAATGACGTAATCGCGCGGGCCGCGTCCGCGCGCCTCCATATCGGTTGTCATCCACTCGGCCAGATGATGCGCTTCCTGATCCCGGGTCTGGCTTCGCCAGACCTGCGCGGCATCTCCGTCGACCTGGCGTGACGCCTGGGAAATGCTTGAAGAGACCTGGGGCTCGATCGCCCGTGCCACGACATGCTGAATCTGGACAAGATCCGGCGAGGAACGGAAATTGAAGAGCAGCGGAAACTTCAAAGCCTGGAAATCGCTTTGAATTCGCTGGAACGAGTCGGGCCGCGCTCCAGCCCACGTCATGATCCGCTGCTTGTCGTCGCCAACTGCCGTGACCGTGGTGCCCGATCCCTGGAATGCGGACAGGAGAAAATCATATTGCGCGTAGGTCGTATCCTGGAACTCGTCGACGAAGACGAACGGATATGTAAGCTGCAAAGCGCGGCGGACATGAGGCGTGGCGCGAAGCAGAAGTTCTGCAAGACGGTTCAGTGCAGTAAATGTCATGGCCGATCGGGGCTGGGCGGGCAGCATTTTCGACCACCACCGATCGACTGCAAATTCGGTTCCGGACTGAGGAGTTTGCGGTGCGACGGGAAGCCTATAAGTTCCGACCCAGCGTGATTCAAAACTCAGGGCCGAAAGCGCCGCAATCTCGACCTGCCATTCGTCCGGCGCAGCCATCCGGCTTTCCAGAAGATGGCCATCGGTCTGTTGCCGCGTCGGAAACCAGATTTCATAGGGCCGCGTAGGCCGCCATGCCGCGGGCAGTGCCGACTGGAAGCGATCGACAAGGCCCTTGGTGAACGCGTCGAAAGTGAGAGAGGTGAACCGCCTAGCGATCTCGGGCGGGCATCTTCGCCGCACGCGAGCGGCCAGATTCTCCGCTGCATCGCTCTTGAACGAAATAGCGAGCACGCGGAACGGGTCCGGGCATATGCCGGTCTCGAGCAGATAGGCCGCGCGCTGGGCCAGGAACTCGGTCTTGCCTGCGCCCGGACCTGCCACAATCGCGGCGGATCCTGCATGCCTGAGCGCCGCCCGCGCGTTCGGTTCAAGGTCGGCAATGCCCCGTGGCTGCCAGTCGTCGGGTGCAATGAGCCGCAATGTCACGAAGCCGACGGAGGAGGCGGGGGAGGCTGTGGCAGAGGCGGCGCCATATTGACCGCAGGGGGGGCACTGCGGGGGCTGGCAACAGCCTGAAAATGACGGAGTTGAGTAGGTCCCGCAAAGTCCCCGGCGCGCCGGCGGCGAGGTCATCGGCGGCAATGGAATTCAGGACGCGGACATGCGTCCCCGGCTTTCCGCGCCCGAGAAACAGATAGCGATACCAGCGCAGATCGTCATCGGTCGAAGCGTCGTAAAGCGCGCCCTTCCCATATTCTCCGAGCACGGCCCCGCGAGGATCGCCCTGCTGCGACGGGCCGAGCCGCCCCGGCTCCGTGAGCTTATATGCTGCTGGAAAGGCCTTCAACATGGCATAGTCGATGTCGAGCGGCGCCGAGAAGAAGATGTTGAAGGCCCGGAGCTGGCCCATCCAATTTTGTATGCCTTGAGTATCAGTCTCGGCATAGGAATCGAATGCAGCTAGATTGGCATCGTGACCTAGGGGATCAAGCTGCGCTCCGAACAGCAATGCCGGTGGCGTTCCGTTTTGAAGCAGCTGCTGGCAGCTCGTCTTGATACGGCCCCATCCGCCGCCATCGCGGCCCCAGTCGAGGTCGAGCAGTGTCGCATGCGGTATGTCGAGTGCTGTCAGGAGGCGCCAGAGGTGATTGACGTGGCGGCCACCGAGCGGGACGACGGCGACAAAGCTCCTGTCGATGTCGAGGTCCATTGCATCGGCGAGGCGAGGAAGCAGAACTTCCTCGGACGCGCCTTCGCCAAGGATGACGAAACGTGCAAAATAGAGTTCCGGGTAGGCTCGCACGGCCTCCCGGACGAACTTCGAGGCCTCCTCTCCATCGGGCGGGAGAGTGACCTGGCGAACCCTTGCCGTACGATCGGCCGGATCGAGCCTGAAATGACGGATACGGACGGGGTCCACTCGCGAGAGGATGCTGGCTGAATGGCTCGATATGAAGGCCTGTGCCTGCGTTCCCTGCGTTAGATCCTCGATCTGGCGGACGATCCGCGAGAGATAGAAGGGCGCGAGATTATTCTCGGGTTCTTCGACTGCGATCAGCGTCAATGCGGGAAATGGCAGGCCTCCGGCCTGAAATCCGAACGGTCCGTTCGCACCTGCAATTGCCGCTTCGACGTCAAGGGTCGCGGCCGTCATCGCAAGATGGAAGAGTGAGCGCTGGCCATCGCTCAGATCCTCAAGCGCCCGTTCGCGCCCGGCTTCGTCTGGGCGAAACATCACCTGCACCTTCCGGATGAACTCCTGAAAGCGCAAGTCGACCGGTCGGAAGGACGGCGTCGTGTCCGTGCCTGCGCTATGAACCTCCTGCCAGCGCTTCGTGACGGCCTGTGCGACGATGTCGACGGCGGGCTCCGCCGCAAAGGCGCCGTTGAGCGTGGCGCCTGACTCGGAAAATGTCTGACGAACATCAGCCGACCAACTTATCGCGCGCCAAAGGCGACCACGCAGGAAGGCCGAGACCTGCGAAGCGCCGTCTCGCGAGGCGGGGACATAGATCAGCTGGATGCGAGCCCGGTCGAGGGGCTTCAGATCGATGCAGTCGGATTCGTCATAGTCTCCCAACGTTCGGATCGCCCAATATTTCTGCTCGACGGATCCCTCGGATGAGCCGTCGTCGGTCCAGGTCGCCTCCAGGCGGAGCCTGCATTTGAGCGCGCCGCTGTCATCTGCTGCCATCTGCTGGAAAAATTGCGGCACCGCGGCCCCTCCGCCGCTTCCGGCGTCGAGTTCCGGGAAGGCGAGAATGACCTCGAGCGCCAGGGTACGCGACAGTGGCGCCGCAGCTTCGGCCGGGGGAATGTGGAAATCCTGCCGCCTCAATCTGCGCTGGTCGCCGGTGATCCCGAACAATCTTTGCAGTGCCTGCAGAACCGCTGTCTTGCCGGCCCCGTTGACCCCGATGAAGGCGGTCAGCCCCTGACTCAACGCGATAGGTGTCGGGGTTGGTCCGAAGCATCGGAAGTTCGTCAGCGACAGTGTTTCGATATGCATGGACAGGTCTTCCAGTTCGTTGCTCTTGGCCAGGTCGACGGCGTTTCATGGCGCACCCGGCAAACCTGGTTTCACGGGCTGTCGCGCCAGCCAGCGCGGTAGCTCCCGAAGCCGGGGCTCAGCTCTCGTGCTTGGCCGGCCGGAAGTTCCGGAGCATCAGGGCGTAGGGTTCCAGGAGGTTTGCGACGAGCGAGATCCTGCGGTGACTGAACTCGTCGTGCGCGCCGGCTCCCGGCTCGACTACGAGGCAGGCCTTGTCGACATTCCCCTGGACGAAGCGGCTGCCTGGCCGGCCCGACGACGGGCCTACCGGGATCCTTGTATCCTCCAGCGGAAGGATGAAGTCCGCTCTGCGCAGGCTGTCGATACGCAGGGCGTAACGCGACCCTCGGACCTCGATGTCGGCGGGGATGTCCTGCCAGTTCCGGCCGTCCTCCGAATATTCGGCCGCGGCTAACGGCTCGCCGAAGTAGCGCTCCGAGACCATTTCCTCCATGCAGAGAAACAGCGAATTGCCGGACGCCCTGCGGTCCTTCGCAAAGGGCTGCACGGACGTGACTGGATGGCAGGTGTTTCCGCCATAGCCCCAGAATGTATAGCCCCGCTTCTCGATTTCCGCGGTTTTGCGCTCGACGATCTCCTCAAGGCTTTCGCGGGCATGGGTGCCGACCCGCATGAAGAACAGGCCGGTGCCGGGGGTGAGAAATTCGGTCACGGCTTTGGCTCCAGATACTCAAGTTCATATTCTGTCTCGGCCGCCCTTCCATAGTCGGGGCGGGATCTCTCCCGGATATAGCGGACCTTGGGTTCCTGGTAGAGGCCGTAGAAATTCTTGAGTCTTGCGGGCTCAATTGGACCGGACGGCGTCACAGGGGGTACGTTGCCGGGAAGGGCGCGCAGGAACAGGTTGCAGGAGGGTATCTCGACATCCAGATGATAATGGTGCCGCTTCTGCTGCAGCTGGGAGACGCGGTAACCCCGGTCCGATGCAAAGCGCTGGGCGTTGGCGAGAACTGTCTGCGCCCAGGGCAGCTCGTCATCGTCTGCGATTACGAGGAGGCCTTCGCCCTGATACCCGGTGGCCTCGAAGCCGCGCTGCGCGAATACATTCACGCTGTCGCCGCCATTATGTTCGCCCCATGGCGGGTTGGTATAGAATAGATCGAATCGCCCAGGATCCGGGAACGGGTCGAGGACATTATAGCGCTGCGCATCGAGGATATTGTCGAGCCGCTCCTTGTCGGCAAACCGTTTGACCGAATTGACTATGCGTTCGTCGAAGTCGAACACGGTGACCTTCGACGGGCCGAAATCGAGAACCCCGCGCTTGTGGAGATAGGCGACGCAAATGCTCACCGCGTCGCCGTCACCGATAAAGGCCAGGCGCTTGTCGCTGGCCCATGCAGCGACGACCTCGGACTGGCGCACCATGTCGCCGGTCTTCATGTAAATCTGGTCGAAGTCGCGCAGCGGGCGTGGCCGGTTCTGGACGACGTCCGAGACCTTGTTGATCGCATCCCAATGGTCAAGTGACGCCATTGACGTTCTTCCCTCGTGGCTGTCCAGCGCGTTCCCCTCAGCTCTTCCTAGCTGCCGCGCGCAGCAGATCAAGCAAGCGGTTGCTCTGCGCCCGCAGCGCTGCGTCGAATTTCGCTGCCCACTCGCCGTCTACCTCGCGGGCTTCCGCGAGCGGAGCGACGATCGGCTCCAGTCGTTGCTCGATGAAACGACGGGCTGCCGGGCCCGCGAGGCCGAAGCGTGCAAGAAGTGCGGAAATATCCTCGGCGTTTACCTGGTCGGGGTGCGCCGCATCGCCGATCGAAAAGGACAGGTTGTGATTATGCTCGTTGCTCAGCGTGATTGGTACGAGATCATAGAGCGGCGCAAGACGGGGTGACGTGCCGCGGTCATAGAGCAAGGCGTGGTTCTTGGCATGGTTGTCGGTATTGCCGATGGCAAGATTGAAAATCGTCGCGCGCAGGAAGGCGTCGTTGGACAGCGCAGGGCTCGTGGTCTGGCGAAGAACCCGCAAGATTGTCTCCACGTCGTAGCGATGGTCCGGTCGGCCGTTTCGTTCATATTTGAGTCGCGGTGGCAGTCCGGCCGCCTGCGCGAAATCCTCCTGATGAATCCGGGTGACCGCACCGTCGCTGATTACGCGGTCGAACCGTTCGCTCAATATGACCTCATAATCTCCGATCCAGTAGGATCGCGAGCGCGCGGTATCCAGGCCGATGTGATATGCAAGGCTGCCGCACGTGGCTTCGAAAAAGGCTTCCCTCGGAAACGCGAGTTCGGGCACCTTCAGAATATGGGTCGTCGGCACGCCCGTGCCCGGCCGCGGTACTCCGAACGTGCCTTCCGGGAGCTGCGTCAGCGCGATCTTGCGCTGAAAGCCCGAGACGGGGGAGGGGTCGCGTATCTCGCCGGGAAGCGGCCGGTTGCTTCCCAGGCGTGCGGCAATCTCGTGGAGTTGGTGGTCGTCGAGCGGAATATAGTCTTCCGCCAGTTGTCCGGGAGCCTTTACCGGTGGCGAGCCGGCGGGAAGGCAGGACAATGCGCCCGAGAGGTCAGCGCCCAGATGATGAAGAATTGCGGCGACGTCGCCACGTTCCAGCCGTTCTCTTGCGAGCAACTGGTCGAGCTGGTTGTTCTCCGGCAGCAGATTCTGGAAGAAGGCGCGGGCTACGCCGTTGCGGTAGGCCCGGTCGCCAAGCGGCAGCGAGAGAGATATGGGATGCGCGTCGGCAACGCCGAGATAGGTCTCATTGTAGGTGAAGCTGAGGTCGTCGGCATCGGCCGAGACAATGCGGCCGACCGGTTGGCCGAACGCCTCGAGCCAGACGTCGAGTTCGGTCATGGCGCGCGTAGCTCCGCGAAAATGTCTATCCCTGCAGCAGCGCAGCAGCGCAGGACGCGGTCCGCCTCGAGCGTAGGCTTTCCGCTTTCGAGTTCGGACACGAAGCGGCGTCCGACCCCGGCCAGGTCGGCGAAGCTTTGTTGGGTAAATCCGAGTTGCTGGCGCGCCTTGCGGACGAGAGCACCGAGATCTGCGACGGTGTCGAGCTGAAACCGCGTTGCCTGCCGCGCAGGAGTCTGTGCTGGCGTCCTGCTTGGCGCTTCGCTACCGGCGCCGGTCTTCAGCGTTGAGCGGTTCCCTGCGAGGATGTCCGAGATCGCGGATTGATCGGACACGCGGCCGCGGAGCAACGCATTCAACGTTCCTTCGCCGGCTGCTGCCCTCTCGATATCGGACTTTGGTGGCTTCATAAATGCTCCTGTACGGGATCATATATCCCGTATCGGCGGTAAAATCAAGGTCAATGTTCCCGATCGGGAGCATATGCGCATTACCGAGGCAATTATGGACTTGGTGCTACCGTTCGGGATCATGTCGCGAGGAACTAAAATGGAACATTGCGCAGGCCGTCGCGCTTAGGTACAACTGGCGGGATCAAACAGGAGGCTCCCGGCAACGATCGACACCAGCTCGCAGGTACCAGCGCATCCGCGCCCGTGGACGGACACCGCATGAATCCGCTCTTCTCTTGGTTGAAGCGAAAGCGCCGCCCCCCTGCCACCCCCTTGCCGGTAATTCCGAGGCCGCCCCATCAGGTGGATTTGCGGCGCGCTATCAACGCGATTTCCGATGTCGTCCAGAACCGCCCGCGCCCGCTGCGCGAGTTCGATCAGATCCACATGAAGTCGGGCGACATGGTTTTCCAGAGCGAGATCGTTGCCGACTGGGCGGACGGCAAACGGCTCGCCTTTATCGGCGATGGCGATGCGATCAGTGTATGCGTCGCCTATCTCCAGGCGAGCGACGTCCTTCCCTTCGGTCCTGCCCATATCACGGTCTTCGATTTCGACGAGCGGACGGTCAACGCCGTCACGCGCTTTGCCGAGGCCGCCCGCATCACCAATCTCGATGCCCGCCTCTATAACGTCCTCGATGCGCTCCCTGACGTCGAGACATATGATTGTTTCTATACCAACCCGCCCTGGGGCGCCTCAAACAACGGCGAGAGTGTCAACATTTTCGTCGAGCGCGGAATCGAGGCGTGCCGCTACGGCGGCGAGGGCATGATCGTGATCGCCGACGATGATGAACTCGACTGGCCGAAGCAGGTCCTCGCGAGCGTCCAGCGCCGCGCCGCCGAAAAGGGTTATTATGTCTCGAAAATGCAGCGAAAGTTGCACGAATATCATCTGGACGACGCGCCGGACCTGCGGTCCTGCAATCTCTACATTTCGGCGCTCCCAGGCAATCAAGCTCCTTCACTACCAAGCGCCGCAATTATCGATCCAGTCCGCCTCGAGAACTTCTACGGCCGCTCGAAGGAAGCGCGGGTCCACTATGTCCTCGAGCGCCACCGCGTGAATTACGGCAAGGCGCATGACGATGAATATGAACTCAAACTGTTCGGAGGCAGCCGATGAACGCACCTTATAAGCCCGGTGACGGCATCTTGTTCATGAAGGTCGGCGTGCATGCGCGCGAGAGCCTTGAGGACATTATCGAGCGCAAGGACAAGGAAATCCGGGAGGCGGGTTATGCGCTATGGGGATATGGGGGAAGCACCTGTCATCCTAGCACCATGGTCCAGCCGTTCGGCGAGGCGATCGGCGCTCGCGGCAAGGTCATCGAACTCTGTATGGAAGAAATCAATTCCAAGCATTTCGCGGACCCAATCAGCGCAGCTGAATATTCGGTCAACGGCACCGACTGGCACGAGATCCCTGAGGCAATCAGTGTTCGCGGTTCGCGCTACGCCCTCTGGATCGACAATCTGCGCAAAGCCGATTTCCAGTTGCCGCTGAACCAGACGCAAGTTCCCATAGGGAACAGCACAGGGCGGAACGGCGGGCGGTATATCAAGGGGCGCGTCGACAAGGCTTGCCTCGAGATGCTCGATGGTCCCCAGATTCCGAACGACGCGCCGCTTCGCGACATTCCGATCAGCCTCGTTGCGACATTGCGCAAACCCTATGCGGTATTCCTACGCGGCCAGCGCTGAGAGCGCGGCATCGCTGATTAGGATCGGCTCTGCGGCCTTCCCGAGATCGCCGAGATAGCTCGCCAGACAGGCTTCGACCTCCGCGGCGATAATAGCCTCTTCGCGGTGGCAGGCGAAGCAGATCGCGGCGGATCTGTCGGCCCTAGGTTCGCTGCAGATATGCGCACGCAGTTGCTCGATGCCGATCCGCGCCGCGATTTGCCGTAGCAACGCCTCGAGCGGCGCGACACGCCCGGCCAACGCATCGGGTGCGAGCACCGCCAGAGCGGCAATAGCACGCTTGTCGCCCGTGGCGAGCAGCGCGGCGTCCCGGTGCAGAAGAATGGCGGCGAGCTGGCTCTCGCCGGTGTCGAACTGTAGATCTGCCCGGTTGGCGGCCTCTTCGAGCGCCGCCGCCGTTTGAAGCTCTTCTTCGGTCGGCTCCACCAGCGAGAGGGCGTCGCACAGCCCGGCGAAGGAGGCTTCTGCGTCCGCCGGATTCCGGAGGCCGATCTTGCCGAGCTTGCGCCTGATGACGAAGGCGGCGACGCCCAGCATGGCCGGCGGACCGGACACGGTCGTCAGGCAGTCCGTCAGCGGACCGCCGAGTTGCCAGGCCGACATCTTTATCAGGACGTCATTGTCGAGCAGCACTCTCTCACGCATTCGGGATACCCATGATGCTGCGGAGATAATCGGACGCATCGTCAGTGAGAGAGTCCCAGATGATCTGCTGGGCAGCGACGCCGTTAACCTCCTGCCATAGCGGGCCGACATCGGGATAGAGCCTGTTTAATGCGTTCATTGCGACCGGCCAGATCTCTCGCCGATAGGCAAGGCACAGCGCGAGCGTGCCCGGTTCGATCCGGTAAACCGGCGCCGCCACGCGCACCGCATGCGCCAGCGTCGGCGCATTGAAATCATCGATGTTCGTCTCGATCGTGGGGTCAGGACTGCCGGTCAGGACGGTCAGCGCATATTCGTCTGCCTCGCGCTCCTGGCCGTCTCGGTCGGCAGCTGTCGCGGGATCTTCAACGTCGACCAGCGCAGGGGCGCCTGCGAGATGGCCGAGCATGATATGCGCAAGCTCGTGCGCGAGGGTGAAGGCGAGCTGCGCGGGAAAGCGCGCATCATGGCCGAGGAGGATGGCGAAGCGTCCGTTTGAGTGGACGACCATCGCATGCATTCGCTTTGCCTCGAGCGGAAAGACCCGCAAGTGGATAACCGGAATTCCGAGCGCCCAGCAGGTCGAGACCAGCCCACCGAGATCCGCATATGGTCTTCTGGCGAGCAAGGCGTCGCGCAGCCGCTCGGCGTCGATCGCGCCCATCGCGGGGCCCTCTGCAACGGATTGAAGCAACGACTTGCCGATTGCCATCCCGAACGAGGTCATAGCGGCGCGGGCTGCCTCGTCCTCGGCGGTCAGGTGCTTGAACCGTGCTTCGTCGTTCCAGACGAACTCGACGCGTTCACCGAGCAGGGGCTGTGAACGCAGACCGAGCCGACGCGCGAGCGCAAATCTGAGTTCGGCGCGGCCCGAGGGCGACTCCGCGAGCGTGTCATCCCACCATCTTGGCCACGCTGCTTCGATCGCGGCCTTGCTGATGCCCGCGCGGCGAAGCTCGTCTGTGAGTTTTTTGCGTTCCGCGTTCAATCGCCCTGCCGATCCCTTGATCCGAGGGTGTTTAGCACCATGAGAACGAAAAGGGAACCTTCGAAGTTAAACCAGCAGGTCGTCATTGAGCGCGGGCCGATCCTTGAGCCGAGCTGCCAGCAGCGCCCAGTCGGTTGACGAGGACGACGAAAGATCATCAAGCTCGGCCTTCTCCGCCGGCCCGATCAGCACCGGATCGCAAAGACGGACCCAATATCCTTCGACAAGGTCCGCTGTCATGCTGACTTCGTAGGAGGCATCATCCCGCTGGGTCGCGACCTGACGGAGGAGGGCAGTGACTTGCGATGCGCCGACTGGACCCCCACGCTCACCGACGTTGCGAAATGCCAAAGGGTCAAAGCGGGCGCCGCCGCGGTTGATTCGCAGGGAATCATCGCTGCGGCACATGAGCGCATAATGGGCGCGTTTGCGGCCTGCCGAGGTGCCCGCCCGGCTGGTGACGACCGAAGCCGCCGGCAACCTGCGTGGCGTCCCCGCCGCGTCATAATAGGCGCGCCAAAGAAGGAGATCCTTCGCCTCCGCATCGATTTGCTTCGGCTTGGATTTCATGACCGAAAAGATCGCGCTGACAGGCTGCCGCATCATCGCAAAAATATGGGCGAGCCGCGAAGGTGCGTTGCCGACACCCCACAGGAACAGCCCGCCGTTCGCCTCACGTTCGAGCTCCTTGCGGCGGACAATTGCGTCAAGCGACTGGCCAGCCTCGGCCTGCATCCTCGACCAGCACACGAGAGTGTCGCCGTCGTGGACAGTGGCTGGCAGGGCCGCAGGCGCGATGGTGCGCGGATGATAATTCATGAGTCTCTCCAAAAGTGGGTCGCCGCTAGATCGCTCGTTTCAACAAGGGAAGGGTGCCGGGGCAGGCCGCCCCCTCTCCGCGTCCGGCTGTCGACGTTCGTGAGGGGGTTTCGGGGTGAGCACAGCATCATGCGGCTTTCGTCTCGCCGGATAGCGCAAACTGCAGCTCTCTGACGGCCATCGAGAAGAGCGCCTGTTTATCGCGAGGAATGTTGGAGCGTATTTCCCGAACCAGTTCGCCGACGTTCAGAACGAAGGCGAAAACCTTCTGCCCGTTGCCGAGTATCTCTTCATGAAGTTGGTCGTAATCACGAAAACCAACGTCGCGCCCATCGGTGACCACCCAGTTCAGACCGTCCACGGGAGATTCTCCGTCCGGCCAGAAACTGTCTTGGGAAAGGCGTTCTGCTGCGATCTTGAGGCGGGAAAGTTGAACGCCGGTGTCGCGGAAGCGCTGGATCATTTTCGCGACGAGAAGGTCCCGGTAGGAATAGTAGCGAACCCGGCCGCGGGGATTGTCAGCACTGCAATATGCGGGCTGCAGGAAGCCGTGACGTTTCAGATAGTCGATCATCGGCGTGGACAAGCCACTGATCGAGTGGACCTCCGCCACGCTGAAACCATTGAGGGCGTCTTTTACCTTGGGCACGGCATAGATAAAACATAAATCAGAGCGAATTTCAATTTTTAATCGAAAATCGGATTTGGCTGAATTGACGGATGCGATCGAGGGGAAATTCGCTGTCGCCCTTTCGAGCGGACGGACCATGCTCCGACATAGTCAGCGGCCTAAGGTTTTCCGAACGTCCGCTTGTTGGATTTCAATGCGGGAAGCGGACAGTCTGAAATCGTTTAGAGTTTCGGACGCCGGCAGGCGTCGGAAAGTCGGCGGTGCCCGAACCGC